>NZ_KV793306.1:0-267966 GCF_001808425.1 Pseudomonas sp. HMSC08G10 | reverse complement strand
GCGGTGTCCTAGGCCACTAGACGAAGGGGACATACCCAACGCTTTTCAGCGCACCAGCTCAATGCCTTTCGACAGCGACTGGATTTTTAAGCTCTGCCAGAGGCAGAACTCAGGAAAACTGGAGCGGGAAACGAGACTCGAACTCGCGACCCCGACCTTGGCAAGGTCGTGCTCTACCAACTGAGCTATTCCCGCAAATGGCGTCCCCTAGGGGACTCGAACCCCTGTTACCGCCGTGAAAGGGCGGTGTCCTAGGCCACTAGACGAAGGGGACACACACTACAACTTTTCACTCCCTGCCGCGCTTTGCTGTGAGCTTTACGCTGCAAGTGGCGCGCATTCTATGGATGCCTTGAGGGGGCGTCAACCCCTTTCTGGAAATTTATTTAAATCAATGACTTCCGGCTTTAGAAAGACAACAGGCATGATGCGCCCAACGGCTGGCGTTGATTTTTTGACAGCAGGTCGGCAAGCTCGTGGCAAAGTGCTAGCAGAGCAATTCGCAATCCTGTCGGATAGCCCTACCCGGCCATAGGCGAACTCTCCTACACTCAAGTCGGAATTCATCTATTTGACGAGGCGTTAACGGTGACACCACTTCTGATCACCTTGCTCATCGTGGCAGGTATCGCGCTACTGATCGTGATCGGCTACCTCAATAATGTCGTGGAAAACGCCAAGCTTGAGCGCGCTCGCCTGAAAATAGAACTGGCAGAACGCCTGCGTCGCTGCGGCGAAATCAGCGAAACCTTCCCCCGGCAACTGATGACACCGGCCCTCAAGGTGCTTCTGACCCGCCTGGAGCTCAACCTCTATCAGCGTCAACTGGCGCTGGACAAGCACAACGCCGAGATCAAGGGACGTATCAGCGAGCTGGAAAGCCTCGTTGCCAAAGGCGACGGCATTGCGATCAACAACCCGCCCAGCCCGATCCAGACCGAGGCCAAGGCCAAGGAAGTGCGTTTTCTCTTGGAGTCGTTGCACAACCAGATCGTACGCGCCACTCAGGAAGGTTTCCTGCAAACCAATGAAGGCAAGTATTGGGTCAAGGAGATTCGCCATCTGTTAGTCCTGCTGCACATCGAATTCTTCAACAACCTGGGCCAGCAAGCCCTGCAGCAGAACCAACCCGGCCAGGCGCGGCTGGCTTTCGACCGGGGTGTGCAATACCTGCGCAAACAGCAGGACCCCAAGCAATACGACGAACAGCGCATCTACCTGGAAAAGCTCCTGGCCCGTGCCGACGCACTAGTGAAGGACAAGATGGAACCTGCGGAAAACGACGAAAATGCGCTGACCCAAGGTCTGAAGACCGACGAAAGCGAAAACTGGAAGAAGAAAGCACTCTACGACTGAGGGCTGAACCTCTCGACCACTTCGTCAACCTGCTCGTTGCGCGAAGCAGATAACGCGCTACGCCAGTGTTCACGGACAAACCCGCTCCCACAGAAAACGCAGCAAAGACAAGGGGCTTTCATAGGCCCCTTGTCGTTTTCAGCAATCTGTCAATTCAAGGAAAATCGCCGTCAGGCGTTCCAGCCCGGCTTGATCCGCCTCGCTGAACCGCGCCAGCTTCGGGCTGTCCAGGTCCAGCACACCAATCAGCCTGCCCGCCTTCACCAGTGGAATCACCAGCTCGCTATTGGATGCGCTGTCACAGGCGATGTGGCCTGGGAAGGCATGCACATCCTCGACCCGCTGGGTCTGACGCGATGCTGCGGCCGCTCCGCACACACCCTTGCCGAAGGGGATGCGCACGCAGGCCACCTGGCCCTGGAACGGGCCGAGCACCAATTGCTCGTCGCGGTTGAGATAGAAGCCAGCCCAGTTCAGGTCCTCAACCTGATGATAGAGAAACGCGGAAAACTGCGCGGCATTGGCGATGAAGTCGCGCTCGTCGGCAAACAGCGCCTGCACTTGCGCGGCCAGCAGGTCGTAGCCATCGAGGCCGGAGCCGCTGGCGTTGAGGTCGATCATTGTTTCTGCTCCAACAATTGCCGCCCGAACCAATAGCGGGCGAACTGATAGGTACAACGGGCATTACGGATGCCGCAGCCGGACGACCGGCGCACGACGAGTTTGTCCAAGGCTTCGCACGATGCAGCCCCCGGGTTTGAGGTGCCGCCAAAGCCCATGATCGAGCGGTACAGAACCTGAAACCAACGCGAGCAGCTTGGCTGTATCGACTATGCTTGCGCAGCGCAAGGGACGTAAACCGGCTCGGACTCCATGGATATCAAGTTCACCAATCGCCTGTCATACAAGCAAGCCCGGTTGACAGTCATGGTCGGCTTCATCTTGGGGGCGCTGCTCAGCCTCGTGCAGATCGGCATCGATTATGCCAGCGAAGACGCGTCCATCAACCGCGAGGTGCAGGCGCTGCTGCAAATCAGCCACGATCCGCTGTCGCGCATCACTTACAACATCGACGCAGAGCTTGCCCAAGAGCTGATCGGTGGCCTGCTGCAATCGCCGGCGGTGATCCGCGCGCGCCTGGTCGACAACAACGACACCGTGCTGGCCGACGCCAGCCGCCCTCGCCAGGAAGACCGCTACCGGCCACTGAGCGATTTCCTGTTTGGCGAACAGCGCCAGTTTCAGGAACGCTTGTTTCTGTCCAGCCTGCCCAATGAATACCTCGGCACTTTGTATCTGGACATCGACACCTATGCCTTTGGCGGTCGCTTTCTGGACCGCGCAGGCGTCACCTTGGTCAATGGTTTCGCCCGCAGCCTGGTGCTGGCCGGCATTCTCCTGGCGTTGTTCTACATGATGCTGACCAAACCACTGGTAACGGTGATCGCCGCTCTGAGCGGCAGCGACCCGCGCCATCCCCACCAGGGACGGCTGACATGCCCCCATGGCCATGAACAGGATGAAATCGGCGTGCTGGTCAAAGTCGCCAACCAGCAGTTCGTCAGCATGTCCACCGAGATCCAGCAACGCCGCAATGCCGAAAACCGCCTGACCGAGTACCTGAACGAACTGGAGGATATCGTCTCGGCCCGCACCGACGAGCTCAAGGCCAGCAACAACCGCCTCAGCCAGTCCAACCAAGAGCTGGAGCACGCCCGCCAACAGGCATTGGACATGGCCCAGGCCAGAGCCGCATTCCTGGCCAACATGAGCCATGAAATCCGCACGCCGCTCAACGGCATGCTCGGCATGATTTCCCTGGCCTTGGACAGCCCGCTGGCCGCCGAACAACGCCAGCAGCTATCCATCGCACACGACTCGGGCAAGGTGTTGGTGGAACTGCTCAACGATATTCTCGACCTGTCCAAATTCGATGCTGGGCAACTGGAGCTTGAGCGCATCCCCTTCGACATGGGCGCGATGGTCGAGGACACCGCCAATCTGCTGTCGCAGAACGCGGCAGCCAACGTCGAACTGACCTGCCTGATCAGCCCCGACTTTCCCAGCACGGTGCTGGGCGACCCGACCCGGGTACGGCAGATTGTGAGTAATTTGCTGTCCAACGCTCTCAAATTCACCCGCTTTGGCCGGGTCGATGTGCGCCTGACGCCGATCGTCGGGGGCGTACGCCTGGAAGTGTGCGACACCGGCATCGGCATCCCAGAACAGGCCCAAGCGCGCATCTTCCAGCCCTTCACCCAAGCCGGCGCCGGCATCACCCGCCAGTACGGCGGCACGGGGCTAGGCCTTGCCCTGACCCGCAACCTGTGCAAGGCCATGCAAGGTCACTTGCACATCAACTCCGAAGCAGGCTTTGGCAGCCGCTTCACGGCTGAGCTGCCCCTGCTCGCGCACACCGAGGCCATCCCGCCCGCCCCTTTGCATGGGCGCGTCGTCGTTCTGAGCAACGCTGCCAGTGGCCTGACCGAACTGTTGCACAAGCTGCTGCCTGGCTGGGGACTGTCCTATCACGGCTTCGATGATGCTGCGCAGGCCGCCGACGCCACGCCCGACTTGGTAATCACCGACGATGTGGACCACCTGGACACCTTGCGCTCCTGCCTGCAGGCGCCGATTCTGCTGGTGACTGCGTATGGCAACTTCCTCACCCAGGAGCACGCCACGCAACTGGCCCCCCTGCTGCAACTGGCGCGCCCCCTGGCACGCAACACCCTGTATCAGACGCTGCGCCGCGCATTGGAGGGTGTCGAGGCCGACGTCCCCCTGCCCCACCTGCAGGCCCAGCCCCAGCCAATACGGGCTCGCGTCCTGCTGGTAGAGGACAACCCGGTCAATCAACTGGTGGCCAAAGGCATGCTGGTCAAACTCGGTTGCCAGGTGCTGCTCGCCACTCAGGGCGCCGAGGCCCTGGCGCGATTGGAGCAGGAGACGGTGGACATGGTGCTGATGGACTGCAACATGCCGGTGATGGACGGCTACGAGGCCACCCGGCGCATCCGCCAGGACGGGCGATGGCCAGCACTGCCGATCGTTGCCTTGACCGCCAACGCCATGCCCGAGGAGCGCGAGCGTTGCCGCGCCGCCGGCATGAACGATTACCTGGCCAAGCCGTTTCGTCGCGAGGAGTTGCTGGCGTTGGTCGACCACTGGGTGCCGATCAGCGGCTGAGCAAGGCCTCGATCGATGCCTTGAGCGCCTCAGGCTTGGTGTTGGGGGCGTAGCGGGTGACCTTGCCGCTGGCAGGGTCGACCAGGAACTTGGTGAAATTCCACTTGATCCGCTGCGTGCCCAGGATGCCGGGTGCGCGCTTTTTCAGCTCGACGAACAAGGGATGGGCATCCGGGCCATTGACCTCGATCTTGCGAAACAACGGGAAGCTCACACCGAAGTTGCGCTCGCAGAACTGCGCGATGTCCAAGGCATCCCCGGGCTCCTGCTTGCCAAACTGATTGCAGGGGAACCCGAGGACCACCAGCCCGCGTTCGCGGTATTGCTTCCACAGCTGCTCCAGTCCCTTGTACTGGGGCGTGAAACCACACTGGCTGGCGGTGTTGACCACCAGCAGCGCCTTGCCCGGAAAGTCACCCAGCACCTTTTGCTCGCCCTTCAAGGTAACGCAGCGGATGTTCTTCAGCGTATCGGCCATCTCAGGTCTCCGGTCAGTCACGCGGCTTGAGGTCCAGGCACACTGAGTTGATGCAGTAGCGCAGGCCGGTCGGTGGCGGGCCATCGGGGAACACGTGGCCCAAGTGGGCATCGCAACGCGCGCAGGTGACTTCGGTACGGATCATGCCGTGGGAGGTGTCGCGTATCTCGATCATGGCGCTCTGCTCGATCGGCTCGTAGAAACTGGGCCAACCGCAGCCGGAGTCAAACTTGGCTCGCGAGTCGAACAATGGCAGGTCGCAGCAGATGCAGTGGTAGATGCCATCGCGACGCTCGCTGTTGTACTTGCCACTGAAGGGGCGCTCGGTGCCCTTCAAACGGCACACCTCATACTGGGCCGGATCCAGCATCTGGCGCCATTCTTCCAGGGTTTTGTCGATCTTTTGCATGGGGGAACCTCGGCAGGCTGAATTTCACTCGCGCCGTCTTTCTTTATGGCGGGGGTGACACGTATATTAGTTGGCTTCTTTTGCCAGCCAGTCTGGCATGCACTCCGCCCTTTTCAAACCTTTTGACGGCGGCGCGCCGCGACTTCTCAATCGGGATCACATCATGCAGTTCAGCAAATCGAACAAGCTCGCCAATGTCTGCTACGACATTCGCGGCCCAGTGCTCAAGCACGCCAAACGCCTGGAAGAGGAAGGCCATCGCATCCTCAAGCTGAACATCGGCAACCCGGCGCCGTTTGGCTTCGAGGCGCCGGACGAGATCCTCCAGGATGTGATCCGTAACCTGCCCACCGCCCAAGGCTACAGCGACTCCAAAGGCTTGTTCAGCGCGCGTAAGGCGGTCATGCAGTACTGCCAGCAAAAGCAGATCGAGGGTGTGGGCATTGAGGACATCTACCTCGGCAACGGCGTGTCCGAGCTGATCGTGATGTCCATGCAGGCACTGCTCAACAACGGCGATGAAGTGCTGATCCCGGCCCCGGACTACCCGCTGTGGACCGCCGCCGTCAGCCTGGCGGGCGGCAAGCCTGTGCACTACCTGTGTGACGAACAGGCCGACTGGTTCCCGGACTTGGAAGACATCAAGGCCAAGATCACCCCGAACACCAAGGCCCTGGTGATCATCAACCCGAACAACCCGACCGGCGCTGTGTACTCCAAGGAACTGCTGCTGGGCATGCTGGAGCTGGCCCGCCAGCACAACCTGGTGGTGTTCTCCGACGAGATCTACGACAAGATCCTCTACGACGAAGCCGTGCACATCAGCACCGCGTCGCTGGCCCCGGACCTGCTTTGCCTGACCTTCAACGGCCTGTCCAAGTCCTACCGGGTGGCGGGCTTCCGCTCCGGCTGGCTGATCATCTCAGGGCCCAAGCAGCACGCCCAGAGTTACATCGAAGGCATCGACATGCTGGCCAACATGCGTCTGTGCGCCAACGTGCCGGCCCAGCACGCGATCCAGACTGCCCTGGGCGGCTACCAGAGCATCAACGACCTGGTGCTGCCGCCAGGCCGCCTGCTCGAGCAGCGCAACCGCACCTACGAGTTGCTCAACGACATTCCCGGGGTGAGCTGCGTCAAGCCCATGGGCGCGCTGTACGCCTTCCCCAAGATCGACCCGAAAGTCTGTCCGATCCACAATGACGAAAAGTTCGTCCTCGACCTGCTGTTGTCGGAAAAACTGCTGATCGTCCAGGGCACGGCCTTCAACTGGCCTTGGCCGGACCACTTCCGCGTGGTGACCTTGCCGCGGGTGGACGATCTGGAGCAGGCCATCGGACGGATCGGCAACTTCCTGCGCACCTACCAGCAGTAAGCTATCGGAGGGGGACTGTGTCCCTTCCCAGGCTATCGCCTTCGCCCGACTGCCTTCGGGGTCGGCGATAGTCCTCGATGATTCGCAGCGCCGTCATGGAGCGTTTTCTGCAGGAGAGTTCTTACATCCTGCAACGCTCTATCCCACAGCCCACGCCCTATCCTCTGCCATACTCCGCCGTACACAGTTTGAAATAGTCGGCCGGTTGAATCAGTGTGACCCGCCCCTTATATAGCCCGCAGTACGCGACATTTTCATCCGTCAGGAGAACGTAACAACCATGATGCGCATTCTGTTGTTTGTAGCCACCAACCTCGCGGTGGTGCTGGTTGCAAGCATTACCCTGAGCCTGTTCGGCTTCAACGGGTTCATGGCGGCCAACGGCGTTGACCTCAATCTCAGCCAACTGCTGGTCTTCTGCGCCGTGTTCGGCTTCGCCGGCTCGCTGGTCTCGCTGTTCATCTCCAAGTGGATGGCGAAGATGACCACCGGCACCCAGATCATCAGCCAACCTCGCACCCGCCACGAACAGTGGCTGCTGCAGACGGTCGAGGAACTGTCCCGCGAGGCCGGCATCAAGATGCCGGAAGTGGGTATCTTCCCAGCCTACGAAGCCAACGCCTTCGCCACCGGCTGGAACCGCAACGACGCTCTGGTGGCCGTATCCCAGGGCCTGCTCGAGCGCTTCTCGCCTGATGAAGTGCGTGCCGTGCTGGCCCATGAAATCGGCCACGTGGCCAACGGTGACATGGTCACCCTGGCGCTGGTGCAAGGCGTGGTGAACACCTTCGTGATGTTCTTCGCCCGCATCATCGGCAACTTCGTCGACAAGGTGATCTTCAAGAACGAAGAAGGCCAAGGCATCGCCTACTATGTGGCGACCATCGTCGCCGAGCTGATCCTGGGTATCCTGGCCAGCATGATCGTCATGTGGTTCTCGCGCCGCCGCGAATACCGTGCCGACGAAGCCGGCGCCCAGCTGGCCGGCACCGGCGCGATGATCGGCGCCCTGCAGCGCCTGCGCGTGGAGCAAGGCATGCCTGTGCACATGCCCGACACCTTGAAGGCGTTCGGCATCAATGGTGGCCTCAAGCACGGCCTGGCAGGCCTGCTGATGAGCCACCCGCCACTGGAAGACCGCATCGAGGCGCTGCGCCGCCGCGGTTGATCCAATCGCATGAAAAAAAGGGCGACTTCGGTCGCCCTTTTTCGTTGTGCAATCGCTGCACCACACTCCTTCACCGCAACAGCCGATATACCCGCTCAATCAGACGCGTGATCCCGGCCTGTTCGAATTTCGGGCTCTCCTGGATGATCTCCCGCTCCTCGAGCGTTTCCACCTGCCAGCCAGCGAACCCTGCCCGCACCTCGTCATCCGCCACCGAAAACGGCGGCCCGTCGAGCCGTGCCTGATCGTAGTCGAGCGTCACCATCAGGCCCTTGCAGGCATCCGGCAACAGCCGCGACAGCAACGCCAGGTAACGTTCACGCATGGCAGGGGGCAAGGCAATAACCGCCGCACGGTCATACAGGCCGACGCAATCGCCCACATGCTGCGCGGTCAGCGCAAAGAAATCCCCGCACCACAGTTCCACATCACCGCTGCGCCATACTTCGAAGGCGCCCTGCTGGGTCACCTGCGGCGCCAAGCCGTGGTCGTTGAAAAAGTCCTCTACTGCGCGCCGGGACAGCTCGACGCCCAACACCTGATGCCCCTGCCCCGCCAACCAGGCGAGGTCCAGGCTCTTGCCACACAAGGGCACCAGCACGCGACTACCCTGCGCCAGGCCTAACGCAGGCCAGTAGGTTTGTAGGTAAGGATTGACCTGAGCCTGATGAAAGCCGATCTGATTGTCCGCCCACCGCTTGTGCCAGAACGCCGGCTCCATGCTTCCTCCCGGTTTTTCGATGAAATGCGCTGAAAACTTATATTGGATCTCGATCGGTAACTGATCGAAGATGAACGCATCTTAACCGCCAGGACATCGCCATGCTGCCCAGCCTGTTCATTTCCCATGGTTCGCCCATGCTCGCCTTGCAACCCGGCGCCAGCGGGCCGGCATTGTCCAAGCTGGCCAATGCCCTGGCACCTCCCGCGGCGATCATCGTGGTATCGGCGCACTGGGAGAGCCGTGAGCTGTTGGTGACGGGCAATCCACAGCCACAAACCTGGCATGACTTTCATGGGTTTCCTGCTGCGCTGTATGCCGTGCAATACCCCGCCCCCGGTGAGCCGGAACTGGCCCAACAGGTCAGCGACCGGCTGACGGCAGCAGGCCTGCCCACCCACTTGGACACCCACCGCCCTTTCGACCACGGCGCCTGGGTGCCGCTGTCGCTGATGTATCCGGATGCCAGCATTCCCGTCATCCAGGTGTCGTTGCCCAGCCAACTTGGCCCAGCCCTGCAGCTCAAAGTTGGCGAAGCGCTTGCCGGGTTGCGCGCCGAAGGCGTACTACTGATCGGTTCCGGCAGCATTACCCATAACCTGGGCGAGCTAGACTGGCACGCCGGGCCGGACGTGATCGAGCCGTGGGCGCTGGCGTTTCGGGACTGGGTAGTGGAAAAGCTGACACAGAATGACCGGCAGGCGCTACTCGACTACCGACAACAGGCGCCGTTTGCCGTGCGCAATCACCCCAGCGACGAACACCTGTTGCCGTTGTTCTTTGCCCTGGGGGCGGGCGAGCGCTTTGGTGTCGTCCATCAAGGATTCACCTTGGGGGCGCTTGGGATGGACATCTATCGATTCGACTGAGGACCGTTTCACGCCCCAGGCCTGTGCGGCCCTGTACGGCACATCACGCCAATGCACCGACAAAAAAAATCCCCGACCTAGGCCGGGGATTTTTTCATTGCGCCAGGATCAATCCTCGCGGTAGCGGCGCAGCTTCAGCTGCTTGCCAGCCACACGGGTGTCCTTGAGCTTGGACAGCAGACGCTCCAGGCCGTCTTCAGGCAGCTCGATCAAGCTGAAGCTGTCACGTACCTGGATACGGCCGATGGCGTCACGCGCCAGGCCACCTTCGTTGAGGATCGCGCCGAGCAGGTTCTTGGCGGCGATGCCGTCACGGGCACCGAGGGCGGTACGGCAACGCACGCGGCCTTCGGCCAGCGGCATTGGCGCACGGCGCTCGCGATCACCACGCTCGCTGCGCTCACCGCGATCGGAACGCTCGCCGCGCTCACGCGGGGTGAAGGTCGGCACCAGAGGCTGCTCACGCTCGACCGAAGCCAGATCCAAGGCTTGGCCGTTGGTGGCCTTGCGCAGCAGGGCCGAAGCCAGGGCACGCGGGCTGCAGCCCAGGTCTGCGGTCAGGCGGTCGAACAGCTCGCCATGGCTGGCTTCTGCCTCGGCAACCATCGGTGCCAGGCTTGCGGTCAGCTTCTTGATACGTGCATCGAGCACGGCCTGTGGGTTCGGCAGGCGGGCTTCAGCGACCTTCTGCCCGGTCACGCGCTCGATGACCTGGAGCATGCGACGCTCACGTGGGGTGACCAGCAGCAGTGCGCGACCATCGCGACCGGCACGACCGGTACGGCCGATACGGTGCACGTAGGACTCCGGGTCGTACGGCATGTCGACGTTGAACACGTGGGTGATGCGCGGTACGTCCAGGCCTCGGGCGGCGACATCGGTCGCGACGACGATGTCCAGGCGGCCATCCTTGAGCGAGTCGATGACACGTTCACGCTGGTTCTGGGCGATGTCGCCGTTCAGCGCGGCGGCCTTGTAGCCCTTGGCTTCCAGCGCGGCGGCCAGGTCCAGGGTGGCTTGCTTGGTCCGTACGAAGGCGATCAGCGCGTCGAACTCTTCCACTTCCAGCAGGCGCAGCACAGCCGGAATCTTCTGGTCGGCATGGACCATCAGGTGGGCCTGGTCGATCGCGGTGACGGTCTGGGTCTTGCTCTGGATCTTGACGTGCTTCGGTTCACGCAGGTGACGCTCGGCGATGGAGCGGATCGAAGACGGCAGGGTGGCGGAGAACAGTACGGTCTGGCGCGACTCCGGGATGGCCTTGAAGATGACTTCCAGGTCGTCCATGAAGCCGAGCTTGAGCATTTCGTCTGCCTCGTCGAGTACCAGGTACTGGACGGTGGACAGAACTTTCTCGTCGCGGCGCAGGTGGTCGCACAGGCGACCCGGGGTGGCGACGACGATCTGTGCGCCGTTACGAATGGCGCGCAGTTGTGGGCCCATCGGGGCACCACCGTAGACAGCCACCACGTTCACGCCAGGCATCTGCTTGGCGTAGGTTTCGAAGGCGGTGGCTACTTGCAGCGCCAGCTCGCGGGTTGGCGCTAGGATCAGGGCTTGCGGTTCGCGCTTGCTCACATCGATCTTGTTGAGGATCGGCAGGGCGAAGGCAGCGGTCTTGCCGGTGCCAGTCTGCGCCTGGCCGATCATGTCGTGACCGGCGAGGATGATCGGGATCGATTGTTGCTGGATGGCCGATGGCTCTTCATAGCCTGTGGCCAGCACGGCGGCAACGATGTTCGGATGAAGATCGAGAGCGGCGAATCCGCCGGTTTCCTGGGTCATGGGTCTGCCTCTATGTGCATCCGCAAAGACCCATGCTCCAAAGCTGCACATGCCTTGAAAGACCAAAAGGTCACCCAGGCAGCTTTGGCGGCGGGGATTTGCGAAAACGATTGAAAAAGGAACGTCTTGGGGAGGTCCGCCTAGCGGACGTGCAGCCGAAGCTGGACTCGGAGGGTTTGCACCACCTGATTTTGAGGTCCGCTAAAAGACCGGCGCGTACTATACCCGAATCCGTGCTCGACCGTGAGATTTTTTTCAGTGGAGAGGGCCACCTTGCCGCTATCGCGTCGTCGCCGCTGAATCGTTTCTACAGCCTCGATGGAAAGCGACGCCTCCCAGACGCTCGTCAACCGTCAGGTCGCGGGCCGGATCGCCTTGATCAGATACTCCAGCGAATACCCAAGACGCGGCGCCAGGGCCGCGGCCCGCTCACCCACGCCGTCCAGGTCCAGTACTTGGTCGAGATCGGCCGGTACCAGCAGGATGACGTTGCCCTCCTTCACCGGCAGTTCCCAGTAATGGCGATGGTACAGCCCTCGCAGCAAGGCCGCGCCCAGCGGCCTGCCATCATCGCCAGCCCACTGGTTAATCACCAGCCAGCCGCCGGGGTTGAGCTGCTTCTGGCAGTTTTCCAAAAAGCCCCACGCCAGATGACCGACGCCCGGCCCGTGGTCGGTATACAGGTCGACGAAAAGCAGATCGGCCTTTTCGGCGGTCGGCAGCAGTTCCAGGGCATCGCCAACCCGCACGTACAGCCGCGGATCATCGTCAAGGCCCATGTACTCCATGGCCAGGCGCGGCACATCCGGCCGCAGCTCGATGGCTTCGACATCGTCCAAGGGCAGGAACTTCAAACACGCCTGGGTCAGGGTGCCGGCCCCCAAGCCGAGGAACAACGCGCTCTCGGGCTGCTCATGGCACAGTGCGCCTACCAGCATGGCGCGAGTGTAGTCGTACTCCAGCCAGCTGGGGTCGGCGGTAAACGTGCAGCTTTGCTCGATGGCATCGCCAAACTCCAGGAAGCGGTAGTCGTCCACTTCATAGACGCTGATGACCCCGAAGGCGTCCTCGACCCGGGCCAACAACCGCTCTTCCCGCTCCGTCCCCATGACCGACACCTGTGCGCGCAAAAGCCGACATTCTCCGCCAATGCCCCCGGTGCAACAAGCGCGTCGCCAACTGATACCATGGCGATCATGCCTATAGCCGACAACACCGAGCCTGTGATGAACCGACCCTGGAGTCCCGATAGCTGGCGCGCCTTGCCGATCCAGCAGCAACCGACCTACCCCGATGCTGCGCACCTGCTCAAGGTCGAGCAGACCCTGGCCAGTTACCCGCCCCTGGTGTTCGCCGGTGAGGCCCGGGAGCTGCGCCGGCAGTTCGCCGAGGTGACTGAGGGCCGGGCGTTTCTGCTTCAGGGTGGCGACTGCGCCGAAAGCTTCGCCGAATTCTCGGCAGCCAAGATCCGTGACACCTTCAAGGTATTGCTGCAGATGGCGATCGTCATGACCTTCGCCGCCGGCTGCCCGGTGGTGAAGGTCGGGCGTATGGCCGGGCAGTTCGCCAAGCCGCGCTCCGCAGGCGACGAGACCATCGGTCAGGTGACACTGCCGGCCTACCGGGGCGACATCGTCAACGGCATCGGTTTCGATGAGCAAAGCCGCGTTCCGGACCCCGAACGCCTGCTGCAGGCCTATCACCAGGCCACCGCCAGCCTGAACCTATTGCGCGCGTTCGCCCAGGGCGGCTTTGCCGACCTGCACCAGGTGCACAAATGGAATCTGGACTTCATCGCCAACTCGGCGCTGTCGGAGAAATACCACCAACTGGCCGGACGGATCGACGAGACCCTGGCCTTCATGCGTGCCTGCGGCCTGGATAGCGCGCCGCAATTGCGCGAAACCAGCTTCTTCACCGCCCACGAAGCCTTGCTGCTCAACTATGAGGAAGCCTTCGTGCGCAGCGACAGCCTGACCGGCGACTACTACGACTGCTCGGCGCACATGCTGTGGATCGGCGACCGTACCCGGCAACTGGATGGCGCGCATGTGGAGTTCCTGCGCGGGGTGCACAACCCGATCGGGGTCAAGGTCGGCCCGAGCATGAACCCTGAGGAACTGATCCGCCTGATCGACACCCTCAACCCGGCCAACGACCCCGGCCGTCTGAACCTGATCGTGCGCATGGGCGCCGGCAAAGTAGGCGATCACCTGCCCGGGCTGATCCGCACCGTCGAGCGCGAAGGTCGCAAAGTGCTGTGGAGCTCCGACCCGATGCACGGCAATACCATCAAGGCCAGCAGCGGCTACAAGACGCGGGATTTCGCGCAGATTCTCGATGAGGTGCGCCAGTTCTTCCAGGTGCACCAGGCCGAAGGCTCGTATGCCGGCGGTATCCACATCGAGATGACCGGACAGAACGTCACCGAGTGCATTGGCGGAGCGCGCCCGATCACCGAGGATGGCTTGTCGGATCGCTACCACACCCATTGCGACCCACGGCTCAACGCTGATCAGTCGCTGGAACTGGCCTTCCTGATTGCCGAAACGCTCAAGCAAGTGCGTCGCTAAGGGCGCATCGCGTCGCGGCTTCGCGGGTAAACCCGCTACCGCAAGGGTGGCAGTACCCTTGTAGGAGCGGGTTTACCCGCAAAAAACCACCGCAACACCCGGTCATTTGCGCAGTGGGTCATCCCAGAATGGCCGCTCTGCCTCCTGCTGGATATCCGCCCGGCTCAACCCCAGGTCATGCAAGGTCGCATCGCTCAGGCTCAGCAGCTCACGACGCTGACGGTACAGCTGATACCAGCGAAGGATCCGCGCCAGTGCGGCCTCTCCCAGATGGGTGATCGAAAAGGCAGGTTTGACGTACAGGGAAGTGATCTGACCTTTCATCTTGAAGCCCTCCGTGAAGATGGCTTCAGTCTCTCGCCAGGCTTAAGATCAATCCAACGAATGTTTCTGATGCCATGCATCTCGGAGATTGATGCAATGTCCCAGTACCAGAACCTGGATTCGGATGTCCTGCGCACCTTCGTTGCAATTGCCGAGCAAGGCGGCTTCACCCGCGCCGGCGAGGTGGTCAACCGCACCCAGTCGGCGGTGAGCATGCAGATGAAACGCTTGGAAGAAGACATCCTCCAACGCCAGCTGTTCGAGCGCGACGGCCGCCAAGTCCGCCTGACCGCCGAAGGCCAGGTCCTGCTCGGCTATGCCCGGCGCATCCTCAAGCTGCAGGGCGAGGTGTTCAACACCCTGCGCATGCCGCACATGGTCGGCGTGGTGCGCATCGGCACGCCGGATGACTACGCCATGCGCTTTCTGCCTACCATTCTTTCAAGCTTCGCCCAGGCGTATCCGCTGATCCAAGTGGAGGTGCACTGCGACTCGTCCAAGCAACTGATGCTGCGCCAGGATCTGGACCTGACCATCGTCACCCGCGAGCCCGGCAACGAGATTGGCCAGTTGCTGCGCCAGGAGCGGCTGGTCTGGGCCGCAGCCCAGGGCTTTTGCCCGCAGGAGCAACGGCCCATGCCTCTGGCCTTGTTCAACACCGATTGCTTCTGCCGCGCCTGGACCTGCAATGCCCTGGAAAGCCAAGGCATCGACTACCGCATCGCCTACACAAGCCCCAGCCTCGCGGCGATCTTCGCCATCGTCACCGCTGGCTTGGCGGTGACAGCGCAACTGCAGAGCCTGATCAGCGGCAATCTGCGCACCCTCGGTGAGCAGGAAGGCCTGCCGCAACTGCCCTTGGCCAACGTGATGCTGCTGCGAAATACCCAGCATCAGTCGCCCATCACCGACTGCATGGCCGATTACATCGTGGAAGGCTTCAAGTAAGGCCGGCAACTACAGCTCGTACGCCAGCATCACCGCACAGACCACCAGGAAGGCACAGAACAGCGTACGCAGTACTTTTTCCGGGAGCGCGTGGGCGAGCTTCACCCCCCAGCTGATGCTGAGCAGGCCCCCGATGGCCAGCGCGATACCCGCGTGCCAGTCGACACTGCCGTGCACGCCGTAAGTGACCAGTGTCACCAGTGTGCTGGGCGCGGCCAAGGCCAGGGACAACCCTTGCGCCACAACTTGTGTGGCGCCGAATACGCTGGTCAGGATCGGCGTGGCCACCACTGCCCCGCCTACCCCGAACAACCCGCCCATGGCACCGGCAAAACTGCCCAGCACGCCCAGCCACGGCCAGGAGTAGCGCAGCTCGGTGCTCGGCGGGGCGACCGGTAGGAACATCCGCGCCACATTCCACACCGCCAGCGCCACCAGAAAGCCCACGAAGCCCAGGCGCATGGAATGGGCGTCGATGCCCACCGCCCAGATCGAACCGAGCCACGCGAACAAAAAGCTGCACGCCGCCAACGGCAGCGCGTGGCGCAGTTCGATGCGGTTGCGCTGGTGATAGCGCCACAGCGCCAGCAACACGTTCGGCACCACCATGACCAAGGCCGTGCCCTGGGCCAGTTGCTGGTCGAGGCCGAACAGCACTCCAAGGGCCGGTATGGCGATCAGACCGCCACCGATGCCGAACAGACCACCCAGGGTACCCAGGGCAGCGCCCAGCGCTATGTTCATCAACCACTCGATCATCAGGGCCTCATCCACATTCAACGATGTCCGCATGCTAGCGATTGATGCCTGGCAGGGAAACGCACAGCAGCGCACAATGGCTTTGCGTCATTCGCACAAGCAGAGCCACCATGAGCCCCGATATTCTCACCGAACAACTGAGCCTGTTCCTCGATGTACTGGAAACCGGCAGTTTTTCCGCCGCCGCCCGGCGTCACCCGCTGACGCCTTCGGCCGTGGCGCGGCGCATCGACAATCTCGAACAGGCGGTGGGCAGCCGCCTGTTCGACCGTAGCACCCACGCGGTTCGAGCCACGCCCGCCGGCAAGGCTTTCGCCGAACGTGCCCGACGCATCATCGAGGAGCTGCGCCTGGCGCGAGCCGAAGCAGTGTCCTTGAGCAGCGCGCCGGAAGGCCTGATCCGCGTCGATGCCCCGGCTGCCTTCGGTCGCCGCCACCTGGCCCCGGCGATTGCGGATTTCCTGGCGGCCTATCCGGGCCTGGACGTGCAGCTGCGCTTGATCGACAGCTTCGTCGACCTGCACGGCAGCCACCTGGGAGAGGTCGACCTGGTACTGCGTGCAGGCCCCCTGGCCGACACCCGCCTGGTGGCCACACCCCTGGCGTACATGGTGCGCATTGCCTGTGCCAGCCCCGCCTACCTGGCCAGCCGCGGCGTACCGGCCTGCCCCAGCGAACTGCCGGAGCACCACGGCCTGGACTGGGACGGACTGGCTCCCCCCTTCGCCTGGCGCTTCACGGTAGATGGCCAGGCACGCCTGTATCGCCCCGCGCGCATGCGCATGGCGGCCAACAATGCCGAAACCCTGCTGTTCGGCGCCCTGGCCGGGCTCGGCATCGCGCACCTGCCCACGTGGTTGATCAGCGACTACCTGCTGCGGGGTGAACTGGTGCCGTTGTTCTGCGACAACGGCCTGCCGCCAGCAGAAAGCAGCGGCATCTATGCAATGCGCCTGGCACATGAAACGAACTCTCGCAGTCGCTTGCTGCTCGAATTCCTCAAGAGCCGATTCAGCCCGATACCACCATGGGACTTGGCCCTGCGCAGCGAACTGCGCGGGTAGTAAGCGCGCTAACCATCAGCGTGCTAGATTTTCACCTTGAACTCATTGAAGGACCTGCATGAACGCCACCACCAATGCCCCCTGCGACGAGCTGCTGCTGGACAACCAGGTCTGTTTCGCCCTGCACTCCACCTCGTTGCTGATGACCAAGGTCTACAAGCCCTTGTTGCAAGCCTTGGGCCTGACTTATCCGCAGTACCTGGCCATGCTCGTGCTCTGGGAGCAGGACGGCCTGACCGTGGGCGAGATCAGCCAACGCCTGCTCACCGATCCCGGTTCTCTCACACCCTTGCTCAAACGCCTGGAAAGCGAAGGCCTGCTCAAGCGCACCCGCAGCCGTGAGGATGAACGGGTGGTACTGGTAGAACTGACCGACAAGGGCCGCGCCCTGCAGATCGAGGCCAAGCGCGTACCCCCGTGCATCCTGCAGGCCAGCGGACGTAGCGTCGAACGCCTGCAACAACTGCAAGCCGACCTGTTGGAGTTACGCGCCAGCCTGCAAAAAAACCTCTGAGGGCTATGCTGGTAGGGCCGTTCCGATGAGCGGTGGCAAATTTATCTTGCGCGCAAAATAATTGAGCGCTAATTTAAATCCCGTACCCACCCCAGCGCCATGGCGCACAGCACACAAGCGAGGCTCAAGATGCAAAAGGTCACTCCCCTGTACATCGCTGAAGCAACCTCCACCGGCGGTCGCGATGGTAAATCCCGCTCCAGCGACGGCAAGCTCGAGGTCAAACTGAGCACTCCCAAGGAATTGGGCGGCGCAGGCGGCGAAGGCACCAACCCTGAGCAGATGTTCGCCGCCGGCTACTCGGCCTGCTTCATCGGCGCCTTGAAGTTCGTCGCAGGCCAGGCCAAGAAGCAACTGCCAGCAGACAGCTCGATCACGGCCAAGGTCGGCATCGGCCAGATCCCCGGCGGGTTCGGTTTGGACATCGATCTGCACATCAACCTGCCAGGCCTGGCCCAGGCCGAAGCCGAGGAACTGGTCGAGAAGGCGCACCACGTGTGCCCTTACTCCAACGCCACCCGCAACAATGTGGATGTCAGGCTGCATGTGACCGTCTGAGCCTCTTCGCGAGAAACCCGCTCCTACAGGGCCGCGGTGTCCTCCTGGGAGCGGGTTCATTCCCGTAAAAGGCACTGCCTGGCATCACATGAAGATTTTGCAGTGGCAAAAAAAACCCGGCCGAGGCCGGGTTTTTTGCGATCGCAAGAAGGATTACTTCTTGGAACGGCCCTTGAAGCTGCCGTCGCGAGTGTCGATGTCGATCCACTCGTCGATCTCGATGAAATCGGCAACCTGAATTTCGGTGCCGTTGGCCAGTTTGGCCGGCTTCATGACCTTGCCCGAGGTGTCGCCACGGGCGGCGTTCTCGGTGTAGGTGACCTGACGGCTGATGGTGGTCGGCAGTTCGACCGATACGACTTTCTCTTCGTACATGGTCAGGGCGCAGACGTCCTGCATGCCTTCTTCGATGTACGGCAGAACGGCGTCGATGTCTTCGGCGTTCAGTTCGTACATGGTGTAGTCGGTGGTGTCCATGAAGGTGTAGGCATCACCGCTGATGAAGGACAGGGTGACTTCCTTGCGATCGAGGATCACGTCGTCCAGCTTGTCGTCGGCGAAGTAGACGGTTTCAGTCTTGTAGCCGGTCAGCAGGTTCTTCAGCTTGGTCTTCATGATCGCGCTGTTGCGACCGGACTTGGTGAATTCGGCTTTCTGTACCAGCCACGGATCGTTGTCGATCCGCAGTACGGTACCGGGTTTCAGTTCTTTACCAGTTTTCATTACGAAGTATCCGAATCTGGATGGATTTATAAAAATCGAGGCCGCGTATCATAGCCAATTTCGGTAAAACTGTACCAGCGTCGTGGCAAGGTCCGGCCGAGCGGCCTGTGCGGCGCTCCATTGGCGGGCATGGGCCACGAGCTCCGGCCAGTGCCCAAGCGCCCCGCGCCAGGCGGCGCCCATGTCCTGATCCTTGTTCCAGGCACGCCAAAGATCGACCAGCGCATCCCCTGCTTTTTCTGATAAGCCCTGGCGATAAAGTGCGAGAAACGCCTCGAGTTTTTCCCAGTGGGCGTTCTCTTCCTGGACATAGATGTGCCACAGCATGGGCCGGCCGGCCCACTGGGCGCGCACGAACGAGTCCTCGCCACGCACGGCATTGAAGTCGCAGGCCCAGAGCAACCGGTCGTAGTCGTCCTGACTGACGAAAGGCAGGATCTGCACGGTCAGCGCACCTCTGCGCCGCATGTCGCCAACGCCCAGGGTTGGCGCGTCGAGCCAACGACGCACACCGGCCAGGATGCGCCCCTCTGGCACCAACAGGTGGCTGGGTTGGGCATCCTCGGCCAGAGCCTCGAGCCAGTTCCCCAGTTGCGCGTTCTCGTAGGCGAACAGCGAGATCAACCGAGTGCCCTCCTCCACCTGCACACCCAGGCGCTGGAGAAACGCCCGGCGTGCCGCTGGATCCGCCTCGAAGGCCTCACGCCGAGCCAGCAGCGAGCCCTCGCGCAGCAAGCCGCCGGTCTTGTCGGTGAAGCCTGGGAAGAAAAACACCGTCCGCAGGCCATTGGCCTGTGGCGAAGGCAACCCGTGGCAGCCCTCCACCCAGTCTTCGGCGCTGAGGTATTCGAGGTTCAGCCACAACGCAGGCCGGGGGCGCAGCCGCAGGGCCTCGACGTAGTCCGCAGGCAGCCGGCAACCAAAGGCGCCGATCACCACATCGGCGGGTTCCACCGGCTGCCACGGGGCCGGCCAGTGCCGCACGTCGACACCTGCCTGCCATTGCTGCGAGGCACCGGCATCGGCTTGCGGACACAAGCGCACGAACGCGGTCAGATCATCCACCCACAGGCGTACGGCCAGGCCCTGTTCGGCCACCAGTTGCCGGGCCAGGCGCCAAGTCACGCCGATATCGCCGTAGTTGTCCACGACTGTGCAGAAGATGTCCCAGGTGGCTTTCATGCCCACTCCCCTCACCGCGCGGAAAAACCGCGGATTCTGCGGATAAATTGTCGCAGACGAAAGCGCGAAGCTGAAAATATCGACCGCCGCCATGCGACAATGCAGGCCAAGAACTGCCTGCCAGGAGGCCCTCATGCCCCGTCACCGCGAACTGAAGATTACCCTCAAGCCTGCGCAGCTGATCCTCTGCGTGGCCTTTGGCCTATGGCTCGGCGCCGTGGCCATCGCCCTGAGCCTATGGCTGGCCTGGCGGTGGTGGCCGCAGCAGGTGCAACCGGTGGCCCAGACCGTTGCACCGGCCCTCTACCCCGCTGCGCCAGCACCAGCCCAGCCCGCCGATGCCCAGGCCGAGATGTTCGAACGCTACAAGGTGATCCTGCAGGAGCAACAGGCCCGCCAGGCCGCCGATGCCGCACAGGGCAACCCGCGCAACCTGAACAACCCCAAGTGCCAGTTCTGGCTGCAGCAAAACCGCACCGCCCCCACCGACAAGAGCCAGGCCAACGTGCTGGAATTCTGCTACTGACCATGGACAAGACTACCCTGCTCGCCCGTATCGTCGAGACCCTCGCACGCGATGAGGATGTGCTCCGTCGCGCGGCCCAGACCGCCTACGAAGCGGCTACCGCTGAGGAGAACATCGCCGAGAACAAATACGACACCCTGAGTCTCGAGGCCTCGTACCTCGCCACCGGCCAGGCCCGACGCACAGCCGAGATCCGCCAGTCGCTGCTGGCGTACCAGCAGTTGCTGCTACGCGACTATGATCCGGCGCGCGGTATCCAGATCAGCAACCTTGTCACCCTGGAAGACGAAAGCGGTGAGCAACGTCTGCTGTTCCTAGGTCCCGAGGCCGCCGGGCTCAAGATCGATGCAGGGGATGGACAGGTAACGGTCATCACCCCGCGCTCGCCCCTGGGGCAGCAGTTGCTGGGCAAGAAGGTCGATGACGAAGTGAGCTTGGTGGTGGCCGGCGTGGCTCAGGTTCAGGTGGTAGTCGAGGTGGTCTGAGCGCGCCCATCCGCGGGTGAATCCACCCACGCCAAACCCGCAAATCTACAGCGCTTCCAGAGCATTGAACCGCCTCGCCAACCCCTGTTCGGCAAACCGCTGCATCACAAAATCGATGAACGCCCGGGTCTTGCCCGGCAGCAGCTTGTGTTCGGCGTAGTACAAGCTGATATGCCCATCGTCGACGTACCAATCCGGCAGCACTCTACGCAAACGCCCGGCCTCCAGATAGGGCACTGCGAACGGCAGACTGACCAAGGCAATGCCCAATCCCTGCTCGGCCACCACACAGGCGGCGTCCGAATCGCTCATGGTCATCGCTTGGTGCAGTTGCAAAGGCCGCTGTTCCTGCCAGCGGCTGGTCAGCGGCCAGGAACGCACGCGGCCGGTCTGCGGCGAACGGATGAGAATACCGGTATGGCGCGGCAAAGCCTCGGGTGCCTCGATCGGCCCATGGCGTTGCAAGTAGCCAGGTGCAGCCACCAGCACCCGATGCGCAGGCGTCAGTTTGCGCGCCACCACGCCCGGCGGCAGCTCGAAGCCGCCGCCGATGGCTGCATCGAAACCCTGGCCTATGAGATCGACCTGGCGGTTGTCGAAATGCCAATCCGGGATGATCGCCGGGTATCGCTGCAAAAACTCTCCCAGCAATGGCAATACGTACAGGCGCCCGAACACCGTGCCCATGCTCACCCGCAACGCCCCGGCCGGCTGGCCTTCGGCGCTGGCCAGGTTAGCCATGGCGTACTGGATGGTGCGAAAACTGTCGCTGACCTCGCCCAGAAACCGCTGCCCCGCTTCGGTCAGGGTGAGCTTGCGCGTGCTGCGCTGAAACAGCCGCACGCCCAATCGTGCTTCCAGTTGGGCGACGTTCTTGCCGACGGCCGCCGGGGTCAGGGACAGGCGTCGGGCCGCCTCGGCGAAACTGCCCACCTCGGCACTGCGAATGAAGCACTCCAGTGTGCTGAACGATTCCACGGCCATGATTATCAACCTAAGGTTTACTCTGCTAATCGTGATTGCCATCTTATCAGCGGGTAATCCAGGGTCGATACTGCGTCCATCCAAGGCATCGGGCCTTGCTTAGAAGCAGGAGATCAGCATGTCCAACACATTCAACCTCAACGGCAAGGTGGCTCTGGTCCAGGGCGGTTCTCGCGGCATCGGCGCGGCGATCGTCCGCCGCTTGGCCAAGGAAGGCGCCAAGGTCGCCTTCACCTATGTCAGCGCTACCGAGACCGCTGCCACGTTGGTTGCCGACATCCACGCCGAAGGCGGCCAGGCACTGGCGCTGCGCGCCGACAGCGCCGATGCCGCCGCCGTGCAGCAGGCCGTGCAGGCGACCGTCGAAGCCTTTGGCCGCCTCGACATCCTAGTGAACAACGCCGGCGTGCTCGCCGTGGCGCCGGTGACCGAGTTCGACTTGGCCGAGTTCGACCGTATGCTGGCCATCAACGTGCGCAGCGTGTTCGTCGCTAGCCAGGCCGCGGCGCGTCATATGGGTCAGGGCGGACGGATCATCAACATCGGCAGCACCAACGCCGAGCGCATGCCGTTCGCAGGCGGCGCGCCCTATGCCATGAGCAAGTCGGCACTGGTCGGCCTGACCCGAGGCATGGCTCGCGACCTGGGCCCACAGGGCATCACCGTGAACAATGTGCAGCCCGGGCCGGTGGACACCGACATGAACCCGGCGTCGGGCGAGTTCGCCGACAGCCTGATCCCACTGATGGCCATCGGGCGCTACGGAAAGGTCGAAGAGATCGCCAGCTTCGTTGCCTACCTGGCTGGCCCTGAAGCCGGTTATATCACCGGCGCAAGCCTGACGGCCGACGGCGGCTTTGCCGCCTGAGTCGTGTCGCCTCTTCTCGGATTTGCCCGCGTAGAGGCGACATCTCATAGTGGCTGCAGATGCGCCTGGAGTAACTCGAGGAACGCCCGCGCCGCCGGCGTCGGGCTGCTCGACCACACCGCGTACAGGTGACGCACAGGCGCATCGTCCAGATAGGCCATGGCCACGCCTTGGAAACCCTGGGCGATACGCTCGGGGACCAAACCCACGGCCATGGCGCGCTGGACGAATTTTTCCACCAGGCGGATATGACCGATCTCGAACTGCACCCGACGCTGCACACCCGCGGCCAGGAACGCCTCATCGGTCTGCCGGCGCGCACCGGTCCCCTCGGGAAAGTCCACCAACACCTGGTCCGAGAGTTCCGCCAGGGCCAGTTGCCCACGATTTGCCAGAGGATGGTCCGGATGCAGCACCGCCACCAAGGCCTCACGGGCCAACAAACGATGCTGTACGCCCTGCAGCGTCTCGCCCTGCCACAGGCCGATGAAGCCGACATCCAGACGGCGCTCGTTGACATCGGCTACCAGCCATTCGCTCTTGGCGGTCAACCAGCGGATGTCCACGTCTGGGTAGCGCTGGTGAAACACCGCCAACAGATCGACCAGATCGAGCGCCGTGAGCGAACTGATTTCACCGATCGCCAACCGTCCTCGCACCTGGCCGCAGGCCGCCGCAACATCCTCGGGGATGCGCAGCGCCGCTTCCACCGCCGGCCGGGCACTGAGCACGAAGGCTTCACCGGCCGGCGTGAGCCGCACCCGCCGCGAACTTCGCTCGAACAGGCTCACCCCCAGTTGCGCCTCCAGCCGTGCCACCTGATGGCTCAGTGCCGACTGCACGACATGGCAGCGCTCGGCGGCGCGAGTGAAACTGCCGGTGTCAGCCACGGCCAAGGCATATTCGAGCTGCTTGAGGTTCATGAATTGATCTGTTTTCGAGATAGATAAGTTGAAAACTATACATTGGCGTCATGCCGCGCACTTCCCGATACTTGCATCCACTTCCGATTGCCCGCAACGAGAGCAGCCATGAACACCCCATCCCTGAGCCGCGCCTTGATCCTGCTGATGGCCACCGCCACCGGCCTGGCCGTGGCCAGTAACTACTATGCCCAACCGCTGCTGCACAGCATCGCCGAACAATTTGGCCTGGACACCGCCAGCGCCGGGACCATCGTCATCGCTGCCCAGCTCAGCTACGGGGCTGGCCTGTTGCTGCTGGCGCCGCTCGGCGATCTGTTCGAACAGCGCCGGTTGATCGTCTGCATGGTCGCCATCGCCACCTTGGGCCTGGTGATCAGCGCCTGTGCGCCGAGCCTGCCCTGGCTGTTGCTCGGCACGGCGCTGACCGGCCTGTTCTCGGTAGTGGCCCAGGTGCTGGTGCCCATGGCCGCCACCCTCAGCGCCCCAGAGCAACGCGGCCGCGCCGTGGGCACGCTGATGAGCGGGCTACTGCTGGGCATTCTTCTGGCACGTACTGCCGCAGGGTTCATGGCAGAGATCGGCGGCTGGCGCAGCATCTATGTACTGGCCGCGGTATTGATGGCGGTGACCGCCATCGCCCTGTATCGCAGCCTGCCGCAGCACCACTCCCACGCGGGGCTCAAGTACCCAGCCCTGATCGGTTCGGTGTTCCGCCTGTTCGTCGAAGAACCGGTATTGCGCCTGCGTTCGCTGCTGGGCCTGCTGGCGTTCAGTCTGTTCGCCTTGTTCTGGACCCCCTTGGCCTTCCTCCTGGCCCGTGAGCCTTACCAGTACTCCGATGCCGTGATCGGCCTGTTCGGTCTGGCGGGGGCGGCCGGTGCCTTGTCGGCCAATTGGGCCGGACGCCTGGCCGACCGTGGCCAAGGCTCGCTGGGCACCACCGTCGGGCTGGTCGCCCTGCTGCTGTCGTGGGTGCCGCTGGGCTTTGCCCAGAGCTCGCTGATGGCGTTGCTGATCGGGGTGCTGGTACTGGACCTTGCGGTGCAGCTGATACACGTCAGCAACCAGAACGCAGTGATCGCTTTGCGCCCAGAAGCCCGCACACGGCTCAACGCCGGGTACATCACCTGCTACTTCATCGGTGGAGCGCTGGGCTCGCTGCTGGGCACCCAGTTGTTCCAGCGCCAGGGCTGGATGGGGATCGTCGTGGCCGGACTGGTCATCGGCGCGCTAGCCCTGGTGGTATGGGCAATGGCCGAGCGCAAGCGCAAGCTGGCCATGCAGGCGGCGTGACTGTCTGGCCTTTCGCGGGTGAACCCGCTCCCAGCGGGCCTGGGCAAGCCTTGTGGGGGGTTACCCGCGGAAGAGCCGGCGCAGATGATCCTCGTTGTGCCTGCCCGTGGGATTAACCCGCAAGATCCTGCGGCAATGCGCCACCAACCCTCCGTCGCCTGCCCGTTGACTTGCCGAGCGCTACAGCGCTCAGTAGGCGCTGGTCAAAGCCCTTTCCCGGACAGGACGACACAATGACAAGACTCACGGTGCAATCCGGCGATTTCTTGCAAGGTGAAGGCGAGTATCGCAATGGATCGCTCACACTCAAGACCCCGCGCAGCCCATCCCCAGGCGAGCGGATTTCCCTCACACGCATCAAGGACCTCAGGCTCGCCAGCCTTGAGCCCAGTCGCAGCCTGGGCAGCGCCATCGGCTGGGGCGTGGCCGGTGCCTTGGTAGCAGGGCCCGTCGGACTGCTTGCCGGGCTCTGGCTAGGCGGCAAGGATGAAGAGGCTACCTTCCTGGCCACCTTCAAGGACGGCCGCAAACTGATGGCCATTACCGACGGCAAGACCTGGTCGAAGATCGACGACAACTGGCGAAAACATCAGCGTTCCGCCGCTCGCTGATCTTTTTTCTTCACCCAATCGTTTCAGTCCCCAGGTGCCTGCGAAATGCTGGCGCCTGGGGCGTTCGCGCCTGCTACCATGGCGCCCTTTTGCCCGTCCGACGCAACGCCGACGGCGCCCATCCTGCCTGACATCCCGGCATCTGCGCACCCCGCGCCCAGCCTTCAAGGAGCCCTGCATGACCCCGCTTCGCCCTCGCCTGCCCCTCAGCCTGCTTGGCCTGGGCCTTGCCCTGCACAGCGCCCAGGGGCTAGCCGATGACAGCGTCACCTTGGCGCCGCTGCGCGTATCGGAGGTTTACGGCGACGAGGGTTATCAGGCTCGCGAAGCCCAGGTCGGCGGCTTGCAACCAGGCCCGCTGCTCGACACACCAGCCTCGGTCAGCGTGTTCAGTCGCCAGTTGTTGGATGATCGCCAGGTTCGCACGCTCAGCGAAGTGCTGCAAAGCGATGCTTCGGTCGGTGAAAGCTACGCCCCGGTCGGCTATTACGAGAACTTCAATGTGCGGGGTTTCGAGCTCAACGCCGCCAGCAGCTACCGCATCAACGGTCAGACCATCGCTGGCGAGCAGAACGTGGCTCTGGAGAACAAGCAGCAAGTGGAACTGCTCAAGGGGTTGTCGGGCCTGCAAAGCGGTGTGTCGGCGCCTGGCGGCCTTATCAACTACGTGACCAAGCGTCCGGAGGACGTGCGCAGCGTCAGCGTATCGACCAACGAGGAAGGCGAGCGCTACCTGGCCACCGACCTCGGGGGCTGGTTCGGCAGCGAGCGCCAGTTTGGCCTGCGCGCCAACCTGGCCCATGAAGACATCCGCTCCTACGTGGAGCATGCCGACGGCAAGCGCGATTTCGCCTCCCTGGCGTTCGACTGGCAGATCAACCCCGATGCCATCTTGCAACTCGATGCCGAGTACCAACATCGCGAGCAACTGTCGGTTCCAGGGTATCAACTGCTGGGCGGTACCGAAGTGCCCCATGGCGTGGACCCTGACGACCATCTGGCCTATCAGCGTTGGGCCAAGCCTGTGCAGAACGACTCGCTGAACGTGGGTGGGCGGTTCGAGTACCGCTTCAGCGATGCCTGGAGCGGCACCCTGAGCGCCTCGCGCAGCAAAGTAGTGATCGATGATTACAGTGCATTCGCCTGGGGTTGCTACGGCGCAGCCAGTTGTGCAGGTGCCGCGGTACCCAATTATTTCAGCCCCGAAGGCGACTACGACATCTATGACTTCCGAAGCCCGGACGACACCCGTCGCATCGACGAAGCGCAGGCCATGCTCAATGGCCGCTTCGACGCCCTGGGCGTGGGTCATGAGCTGACGGTGGGAACGAGTGCACAGCGTCGCACCTTGGATCAACGCCCTTACTACAACATTGGCGTCGGCAGCGGCAACATCAACGAAGATGTACCTGCAGTCCCTCCGGCCACCGCTCCCGTCGGTTCCAGCGAACGCCGCCTGGACAGCCGCCAGTATGGCCTGTTCGTCAGCGACACGATCACCTTCAACGAACAGTGGCAAACCATCATCGGTGCCCGCGAAGTGCGCCTGGACGAAGAAACCTGGGACGAGAACGGCGATGCCGGTCGCCATACCCAGCAATACCAGCTGCTGCCCAACGCCGCGCTCATCTACAAGCCGCAGCCGGACACCACGCTCTACGCGAGCTACTCAAAAGGCCTGTCCGCCGGTGGTACCGCGCCCTGGTTCGCCAGCAACGCCTCTGAAATCCTCGCCCCCACCCTGTCGCACCAGACGGAGCTGGGCATCAAGCATGACTGGCAGGGCATGAGCTTCAGCGCCGCGCTATTCCAGATCCGCCAGGCTTATCAATACGCACGCCCGGACAACGGCGGCTTCACCTATGTGCAGCAAGGCCAGCAGAAGAATACCGGCTTGGAACTGGGTGCCAGCGGCTGGGTGACCTCGCGCCTGCAAATCCAGGCCAGCGCTGCGGCGATTCATGCCCGGGTGCAGAACAGTGGCACCGATGACTACGAAGGGCACCAGGCGATCAACGTCCCGCGTCTGCGCGCCGCATTGCAGGCCGATTACAGCCTGCCGGTCCCAGGCCTGGCCCTGCTCGGCGGCGCCCGCTACAGCGCCAGCAAGTATGCAAGCCAGGCGGGGAACGTGGAGGTGGGTGGCTACACGGTGTTCGATCTCGGCAGCCGCTATCGCACCCGCATCGGCGGCTATGAGACTGTGCTGCGCCTGACGGTGGATAACGTCTTCGACAAACGCTACTGGCGGGATGTGGGGAACTACCTGGGCGACAACTACCTATTCCAGGGCGCACCACGCACAACGCGACTGTCGGCTTCGGTCAGCTTCTGAGAGATCAGGGGCTGCCTGGCAGCCCCATTGCGGGACAGGACGGGTTGCACAGCAGCCCTGAGCCAAAAGACGAACAAACAAAAAGCCCCCGGCATTTCTGCACGGGGGCTTCTTGTGGAATGTGGCGGTGAAGAAGGGATTTGAACCCTTGATACGATTTCTCGTATACACACTTTCCAGGCGTGCTCCTTCGACCACTCGGACACTTCACCGGATCTCTTCAAGCAGTTCAGCCTGTCGAGGCGCGCTAATTTAGTAGAAGCCTTTTCCTTTGGCAAGCATTTTTTTCAGAATTTTCATGTGCTTAAGCCAATTGGCCAAAACAACGGGCCTGCCAGGGCAATGCTGCCAATCTGGCCAGTGCTTTTACAGCCCATGTTGCCCCTGTCCCGTCGCGACAAGGGGCGCGGCCCAGACGCTGACCGACCGGTCAGCCTTATCGCTTTACCTGACCGGCGCCGCTGGGTACCGTCGTCGCCACGTCACCCAAAGGACTCTGTCATGAGCGAGCTGATTACCTACCATGCCGAAGACGGCATCGCCACCCTGACCCTGAACAACGGCAAGGTCAATGCCATCTCGCCGGATCTCATCGCCGCCTTCAATGCCGCCTTGGACCGCGCCGTGCAAGAGCGCGCCGTGGTGATCATCACCGGCCAGCCGGGCATTCTCTCCGGCGGCTACGACCTCAAGGTGATGACCAGCGGCCCGAAGGAAGCCGTCGGCCTAGTCACCTTGGGCTCCACCCTGAGCCGTCGCCTGCTCAGCCACCCCTTCCCGGTGGTGGTCGCCTGCCCGGGCAACGCCGTGGCCAAGGGCGCGTTCCTGCTGTTGTCAGGGGACTACCGTATCGGTGTCGAAGGACCCTACAAGATCTGCCTGAACGAAGTGCAGATCGGCATGACCATGCACCACGCGGGCATCGAGCTGGCCCGTGACCGTCTACGCCGTTCGGCCTTCCATCGTGCGGTGATCAATGCCGAAGTGTTCGACCCGCATGCCGCGGTGGATGCAGGCTTCCTCGACAAAGTGGTGCCCGCTGAACAACTGCAGGAGGCTGCCCTGGCTGCCGCCCGCGAGTTGAAGAAGATCAACATGCTGGCGCATAAAAACACCAAGCTGAAGGTGCGCAAAGACCTGCTCGAGACGTTGGACAACGCCATCTTGCTGGACCAGCAACAAATGGGTTGAGTCGACAGCGCCTTTCACAAACGCGAGCCCGCGCGCCTCTAGCCGCGGGCTTTGCCATGACACAACACCCAAAGGTTTGCCCCAGGCAGTGCACACCCGTACACTGCGCCGCGACTGTCTGGTGTGTGAGTCGTCCCATGCTCTATATGCTCCGCATGCTCCTTCTGGCGCTGCATTTTCTGTTCGTCGGCGTGGCGGGTCTGGTCATCGGCCTGTGCCGGCCGTTCAACCCCGATAACAGCCGCCTGTTCGCCCGCCTCTACAGCCTGCCTGCCGCCTGGCTGATGCGGATCAAGGTCAAGGCCGAGGTCGGCCCGTTGTGGGACCAACCACCCGGCTGCGTCATCGTCGCCAATCATCAGTCCAACTTCGACCTGTTCATCCTCGGCCAGGTGGTACCGCAACGCACCGTGGCCATCGGCAAGAAGAGCCTGGGCTGGATCCCCCTGTTCGGCCAGCTGTTCTGGCTCGGCGGTAACGTGCTGGTGGATCGCAAGAACGCCTACCAGGCGCGCAAGGCCATGCAGGTGACCACCCGCATCTTGCGTAACGACACCTCGATCTGGATCTTCCCCGAGGGCACCCGCAACCCCGGCGAGCAACTGCTAGCCTTCAAGAAAGGCGCGTTCCACATGGCCGTCGAGGCCGGTGTGCCCATCGTGCCGGTATGCGTCAGTCGCTACTCCAAGCGCCTGGGCCTGAACAGCTGGCGCCAGCGCACAGTGATCGTGCGCTCGCTGCCACCGATCGCCACTGCCGGCCTGGGCCAGCAGGATCTGCCGGCACTGATCGAGCAATGCCGCACGCAGATGCAGCAGTGCATCGACCGCATGGAGGGTGAGCTGGCGCAAAGCTGATTCGCTCGGCAATGCGCTCGACGCCCTCAGCGGCACAGGCGATGGTTGCTCTATGACGTGACTGAGCCCAAGCTGTATCGGGTGTTCAACCGAAGAAGCGGACAACCATGGGGCGAGTCGTGGCATCGGCGGTGTACAGCGCCGGCAGAAAGGTCACCAATATCAGTATCGACGAGGGCAGCGAGTGGGCCAGCAAGCCCGGGCACTTCGTCTGGATCGGCCTGGAAGAGCCCAATGCCGAAGAGCTGGCCAACCTGCAGCGCCAGTTCGGCCTGCATGAACTGGCCATCGAAGACGCCCTGGAAAAGCACAGCCGCCCCAAGCTCGAGACCTTTGGCGACGCCCTGTTCATCGTCACCTATTCGCCGGTGCGCCATGAAGGCAAGCTGGAGTTCATCGAGACGCACATCTTCGCCGGCAACGGCTACATCATTACCTGCCGCAACGGCCATTCCAAATCCTATGCCTTGGTGCGCCAACGCTGCGAGGCACGCCCGCTGCTGCTCGAGCATGGCGAAGACTTCGTGCTCTACGCCTTGCTCGACTTCGTCACCGAGAACTACCAGCCGGTCAGCGAGGCCATCCACGGCGAGATCGAGGAGCTGGAACAGAGCGTGCTGAGCAATTCGCTCCAAGAGGAGGACATCCAGCGCCTGCACAGCCTGCGCCGGGACATCCTGCGCCTACGCCGCTACGTGGCGCCGATGGTGGAGGTCAGCGAGGAGCTGCAGCGCCTGAACTTCCCCTTCATCGACAAGAACATGCGCCCGTACTTTAGGGACGTGCAGATCCACGTCACTCGGCAGATGGAAGATCTGGCCAGTATCCGCGACATCGCCAGTCAGACTATCGAGATCGGCATGCTGCTGGAGTCGTCACGCCAGAGCATCGTGCAGCGAAAGTTCGCTGCCTGGGCGGCGATCCTGGCGTTCCCCACCGCCATTGCAGGCATCTACGGGATGAACTTCCAGAACATGCCGGAGCTTGGCTGGCATTACGGGTACTTTGGGGTTCTAGGTGTGATTGGCGTGGGATGCAGTGCGCTGTACGCAAGCTTCAAGCGCTCGGGCTGGCTGTAGCCGTTTGCCGCACGGGCCGATCTTCGAGCTGCTTTGAAGCCTGTGAGAGGCCGCAAAGCGGCCCCCACAGGGCTCTTTATGCCGCGTTTTCCTTGGCCTTGTCCGAGTGCCCGATGAACCGCAACATCCACTTGCCGACCAGATCGCCCTGGTGGTCTTGCTCCAGGCTGGCGATCGCTCGCCGGTAGACCTCTTCGCCCAACACATCCTGGCGCGCGTCGAGCAAAGCACGGGAGTAGTCATGGACGAACTCCGGATGCCCTTGGAAGCACAGCACCTGGTCGCGGATGTGGTAGGCCGCATTGGGGCAGAAATCGCTGGAGGCGATGACCGTAGCGCCCTCAGGCAGCTCGGTCACCTGGTCCTGGTGACTGATCAGCAGAGTCAGTTCGGACACTTCAGGATCCATCCACGGCGCATGGGCCGCCAAGGAATAACGGTGGATACCCAGGCCCCAGCCCTGATCGGCCCGCGCGGTCTTACCGCCGAGCACCAGCGCCAGCACCTGATGGCCGAAACACACACCCAGTAGCTTCTCGCCACGCTCGTAGAGCTTGAGCAGGTAGGCCTTGAGCGTTTGGATCCACGGATCGGAGCCGAACGAGTCCGCCTTGCTGCCGGTCACCAGGTACGCATCGAAGGTTTCGCCCTCGGGAGGGTACTCGCCGTTCATCACGTTATAGACGTGAAACTGCGCTGCGATCGGCTGACGCGAGAACAGCTGCTCGAACATCCTTCCGTAGCCCTGATACTGCGCGGTCAACTCCGGTCGCAGGACATCGGTTTCCAGGATGCAGATGCGTAACGACATAGGGATAGTCCTGAACGACGTGTGTGGGATTTTTGCTGTAGAGACTGACGCGAAACCTACCTACAAGCAAGTAGGATGCACTGACGAACGGTCACTAATTTCACCGGGGCGCTCGTTCATGCCGCACCTGTCTAGCCAGAGGATGCCAGCGTGATAGCCCTTGGCCTCATAAACGAAAGAAATCAACGAATCTGCCAATAGAACAAAGGGTTCTCAAACATGGATAACGCACACCCTACTGTTGGTTGTATATCCAGACACACGAGGCATGCACGACCGGCGTCACCGAGCGCCGTTGCGATCGACCCGAAGCGAGACAAGGAAGCCAAGGGCTATTCAGGAATAACAACAAGAAGGCGGTCCGCCATGTTCAGACAATCGAAAGTACGCCAAGCCGGGCTCATTCTCTTCGCCACGACCTTGCTGCTCATCCTGCCGAACCTGACACGCTTGTTCGGATAAACGCAGCCGTGGCCATTGTTGGCATTGCACAGGTAATCTCTCGACCACTCAAGGTTGGAGATTACCCATGCGCAATTGCTTTGCCCTTTTGACCTTGCTGTTCTGTCTGCCGCTATCGGCGGCGCAATTGCATCTGGAATTCGGTCATACCGCGCGCCAGTGGCAAAGCGAGGCATTGCTGGCACACCCACAGGCCCAGGACATCAGTATCGAGCAGGATGTCTCCTACAAGCGCCCCATGCACTACCGCGCTGTGCCATTGAGTGCACTGCTCGAGGGGGTGGGCCCCAACGATCATTTGCAAGCCGTCGCGCTGGATGGCTTCGCCGCCGAAATGCCTGCCGCGCCCTTGCTCCAGGCCGGCCCCGCACGGGCCTGGCTGGCCGTGGAAGACCCGGCCAAACCCTGGCCGGCGCTGGGCAACGGCAAACCGGGTGCCGGGCCGTTCTACCTGGTGTGGACCGATCCTCAAGCCGGGAACATCCGCCCAGAGCAATGGCCGTTCCAGATCACCACGATTCGCCGCCTGGCACCGGTGCAGGAGCGCTTCCCTGCCCTACTGCCCGACCCCACGCTCGCAGCGAACGATCCGGTACGCCAAGGCTTTGCCCTGTTCCAGCAGAACTGCCTGGCGTGCCACCGCCTCAATGGCGCAGGCGATGCCCAGTTCGGACCAGACTTGAACGTGCCCCACAACCCCACTGAGTACTTCCAGCCGGGTTTTTTGCGCCGCTACATTCGTGATCCGCAAAGCCTACGGCAGTGGCCCCAGGCGAAAATGCCAGGGTTTGCCGAAAACGTGCTGAGCGAGCAAGAGCTCGACGCATTGATCGCTTACCTGGCGCACATGGCCAAGCGCAAGCCTTGAAAGGTTGTGCCGCCGGCGCAGGCTGCAAAGGGCCGCACAGCGGCCCCAGGCCCAGGGTATTCAGGCGACTGGCCGCTCCTGCTTCACGCCCCATCCCTCGACCTCACCCCCAAAGGGCGAGACGACCTGCTCGAAGGCCTCCTCGAAGGCCCCGATCCCTCGGTAGGTGGCGTACATGATTTTGCTCAGCTCCAGGTGCCAAGCGCCGTCGTCCAGCTCACGTACCTGGGCATTGAGGGATTCACCGCGGAACTGTCCGGCCGCACGCCGGGCACCAGCCTCGTCAGGGAACACCGCATAGAACTCGATGGGATGGATTCGGGTGAAGTCGAAACCGCCAGCTTTCATCTGGCGAAGGACATTGCTGCTGATATCGTCGTTCTGGCTGCTCATGAAACGTCCTCCTACAAACGCAATGGATAGACTTTCCGTGCACAACGCACCTGCTTTGCACAATCGAGTGCCTGGCAGATCGAGCTAATGAGAGACGCGAATGGAGCCGACGCGGATCCGCAGAAAGATCCGGGCCTCGTCTGAGCGTAGTGCCTGCTGGCTCACAACGCCAGCGCAGCGCGTTCAGGGCCTTTCTTCGATGCGGGTGATGGAGACGCCGCTCTGCTCCTTGAGCCAGCGCACGGTGGGGAATGGACTGCGGTCCTGGAAGTCATTGAGGTCAAGTTCATCGATGACCGGGAACAAATGCGAGCGGATCAGGCGGGCGGCTTGCTCATCGCTTGGGCGTTGATCGCCGTTGTAGAGCAGTGAGCTCTGTACGCCATTCTGGTCGACGAAGGTGACTTCCCACTCTTTCATTGAATTGTCCTCTCAATCAAAGAATACCGGGTGTGTACTGCCAGTATCCTTGACCGTCGGCGAGGGCGTTTGTTCAGTTCACCGCAGTGGTGGGCAAGCCCGCCCCACAGGTGAAGGCTTGTCCATCACCTGTGGGAGGGAGCGCGCGAGGGCGTCAGTCCTTGGGCACGCCGTGGACGACACCGGCGGTGTTGTCCATCAGGCTCTTGGTCGCCGTCTGGATGTAGGACTCGAGGTTCTTCAGCAGCTCAGGCTGGTCGGGACTCTCGATCAGCTCGGCCTTGAACTCGCGACCCAGCTGGTAGCGATACAGGCGCGGGGTCATGTCCTTGGACTCGATGAGGATGCGGTCACCCTTGACCAAGCCAACGATCTGCTCGCTGCCCGACGGTTTGATGATGCCCACGCCCGGGTCGCCCTCAGGCAGGTTCAGCAGGTCACGGCCCCAGCACTGATGGCGGGTCTGGCCACCCAGGCGGCCCATGATGGTCGGCACGATGTCGACCTGGGTACCCACGGTGTGGTTGACCGCACCGAACTTCTCCTGGATCCCCGGGGCGATCAACAGCAACGGCACGTTGAAGCGGCCCAGGTCCAGCTCGGTGACCTGCTGCTGGTTGCCGAAGCCATGGTCGCCGACGATGACGAACAGGGTGTCCTTGAAGTACGGCTCCTTGCGCGCCTTCTCGAAGAACTGGCCAAGGGCCCAGTCGGAATAGCGCATGGCCGTAAGGTGTTCGTCCAGGCGGCCCTGGCCTGTGACCTTCTCGACCGGCAGGTCCTTGGGCAGCGCATACGGCGTGTGGTTGGAGAGCGTCTGCAGCAGCGCGTAGATCGGCTTTTTGCCATCGTGCTTGGCCAATTCCTCGTTGCCCCGGTCGAACATGTCCTGGTCGGACACGCCCCACGTCGGGTCAGAGAACACCGGATTGACGAAATCGTTACGGCCAATGAAGGTGGTCATGCCCTGGTTGCCGAAGAAACCAGACTGGTTGTCCCAGGCGAAATCCCCGTTGTAGACGTAGACATCGTCGTAGTCACGAGCGCTCAGCAGCGCTGGCAGGCCAGACAGCTTGTGTCCCCCTTCCGGGGTCTGCATCAGGTATTCGAAGCCAGGCAGGTTCGGGAAGCACGCCATGGTGGCGAACATGCCCTGGTGGGTGTGGGTGCCGTTGGAGAAGAAGCGGTCGAACAGCAGGCCTTCTTTGGCCAGCTTGTCGAAGTACGGCGTGATGTTGTTCGGGCTGCCCAGGGCGCCCACCGAATGACCGGCGAAGCTTTCCATGAGGATCACGACGACGTTCTTGACCGGCAGGGTGCGGTCAGCGGGCGGCTGGAAGTCACGGCGCACTGCCGCTTCGTCGGCCTCGACCAAGGTGTCGTTGGGGGTCAACAGCAGGTCACGCACGGTTTGCGTGGCCACGTCCTGCTCGACGGTGGGCTTCCAGATGTTGGCACGGTCTTCACCGAAACGGCTCTTGGCCGCGTCGATGAGGGTCAAGGTGCCGTTCAGGCCAAGCTGGTTGACGAAGTTCGAGTCGGTGGTGAAGGCATCCCCCCAACGCATCGGCGGGCCCTGGCGCAGGGTGCCACGGGCAGCAACGACGGCGACCAGCAGAACCACCATGAACACCGCCAGGCGGTGGTACCAAGGGGCGATCCGACGCGGCGCCAGGCTCTGGGAGGCACCGTCAGTGCGGGTCAGGCGGTCGATGCCCTTGAACAGCAGGCTCAGCAGCCAGGTCCCGAACAGCCAGGCCAGCAGGTAGCGCACGACCGGGAAGCCGTACCACAGCATGCTCAGGACGGTCTTGGGGTCCTCCTTGATGTACTGGAACACCAAGCCGTTCAGGCGCTGGTGAAACTCGCGGTAGAAGTCCATTTCCATCAGGCCAAGGAACATCACCACGCTGGACGTCAAGGTCAGCCAAAGACGGAAGAACCCGCGACGGGCCATCGCCCAAGGGCTGAGCAACGCCAGCAACAGCGGAATACTCAGATACACCACCACCCGCAGGTCGAAGCGCAGGCCGTTGAGGAAACCTTCGGCGACGGTGGAAGACGGGGTGTCGCCGATCATGTCGCTGTTGTAGATCAGCAACGCCAGGCGAACCAGGCTCAGCATCAGCATGATCACCAGGCCGCTGAGCAGCGTATAGGCCAGGTGCGATTTGAGGGTCGGCGCGAACGGAGCCGGCACGGCCCGTTGCTTCAAGGCATCCGTGTTAGCCATGAATGAGGGGATCCTAGGATTGCGGGTTTGCGGAAAGGCGAAATCGCCCTGCTACCTGAAGGGCCCGGCCATCAAAGCACGGCTATAGGGCCAACGCAGCATTGTGCGGCGCGGATTTTCGATAATCCAGTGTGAAAATTTCGTCACGAGCTGGCGTTTGCGGTGTTTAGCGGGCCCATTGGCGGATAAACCTGCCAATGGGCCGGATTGGTACCGCGGCCTTCAGAATTTCAGGTTGCCCCTGGGCCCGGCGATGGCCCAGATGATCAGCCCGATCACCGGCAGCAATACGATCAACAAGATCCAGAGCACCTTGATGCCCACCTCGGCGCCGCTCTTGAGCACGTGAAGAATCGCCCAGATGTCCAGGGCGAGAATGATGAGCCCGACAAGGCTGTTGAAGGTGGACCCCATGCGACTGCTCCTGGCAAAAGATTTGCTGCCAAGCATAGCCGGCTATTGCGTCGATAGAATGGAATGCTTGGCCGCTGGAATAGGTCAATGGCTAGACTGCGTTCATACATTGTCACGAGGTCCGCATGCCCCCTGCCCACGCTCCTGAAAGTCCTGCTCCCGCCTCGCTGTTCAACGCCTGGCGGCAACAAGCCGCGACCACCCCATGGCTCAGCGCCGGCCTGGGCCTGAGCCTGTTGGTGGTGCTCGGCCTGCTCGCGGCCAGCCTGTGGAATGCAATCCATGGCGACCATGCCGACAACCTGCACTTGGCGCTGCTGGGTGGGCTGTCAGGGTTCGGCGCCACAGCCCTGGGCGCGGTGCTGGCAGTGGTGCTGCGCGATGTCAGCACGCGCAGCCAGGACGTGATGCTCGGCTTTGCCGCTGGGATGATGCTCGCGGCCAGTTCCTTCTCGTTGATCCTGCCAGGCCTGGACGCTGCCCGGGAAATCACCGGCAATGGCCCGGCAGCGGCCTTCACCGTGGTGCTGGGGATGGGACTGGGTGTGCTGTTGATGCTTGGCCTTGATCGCTTCACCCCGCACGAACATGAAAGCACTGGCCCTTGCGGCCCAGAGGCGGAGCGCATCAACCGAGTGTGGTTGTTCGTGCTGGCGATCACCCTGCATAACCTGCCCGAAGGCATGGCCATTGGCGTGAGCTTCGCCAACGGCGACATGAACATCGGCTTGCCGCTGACCAGCGCGATTGCCATCCAGGACATCCCCGAGGGTCTGGCCGTGGCCCTGGCTCTGCGCGCGACAGGCCTGTCGAACCTCAAGGCGGCGCTGGTGGCGATCGGCTCCGGCCTGATGGAGCCGCTGGGTGCGGTGATTGGCCTGGGTATCTCTACCGGCTTCGCACTGGCCTATCCGGTGAGCATGGGCTTGGCGGCGGGTGCGATGATCTTCGTGGTGTCCCATGAAGTGATTCCCGAAACCCACCGCAATGGGCACCAGACCTCGGCAACCCTGGGCTTGATGGGCGGATTCGCGGTGATGATGTTCCTCGATACCGCGTTGGGCTGACACTACCGCCTCTTCACGGGTAAACCCGCTCCCAGCAGGTCCGCATCGATACCTGCGGGAGCGGGACCACCCGCGAACGAGCAGCCCATCAGACGTGAACAGCGACCTTCAATGCTTCCAACGCCGGCTCGACCTTGATCCCCACCTCAGCGCCCAACTCCAGCACTCGGGCCAGGTCGTTCTGCCCCACCATCACCATCTGCAACTCGTCATCGAGCAACTGGCTGAAGTTGACCAGCACATAACCGCCGGCCTCCTTGTTCAGGGCCCCCATCTGGACCTGGATGCGATTGAGTGCGGTCAGCGGCTCGGTGCGCGCCAGCTGCTTGGGCTTGAGGTTGAACGGCACACTCTTGTCGAATGAGTCGGTGATGCGCTCGAACAGCTCTTGGTAGCTATCGGCCTGGAACAGCACGGTGTCCGGCAGGCTGCCGACCACCACCCATTCACCCAGTGGGATGGGGAAGCTGTCGTCGTAGTTGATGTCTGGGTTGGCGGCCAGGAAGGCGGCGGGATCGGCGTAGGCCTGGGCTGCTTCGTCGGCGATGCGCTCGATGTCTTGCTCGCGCATGCAGCCGGCGCCGATGAGGCTGATGAGTTCGAACAACTGGTTTTTCATGGGGGGCCCCTGCGCTGGCGAAAAAGTCGCCAAGGATAGCCGCAAATGCCCCCTGAGGGTTAGCCGGCCAGCATCTGCAGGCGCGCGGCAGTGTCCGGTGCGCCCATGGTCTGGGCGGCGACCAAGGCAGTGGCGCCGCGGGCATCCTGGCGTGCAGGATCGGCACCTTGAGCCAGCAAGAACTCGAGTATCTCGCTGCGGTTGAACATCGCCGCGAGCATCAGGGCGGTACGACCGTCCTCGGCGGCGGCATCCACTGGCACGCCATGTTCGATCAGCAAGCGGATCATGGCCAGGTCACCCTTGAATGCGGCTCCCGCGATGGGCAGTTGACCGTTGTCATTGGCAATCAGCGGGTCGGCGCCATGGGCCAGCAGCACACGCACCGCGTCGATGTGGCCATGATAGCTGGCCAGCATCAGCAAGGTGTCGCCCTTGTGATTGCGCAGGTTGGCGGGCAGACCGCTCTGCAGCAGGCGCTCGAGCATCGGCGCATCGCCGCGCCGGGCACGCTCGAAGACTTCCTCGGCAAACGCGGCCGTCTCTTCGTCAGTCATGGCGGTGGGCTGTTGGTCGGACATCTGGAACCTCCTGGCAAGAAAAGAGCCCAAGTCTTCGTCAGGCACTGCCAGGCGGTCAAAGGTTCAGATTCTATCGGCTCGAAAGACAAACCTTATGACCCTTGCAAATTGCACTGTGCAAAATGCACGACCATGCGAAATGCACGGTTGCCCAAATTCCTCTTCTTCACAACTCATTGAATTCAAACGAATTTTCCAAATCAGCAAGGATGGCACGGTCACTGCAACACTCAACTCACGTCTGCCCATACAACAGTCAGGAGTTGAGATATGGACCTCATCCAGGAAAAGTTCGCCTCGGTATTCTGCGCCTATCAAGTCGAAACCCAGCCTCGCCCCGACGGCGGTATCCAGCTGACCCTGCGGGCAGCCGATGGCAAGGTGACTCGCCGTGCATTGACCTACGCACAGTTGCACAGCGCCGAGCAGTTGTCCTGGGCGATCAGCGCCATCCGCCGCGACTTGGCCGAACAGGCCAGTGAGCTTCCAGTGATCTCGATGTTGCAGAGCCAGCAGCGTTTTGCCCTGCCGACTTATCGCTGATGCGGCGCGACTTTCGCGGGTAAACCCGCTCCCACAGGTGTTCCATCGTTCCAAAGGCGGTGGAGTGGCTGTGGGGGCGGCTTATCCGTGAAAAACGTACCTCAAAGCTCATCCATGCCGGCAAACTGCCGGGCCGTCGAATCGCCGGTAAACTGCGGCTGCATCCCCGATTCGCTGCCAAACAGGCGCAACGCCAGGCAGAACGGGTTGTCCCCCAAGTCCACCCAACGGCGCACGCCGGCGGGAATCACCAACACGTCGCCCTTCTCGCACAACACCGCATACACGTAGTCGCCCAGGCGCAAGCTGACCTGTCCGCGTCCGCCCATCACGGCAAACACTTCAACCGCTTCGTGCACATGCTCAGCGCGAAGATCAGCCTGGCTCGGGTCAAGGCCATCGCGGTTGAGCAGGCCGAACGCGACGCTGCCATGTGTGGTCATCAGTTGGTCCAACAGCCCATGGCATTCGGCCAACACTTGCTCATGGGCTGTGCCCGGGCGGATGCGCAGCTCATCGGTACGGCGCTCTAGGCGCACACCCTGCTCGGCGAGGGTGGCGGCGATATCGTCGTGGTGGGTCAGCACCTTGTTCGGCAACTCGGGGGTGTAGAGATGGAAAACGCTGAGAATGCTCATCAGGGGCTGGTCCTGGTCTGTTTCGAACAAAGGGCAATGATAACGGCTGCCGCGAGCGCCGCGACGCTGGCCATACCAAAGGTGAAGGACGGGCCCAGCAGTTTCCAGCTGTAGCCCGAATAGAGTGCGCCCAGGGCACCGCCGGTGCCAGACAAGGCCGCATACAACGCCTGCCCCTGCCCTTGCTGACGCGCGCCGAAGCTACCTTGGACGAAGGCAATGGCTGCGGCATGGAAACAGCCGAAGGTCGCCGCATGCAGCAGCTGGGCAAACACCAGCACCGCTGGAATGTCCGCCAGATTCCCCAGCAACAGCCAACGCAGCGCCGCCAGCAGGAAGCTCGCCAATAGCACATGGCGCACTGAAACCCGGGCGAAGATTCGACTCATGGCCATGAATACCAGCACTTCGGCCACCACCCCCAGCGCCCACAGCAAACCAATGGCGCCACGGGTGTAGCCCAGATGTTCCAGGTGCAGGGTGAGGAAGGTGTAGTAAGGGCCGTGGCTGAGCTGCATCAGCGCCACGCACACATAGAACGCCATTACACCCGGCGCCGCCAGTTGCCGCAGGAAGCCCCCTGCCCCCTTGCGCTCGGCATGCTCCACCGGCTGGGCATTGGGCACCCAGAGGCTCGCGATGAAAATCCCGGCCATGATGGTCACCAACGCCATCGGGTAGATATCCAGGCTTAGCCACTCGAACAGCCGTCCCAGGCCGACCACGGTGAGGATGAAACCGATCGACCCCCACAGGCGCACCTGGCTGTAGCGCGAGGTTTGCCCGTGCAGGTGCGCCAGAGTGATCACCTCGAACTGCGGAAGCACCGCATGCCAGAAGAACGCATGGAGCGCCATCACCAGTGCCAGCCAGGCGTAGCTTTTGTCGATGAAGATCAGCGAGAAGGTGCCCAGAGTCGACAAAGCGCCCAGGCGCACGATCAGCAACCGTTGACCGCTGCGATCCCCCAGCCAGCCCCACAGGTTAGGTGCGATGCAGCGCATCAGCATGGGAATGGCCACCAGTTCGCCGATGCGTGCCGGCGAGAAGCCCAAATGGTCGAAGTACAACGCCAGGAACGGCGCGGTGGAGCCGAGCAAGGCGAAGTAAAAGAGGTAGAAGCTGGACAGGCGCCAGTAGGGAATCGTGGGCATGGGCGGGGCCTTTGGTTGCCTGTGCCGGCTCCTTCACGGGGGACCGCTCCCACAGGACCTGCGGTTGTCCTATAGGAGCGGGTTTACCCGCGAAGTGACCCGTGCGGACGAATCAGCGCTGGCCCAGCACCGGAGTATTCACCTTCACATCGGCGTTCTGAGCACGGTGGCGCAGCAGGTGATCCATCAGCACGATAGCCATCATCGCCTCGGCGATCGGCGTGGCACGGATGCCCACGCACGGGTCGTGACGGCCCTTGGTGATGACCTCGACCGGGTTGCCGTCGACATCGATGGAGCGGCCCGGGGTGGTAATGCTCGACGTCGGTTTGAGCGCCAGATGGGCGACGATCGGCTGGCCGGAAGAGATCCCGCCCAGGATGCCGCCTGCGTTGTTGCTCAGGAAGCCCTCAGGCGTCAGCTCATCGCGGTGCTCGGTGCCACGCTGGGCGACACTGGCGAAACCGGCGCCGATCTCCACACCCTTGACGGCGTTGATGCTCATCAAAGCATGGGCAAGCTCGGCGTCCAGGCGGTCGAAGATCGGCTCGCCCAGGCCAGGCATCACGCCCTCGGCGACCACGGTGATCTTCGCGCCGACCGAGTCCTGGTCCCGGCGCAACTGGTCCATGTAGGCCTCCAGCTCCGGCACTTTGTCAGGATCAGGGCTGAAGAAGGCGTTGTGCTCGACCGACTCCCAGGTCTTGAACGGGATTTCGATCGGGCCCAGCTGGCTCATGTAGCCACGCACGCGGATGCCTTGGGTGGCCAGGTACTTCTTGGCGATGGCGCCGGCAGCCACGCGCATAGCGGTCTCGCGGGCCGAACTGCGGCCGCCGCCGCGGTAGTCGCGGATGCCGTATTTATGGTGGTAGGTGTAGTCGGCGTGGGCTGGGCGGAACAGGTCCTTGATCGCCGAATAGTCCTTGGATTTTTGGTCGGTGTTGCGGATCAGCAGACCGATGGAACAGCCGGTGGTACGACCTTCGAACACACCCGAGAGGATTTCGACCTCATCCGGTTCCTGGCGCTGGGTAGTGTGCCGGCTGGTGCCCGGCTTGCGGCGATCCAGGTCGTGCTGCAGATCGGCCAGGGAGATTTCCAGACCCGGAGGGCATCCATCGACAATGGCGACCAACGCCGGGCCGTGGCTTTCGCCTGCGGTGGTGACAGTGAACAGCTTGCCGTAGGTATTGCCGGACATGGACGCTCCGCGAATCAGCCTGAATGTGAAGGAGGCAGGCAGTATACGGAAATTCCCTTTATTCGGGTGGTCGGTTCACCCCCTTCGATCACGCTCAAACCTGTGGGAGTGGGTTCATCGGCGAAGGGCATGAGAGAACCTTCGGTCAGCCACCCGGTCCAACCGACATCCCACCAAGTAGTAGCCCTATGATGTTGCGCCTCGCCGCCCTGCTTCTGCTGCTGTGCTCAGGCCTCGCCCAGGCCGCCGCCCCGACCATGCTGCAACGCCCCATCGACCTGGACACCGGCCAGGGCGTGCTCCATGGCAGCCTGCTGCTGCCGCAACAAGCCACCCCGCCGCCGGTAGTGCTGATCATTGCCGGCTCCGGCCCCACCGACCGCGACGGCAACAACCCCGCCAGTGGTCGACTGGACAACCTCAAGCGCCTGGCCCTGCTGCTGGCCGGCGAGCACATCGCCAGCGTACGTTTCGACAAGCGCGGCGTTGCCGCCAGCCAACCGGCCACGCCTGATGAGCGGGACCTGAGCGTCGAGCGCTACGTGGCCGACACCGTGGCCTGGGGTCGCAAGCTCAGGGCTGACCCACGCTTCGGTCCGCTGATCCTGCTTGGCCACAGCGAAGGCGCGCTGATTGCGACGCTGGCCGCTGAACAGGCCGGTGCCAGTGCGGTGATCACCGTGGCCGGCAGCGGTCGCCCCGTAGCCGAGGTGCTGCGCGAGCAATTGGCCCAGCGCCTGCCGCCGGCAGAACTGGCGCGCGGCAATGCGGTGATCGACCGCCTGCAGGCCGGACAGACCTCTCTGGATGTGCCGGCGCCGCTGCGCGATGTGTTTCGCCCAAGCGTGCAGCCTTACCTGATCTCGTTGCTGCGCCAGGACCCGGCAGCAGCGTTCGCTCGTCTACAGATGCCCGCCTTGATCATCCAGGGCCGCAACGACGTGCAGGTGGACGTCGCCGACGCCGAACGCCTCAAGGCCGCCAAGCCCGGCGCGCAGTTAGCCCTGATCGATGGCATGAACCACATGCTGCGTATCACCCCTCGGGACATGAGCCAGCAGCGCGACAGCTACCGCAACCCGGGGCTGCCGCTGGCCCGTGAACTGGGTGAGCGGATCGTGGCGTTCATTCGCCAGCTGCCACCGGCCTAGATTGTCCTCAGGAAGTCTTCGTTGCTGCCGATAACCGGTTGATCGAGGCAGTGATCGGTGTTTTTGAGGCCGTTTGCGCTCCATCGCGGACAAACCCGCTCCCACTGATTGAATGTAGGAGTGGCCTTGCCTCGCGATTGGGCAACGCGCCAGCCCCTTTCCACCGTCCTGCCCGCCGTGCATTCGAGGACACTCCTGATGACCGACGCCCCCGCCGCCGTTGAGGCGGACGAAGAGCCACAAGCCCCAGCAAGCGCTCCGCTGCCATGGGAAGACCTGGCCCCTGAACACTTCCAACTGCTGCGCCTGGCAGCCCTGCCCACCGACCGCAACAGCGGCGCCCGTCCGCTGCGTTTCGTCGAGTTCGGCCATGCCGAGCGGCATAGCAAGACGCACAGCCTGCTGCGCCTGGAAATCCGCCTGCCAGGTCAGAAAGTGCGCAAGGAGCAGAACCTGCTGGACATCCGTGTCGATCACGAACAGCGCCAGGTGCGTATCGGCGGTGACGGAGGCTTGCAGCTCGAGCCGGCGAACCGCGGCCTGGGGCGGTTCCTGCTGGGACAGGCGGTGCAGTGGCTGCAACAGCGTTGGTCGAATTACCAGATCGAAGGCGTGGCCCTGCCCAGCAAGGATGCCCTGAACGAAGACAACCGCCTGCGCCGCGACCATGTACTGCGCAGTGCAGGGCTTGAGGTGGAATACGAAGGCGGACAACTGCTCAAGGGGCGCACCGTGGATACTACGGTAGGCCAGCTCAAGGGCGGCTGGAACAATGAAAAGGTCCAGCGCGTCGACATCCTCGAGGCTGCCGGAATGCTGCAACAGGCCGAGCAACAGCTGCTGGAGAAGCAGGCGCAGTTGCGCGAGCGGGATGAACGGGTCGCCAAGTACCGCCGCGAAGACAGCGGCCTGCGCTTTACCATCACGTGCCTGGTGGCGTTTGCCGTGTTCCAGGCGGGGCTGCTGATCTGGATCGCCACGCGCTAGAGGCGTGGCGCCCATTTCGCGGGTTTACCCGCGAAAAGGGCTGCTGCGCAGCCCTGTGTCTTGATCAGACGCGGGAGCGGAACAGCTCCTGGTGCTGACGGCACTGCTCGGCAGTCAGCATGAACACGCCATGCCCACCCCGCTCGAACTCCAGCCAAGCGAAGTCCACCTCTGGGTACAGGGCCTGGACATGCACCTGGCTGTTACCCACCTCGACGATCAGCAGCCCTTTTTCATTCAGGTGGTCAGCCGCCTCGGCGAGCATGCGCCGCACCAGGTCCAGGCCATCGTTGCCACAGGCCAGGCCCAGCTCGGGCTCGTGGTGATACTCGGCCGGCATGTCGGCGAAATCTTCGGCGTCGACATACGGCGGGTTGGACAGAATCAGATCGAAGCGCTGCCCGGGCAGGCCGGCGAAGCCATCACCCTGCACGGTGTATACACGCTCTTCCAGGCCATGGCGCTCGATGTTGTGGTTGGCGACTTCCAAGGCATCGAAGGACAGGTCGGCCAGCACCACCTCGGCCTCGGGGAACACGTCGGCGGCAACGATGCCGATGCAGCCGGAGCCGGTGCACAGGTCAAGGATGCGCGCAGGCGGCGCGGCCAGCCAGGGCTCGAAGCGTTTTTCGATCAGTTCGCCGATGGGCGAGCGCGGCACCAGCACACGCTCATCGACCACGAACGACATGCCGCAGAACCACGCCTCGCCCAGTAGGTAGGCGGTGGGCACCCGCTCTTCGATTCGGCGCTTGAGCAGGTGCTGCAGGCGCACGCGCTCGTCATCTTCCAGCTGGCAGTCCAGGTAGCTGTCGGCCACCTCCCACGGCAGGTGCACGGCGCCCAGCACCAGCAGGCGGGCTTCGTCCCAAGCGTTGTCGGCACCGTGGCCGAAGAACAGGTCGTGCTCATGGAAGCGGCTGACCGCCCAGCGGATATGGTCGCGCAGGGTGCGCAGGCGGGATGTGATCACGGGTGACTCCTTTTAAGACAGGACAAAAGTCTAACAGCCCACCGACACAAATGTTCCCTTCGATTGCCCGGTCGGTAGCCAGAGGCCAGTAACCATGCTGTCTGCAATGTCAACCATTCACATTGGCGCCGAGGCAAGGGAGAATAGGTATACAAAAGCCCTACCCAAGGAGCCCTTGATGTCCGTTCCAACCACGATGTTCCGCCTCAGCGGCCGCGACTATCCGCCGGCCAAGCTGGGCCAAGCCAGCCTGATTGTCATCGATGCGCAAAAGGAGTACCTCAGCGGTCCCCTGGCGCTGTCGGGCATGGACGAGGCCGTGGCCAACATCGCCCGGTTGCTCGACGCCGCGCGCAAGGCCGGCCGTCCGATCATCCATGTACGCCACCTGGGCACCGTCGGTGGCCTGTTCGACCCGCAGGGTAGCCGCGGCGAGTTCATCCCGGGCCTGGAGCCTCGCGAGGGTGAGATCATCATCGAAAAGCGCATGCCCAACGCCTTCAAGAACACCAAGCTGCACGAAACGCTGCAGGAGCTGGGACATCTGGACCTGATCGTCTGCGGTTTCATGAGCCATTCGAGCGTCAGCACCACCGTTCGCCGCGCCAAGGACTATGGTTATCGTTGCACCTTGGTCGCCGATGCCTCCACCACCCGCGACCTGGCGTTCAAGGACACGGTCATTCCGGCTGCGCAGATCCATCAGTGTGAAATGGCCGTGATGGCCGACAACTTCGCCTGCGTCGCCCCGACCGCCAGCCTGATCTGAGCCACGACCGCCCGGCAGACGGGCGGAACCCCAGGGCCGACCCTAGGTCGAATTCCGGATACCTACAGAGGAAATCGGAATGAAGCTCAAAGGCAGTTTCGACGCCAAACGCCTGCGCCAGCGCGAACCGCGCAACTGGGGTGCGCGCCTGGCCGCCGGCCTGTCCGCCCTGGTGGCCACCCTCGGCGTGCTGCTGGCCATGGCTGGCGTCGCAGGCCTTCTGGGCAACTACAGCGCCCTGGCCGAACTCAATGCCAACCGCCCACTGTCGGTGATCCTGGTGGTGGTCGGTTTGCTATTGCTCTACCTGGGCGTGCGCTTCTGGCGCCGCAGCCGGATTCGCCTGCGCCGCGGTCATGGGTTGAACCTCTCGCCGCACCTGATGAAAAAGCACGATTAGCGGCGTGTGCTGCTAGCCGCTTCGCGGTGGTTCGACATTTGCGTTCACGTTTCAAAGGGTGTCGCTGTACCTGGCGGATCGGTTCGGCGCGAAAAGGCCAACAGGCGACACAACGCCGCCCACTCACGTAAAATATGCCCCCTACGTGGAGGCACCATGCAAGACGACGATTTTTCCCTCTTCAGCGCCCAGATGCGCGGCGTGAAGCCGATCAAGCACGACCGCGCCGATGTCGGCAAACCCAAGGCCGACCGCAAGAAGCTGGCCGGCCTGCGCATGGCCGCGACCGTGCACAGCGACCAACCCCTCGTGGTCGATGGCATGTCCGACCAGTTCGTCATCGACGTTGGCGCCGAGGACGAACTGATGTGGCGCCGTGACGGCGTCCAGGAAAGCCAGATCCGCAAGCTCAAACTCGGTCAGATCGCCTTCGAAGGCAGCCTGGACCTGCACGGCATGACCGTGGAAAAAGCCCGCGAGACCCTTTGGGATTTCATCGCCGAGGCCACCAAGCTCGAAGTGCGCTGCGTGCGCGTCACCCACGGCAAGGCTGCGCGCCTGGACGGCAAGCGGCCGATGATCAAGAGCCACGTCAACACTTGGCTGCGCCAGCACCCGCAAGTGCTTGGCTTCACCTCCTGCCAGGCCCGCCATGGCGGCACAGGCGCAGTCTATGTGATGCTCAAGCGCACCATGCTCGAAGGACGCGACGAGTGACGCCAGGCTTGCAGCCTCGCCCTCGCCGCCGTACCCTTCGTCTTTGCGATTAATCCCCCACAGGTAGATCCATGTCCCTGGAACAGAACTACACCGCGATCCTCAGCCAGCTCGGCGAGGACGTCTCCCGCGAGGGCCTGCGCGACACGCCCAAGCGGGCCGCGAAGGCCATGAAGTACCTTTGCCGCGGTTATGAACAAACCCTGGAAGAAGTCACCAACGACGCGCTGTTCACCTCCGACAACAGCGAGATGGTGCTGGTCCGGGACATCGAGCTCTACTCGATGTGCGAACACCACATGCTGCCCTTCATCGGCAAGGCCCACGTGGCCTACCTGCCCAAGGGCAAGGTCCTGGGCCTGTCGAAGGTCGCGCGCATCGTCGACATGTTCGCCCGCCGCCTGCAGATCCAGGAAAACCTCAGCCGCCAGATCGCCGAAGCGGTGGAGAAAGTGACCGGCGCCGCTGGCGTGGCCGTGGTCATTGAGGCCAAGCACATGTGCATGATGATGCGCGGTGTCGAGAAGCAGAACTCCACCATGATCACCTCGGTGATGCTTGGCGAGTTCCGCTCCAATGCCGCCACCCGCAGCGAGTTCCTCAGCCTGATCAAGTGATCGGCGTGTGACTGCGAGCCGACCCTTCGGGGTCGGCTTTTTCTTTTGTTCAGGAGTTGTCCATGATCGTCAAAGCCCTGCGGGTCGGCCTCGGCCAGCTTATCGTGTTCGGTGACTGGATCAGCCGTCCGGCCAAGCGCAAGCGTGATGCCGCAGCCCAGGCGCAGGTCGCCAAAGACGCCCAGAACCTGGCGCTGTACCAGTTCCATGCCTGCCCGTTCTGCGTCAAGACCCGCCGCACCTTGCACCGCCTCAACGTGCCGGTGGCCCTGCGCGACGCCAAGAACGATCCGGTACACCGCCAGGCTTTGCTTGAAGGCGGTGGCCGGGTGAAGGTGCCATGCCTGCGGATCGAGGAAGCCGGCGAGGTGACTTGGATGTACGAATCCAAGGCCATCATCGCCTACCTGGACAAACGCTTCGCGGCAGTTTGAAACCCAGGCTGCTCCGGCCTTTTCGCGGGTAAACCCGCTCCCACAGGTACCAAGAACCCTGTCAGAGCGGGTTTACCCGCGAAAGAGCCGGAGCAGCTAGCAAAAAGCCTGGATCAGTCCACCATCGGCACATGCCGCGGATGGCTCGCCACCCGCGCCAACCACGCCCGCACTCCGGGGTAGTCCGTCAGGTCGAAGCCGCCCTGATGCGCCACATGGGTGTAGGCATACAACGCCACGTCGGCGATCGAATACTGGTCACCAACCAGATACGGCGTCATCTGCAGTTGCCTCTCCATGACCTTGAGCGCCTTGTAGCCGCCTTTGTGCAGCTTGCGATATTCCTCCACGCGCTCATCAGGCAGCCCCAGGTAGAACTGGATGAACCGCGCGACGGCAATGTACGGCTCATGGCTGTACTGCTCGAAGAACTGCCATTGCAGCACCTGGGTGCGCAGACGTGGCTCGGTGGGCAAAAACTCACTGCCATCGGCCAGGAAGTTCAGGATCGCGTTGGACTCCCACAGGCAGGTGCCATCCTCGAGCTGCAACACCGGGACCTTGCCGTTGGGGTTCATCGCGAGGAACTCCGGCGTTTCGGTTTCGCCCTTGAGTATGTCCACCGGCTGCCACGTGTAAGGGCGATCCAGCAGGTGCAGCATCAATTTGACCTTGTAGCAGTTGCCGGACTGGTAATCCCCATAAACCTTGTACATCGCCCCTCCCCTCTCGTGCAGTTGCGCAATCGCGCCCAATAGTTGGCGACTGTACGGCTAAATGCAATGGCTGCTGTATCGCATCGATTGCGCCAGGTCACGGTAGTCTGAAAAAACTGCTTACACCTTTACAAGGACTTTTCAATGACCGATGCCACTTCCGCGCGCCTGCGCCCCCTGGCAGACAGTTCTGCGTCGGCGATCGTCGCCGGCTTCATCGCCATGCTCACGGGGTACACCAGCTCATTGGTGCTGATGTTCCAGGCGGGCCAGGCTGCTGGGCTGACCAGCGCGCAGATTTCCTCGTGGATCTGGGCCTTGTCGATCGGCATGGCGGTGTGCAGCATCGGCCTTTCACTGCGCTACCGCACGCCGATCACCATTGCCTGGTCGACTCCAGGCGCTGCACTGCTGATCACCAGCCTTGGCGGGGTCAGCTATGGCGAGGCCATCGGCGCCTATATCACCTGCGCGGTGCTGGTGCTCATCTGCGGCTTGACCGGCAGCTTCGAGCGCCTGGTGCGGCGCATTCCTGCGTCCCTGGCCTCCGCGCTGCTGGCCGGTATCCTGTTCAAGATCGGCAGCGAAATCTTCATCGCCGCCCAGCACCGTACCGTGCTGGTGCTGGGCATGTTCTTCAGCTACCTGCTGGTCAAACGCCTGTCGCCACGCTACTGCGTACTGGCCGCGTTGCTGGTGGGCACCGCCCTGTCGGGCGCCCTGGGCCTGCTGGATTTCAGCGGCTTCAACCTGGAGGTGGCCAAGCCGGTGTGGACCACCCCGAGCTTCTCGCTGGCGGCGACCATCAGCATCGGCATCCCGCTGTTCGTGGTGGCGATGACTTCACAGAACATGCCAGGCGTCGCTGTGCTGCGGGCCGATGGCTATCAGGTGCCGGCCTCGCCGTTGATCTCGGCCACCGGCTTCGCCTCGCTGCTGCTGGCGCCGTTCGGCTCCCACGGGGTGAACCTGGCGGCAATCAGCGCGGCAATCTGCACCGGGCCCCATGCCCATGAAGACCCGAGCAAGCGTTACACCGCAGCGGTGTGGTGCGGGATTTTCTACGGCATCGCCGGGGTGTTCGGCGCCACGCTAGCGGCCCTGTTTGCAGCGCTGCCCAAGGAGCTGGTGCTGTCCATTGCTGCACTGGCGCTGTTCGGCTCGATCATGAATGGCCTGAGCGTAGCCATGGGAGAAGCCCGTGAACGCGAGGCGGCCCTGATCACCTTCATGGTGACGGCCTCGGGGTTCACTTTGTTCTCGATCGGCTCGGCGTTCTGGGGGATCGTGGCGGGGGTGTTGACCTTACTGATCCTGAGCCCGCGCAAAGGCTGAGGATGTCTTGTTGCCAGTGCCGGCCTGTTCGCGGATTAACCCGCGAAGGGCCGACACACTCGATCACAATCTGAAATGGCCAACCATGCCCTTGAGATCCGTGCCTAACTGCGCCAGCTCGACGCTCGAGCGGGCGTTGTCCTGCATGGCCAAGGCAGCTTGATCGGCGCTGCCGCGGATCTGCGTGACGCTGCGACTGATCTCCTCGGCCACCGAGCTTTGCTGCTCCGCCGCCGCGGCGATCTGCTGGTTCATCTGCTGGATCAACGACACCGCGGCCGCGATGCTGCCCAGCGCACTTTCGGTGTGCAGCGCATCGGCTACCGCCAGACGCACCAGCTCGGTACTGCCGCGAATCTGCGACACCGATTGCTGGGCGTTACCGCGCAGGCTGGCGACCAGGCGCTCGATCTCTTCGGTGGATTGCCGGGTGCGCCGCGCCAGGGCCCGCACCTCATCGGCCACCACGGCAAAACCGCGTCCCTGTTCGCCGGCCCGGGCAGCTTCGATCGCCGCGTTGAGCGCCAGCAGGTTGGTCTGCTCGGCGACACTCTTGATCACTTCCAGTACGTCGCCAATGGTATGGATTTCGGCGCTCAAGCTGTCGATGCCAGCGCTGGCGGTTTCTGCCGCGGCAGCCAGCTGCTCGATGCGCTGCATGCTCTGGCGCACCACCTGCTGGCCTGATTCGACCTTGTCGTCGGCGCTCTGGGCCGCCTGGGCAGCCTCCTCGGCGTTGCGCGCCACATCGTGCACGGTGGCTGTCATCTGCTGCATGGCAGTGGCCACCTGCTCGGTTTCTTCCTTCTGGCTGCCCACCTCACGGTTGGTCTGCTCGGTGACGGCCGACAGCGCCTGAGCGTTGCCAGCCAGTTGCTCGATGCCCTGTTGCAGGCCGCTGACAATGCCGGCAAGCCCGGCGGCCATCTGCTGCATGGCCAAGGTAAGCTGGCCGACCTCATCGCGCCGCGTGGTTTCGGCCTCGACAACCAGATCGCCCGCAGCGATGCGCTGGGCCCGGGCGATCACACGCTTGAGTGGCCCGACCACGGCGCGGGTGATCAACCAGGCGGCGAGCACGCCAACCAGCAAGGCCAGCGCGGTGGCTAGGGCGATGGCGACCGTGCTGCGGGCAAGTTCGCCCTGCATGACGTGCTCCTGGTTCGCATAGGCCTGGTTGACCCGCTGGGTGACCCGCTCGGCCTGGGCCTGCAACTGAGCCTTGATTCCCTGCTCCTTGGCGAGCAGATCGGTGTATTCGTTGAGCTTGTCGGAGAAACTGGCGATGTGCCCTGCCACCTCGCCCAACACACTCTGATAACCGGTGTCGCTCACCGACGCCTTGAGCTGATCGACCAGGCTCGCCGCTTCCACGGTCTGGGCAATGCGCCCTTCGTTGACCGCCTCCTCCCCCTTGCGCCCCTGCTCCAGGCGCACCCGCGCCTCGTCCATGGCCTGCAGCATCAGACGCGAGACCTGCGCCACCTGGCCGGCCTGCTCAAGGAACTCGCTGCCCTGCTGGCCTTGGGACTGTTTGAGGGTGTAGGTGCCATCGTCGGTAAGACCTGACTGCAGCACATCGAGGTTATTGGAGACACTGGAGACCGACCAGCTGGCCATGTCCAAGGCCAGTTCCTTGGCCTGCACCGCTTCGACGAAGACATCGAAGGCCTTGCCATAGGCGGTCAGGTCGCCTTCGGTGGCAGCCAAGGCCGGGAGCGTGCGGGCACGCTCGATCAGGCTTTGCAGGTCCTTGCGCAAGGTTTCGGCTTCCTTGATGTCCGAGCGCAAAGCAAAACCCTGTTCGTGCTGACGCAACGTGAGCAGGTCGGTGTTGAACTGGCTCATCTGGCGCAGGCCATCGAAGCGCTGGCCCAGGCCCTGCAAGGCGAAGACGCCGATGGCGGCCACCGCCAGGGTCAGCAACAGCACCAGGGCAAAGCCCAGCCCCAGCTTGCGGGCCATGCCCAGGTTGGCCAGAACACCGTGCTTGGTTGCCCGCATCGCCCATTCCCCCTGCCAGTCCATCGCTGTTTTCAGGCTGCACGACAGCCCTTTTTCAGCCAAGAGTGGCAACTGCGCAACCCCACCCACAAGCCCCACCCGTCACAATGGTGTCAAATAGCTATGAGCGTGTCGCTTTCAGCGTGCTGAAGGTCGCCCTGCGTACCGAAAGAACGCCTGAGCCCGTTGGTCCTGCCCATACGCGACATTGATCCGCAGCCAGTCACTCGGCGCGCCCTGATGATCGAACGCACTGCCCGGCGTCAGCAGCACCGCGTTATCCAGGGCTACACGCTCCAGGGCGGCAAAGTCGCGCCCGGGCGAGCGTACCCAGACGAACATCCCGCCATAGGGCTCGCAGAACACCTCCCAGCCGAACGCCTCCAGTTGCCCCAGCAGCTTGGCCATGTGCTGCCCCAGGCGCACCCGCAGGCGCTGCACGCTCTTGCGGTAACTGCCATTGGCGAGCATCTGCCCCACTACCTGTTCGGCAAAGCGCGACGTACCGATGCCAGTGACCATCTTCAGTTCCGCCAAGCGGCCGATCAGCGCCGCATCGGCCACCAGGTAGCCCACCCGCAGCGAACTGCTCAGGGTCTTGGAGAAACTGGCCATGTAGATCACCCGCTGCTCGCTGTCGAGCGTGGCCAGGCGCGTGGCCGGGCCGTCCTGAAAATCTGCGTAGATGTCGTCCTCGACGATGCGCAAATCGTGCTCGCGGGCCAGTTCCAGCAGGCGATAGGCGACCTTCGGCGTCAGGCTGGTGCCGGTGGGATTGTGATAGAGGCTGTTGGTGAACAGCACGCGCGGGCTGTGTTCGACGAGCAAGCGTTGGAGCTCGTCCAGGTCCGGCCCACTGGCCGTACGCGGCACCGGCAGCATGCGCACTTGGTGCTGGCGTAGCAGGTTGAACAGGTTGTAGTACCCCGGACTTTCCACCAATACCACGTCGCCTGGGCGCAAGAGGGTGCGCACCAGCAGATCGAGGGCATGGCTGGCACCTTGGGTGGTGAGGATGCGTTCGGGGCCGGCGGCGATGTCGATGCGCGCCAGGCGCTTGTGCAGTTGCTGACGCAGGCTGGCCAGGCCCAGGGGCGGGCAATAATCGAACAGATCCTCCACTTTGCCACGGCTAACCAGGCGCACGGCCTGGGCCACCTCGGTGTTGGACCGCCATGCGCTGGGCAGCCAGCCGCAGCCGAGCTTGAGCAGTTCGTCATGGCCTTCACGAAACTGTCGCCAACTGCCATCCACCGCTTCGCCCCAGGCTTGCTCCTCTTCCAACGGCAGGCCTGGCTTGCGTTCGGCGACGAAAAAGCCCGTACCGTGGCGCGCCTGAAGCCAGCCGCTGGCCACTAGGCGGTCATAGGCTTCGATCACACAGGCCGGGCTGACAGCCAGGTTGCTCGCCTGAGTGCGGATCGACGGCAGCCGCGCGCCAGGGCGCAGGCGTTGCTGTTCGATCCAGGCTTGCAACTGCTCGGTCAGTTGCTGGACCAGCGGGGTGGCGGAGTCACGATCCAAAACGATAGGCATGGGAAGTGTTCGCTGATTTTTGCCGAACAGTTAATCACAAATGCGCCGGGAGTGTGCCTTGTTGATGCAAGGGGAGCAGACCACTGTTGGTCGTACTGGCTCATTCGCGGGCAACCCGCGAGCAGCCGCTACGAATGACCCAAGGATGCCCAGATGCCCACCCGCTCAGCCCCGGCCCTCCTGGCCTTCGCCCTGTGCCTGATCACCCTCGCGGTGAACCTGCAGGCGCCCCTGTACATCGCCTACGCCGACCTCTGCGGCCAAGGCGCGGCCGCCACAGCGGTAGCCTTCTCCGGTTATGTGCTGGGCGTGTTGCCCGTGCTGCTGGCGTTGGGCGGCCTGGCGGACCGAGTCGGCCGACGGCCGCTGATTCTCACGGCCCTCGCCTTGTCCATGATCGCCACGGGACTGATGCTGCTCGCCCCGGGCCTGCAGACGCTGGGCCTGGCGCGGCTATTCCTTGGACTGGGCACAGGCCTGGCCTCAGCGACCGCCACCGCCTACATGAGTGAGCTGATGCCCGGCCACGACAGCGGTCGCGCCGCCACCTGGGTGACCGCCAGCACATCCCTGGGCTTTGGCCTGGGCGCTGCACTGACAAGCCTCTTCCTGCTGCGCGGCCCCACCCTGACGCCGGGCAGCTTCCACCTGCAACTGCTGCTCGCCGCCGTCGCGCTGGTGTTGGTCTGGCGCCTGCCCGATCCGCGTCCTGCGCAGCGCGGCGCCATGCTGCGCCTGCCCTTCTACCCCAGGGGCAGCCTGGCCTATGGCTTGGCCATCCTGCTCGCCTGGGCCTGCGTAGGCCTGGTGATAGCCCTACTGCCGGGGGTCTTGCGTCAACACGGGCTGAGCGCCTGGTCCGGTTTTTCGACCTTCTGCGTGATCAGCTGCGGCCTGTTGTTCCAGCCCATGGCACGTCGCATGTCCAGCGTACGTGCAACCTTGCTCGGATTGGCGATTCTTCCGTGTAGCTACGCCCTGCTCGCCTGGGGCGCCGACAGTGGGCGGCTGGCTGCCGTGCTGCTGGGCGCGGTCGCTGCAAGCAGCGCGTGCTACGGGTTCATTTACTTGGGTGGACTGGCGGCGGTGAACCAGTTGGCAGGGCCTGAGAAGACCCGGGCCAGCGCGGGTTTCTTCCTGCTGGCGTACCTGGGGTTCAGCTTGCCGGTGATCTTCACCGGGCTGCTCAGTGACCGTCTTGGCTCACGAACAGCGTTGGTGGTGTTTGGCGCCGTGTTACTCGCGGGGTGTGGAGTGGTTGCCTTGACCCTATGGTTGTCAGCACGGGCCCATTCGCGGGTAAACACGCTCCCACAGGGCTCGCGGTAGTGGACTGCCTGCACTTTTCAGCCGTGCAAATACCAGCCCCACAGGCACAGCGATGTTGATGAGAACACCGGAGAACCTGTGGGAGTGGGTTAACCCGCGAAAAGGCCGACGCAGCTTCAATTGGCTTCAAATAGCCGTAGCACCACCATCGACAGCCAGACTATGACCGGTGGTGAAGGCCGCGCCATCGCTGCACAGATAAAGCACCGCACTGGCGATCTCCTCGACCTTGCCGATGCGTCCCACCGGGTGCATCGCGGCAGCGAACTCCGCTTTGCGCGGGTCGGACTCATAGGCCCGGCGGAACATGTCGGTATCGATTACCGCCGGACACACCGCATTCACCCGAATGCCCTTCTTGGCGTACTCGATCGCCGCCGACTTGGTCAGGCCGATCACCGCGTGCTTGGAGGCGCTGTAGATACTCATCTTCGGCGCCGCCCCCAACCCCGCGACCGACGCAGTGTTGACGATCGCCCCGCCGCCTGCGGCAAGCATCAGCGGTAGTTGGTACTTCATGCATAGCCACACGCCTTTGACGTTCACGCCCATGATCGCGTCGAACTGCGCCTCGCTGCCCTCTGCCAGACGGCCCTGCTCGATCTCGATGCCCGCGTTGTTGAAGGCGTAGTCCAGGCGACCGTAGGCTTCGATGATGCGCTCGTGCAAATGGCGCACCTCGGCGTCCTTGGTCACATCACAGGCCACGAACAGCCCCTCACCACCGGCCTGGCGAATCAGCGCCACCGTCGCCTCGCCGCCCTCCACATCCCGGTCGGCCACCACCACCTTCAAACCCTCGACAGCGAACGCCTGTGCCGTCGAGCGGCCAATCCCCGCCCCACCACCGGTGACCAGGGCTACCTGGCCGGAAAACGTCATGCTCATTACGGGCTCCTGAACGCTGATTCGTTATGAAGGCTGAGTCTAGTCATGACAGCCGCGCGCTGGGCAGCACGATCATCCAGGTGTATCGAGGTGTATTTGCGCAAGCAGTGAAACTTGATCGCTACCGGCCCTCGGGCTATCAAAGGGGTCTATCTTGAACGTTCAAGCTGCCTACCCCATTCCCAAAGGGAACCGCCATGCCCCAGACCAACCGCCGCTTCCTGCTCAGCAAACGCCCCGTCGGCGCCGTGCGCCGCGACGACTTCACCTACGAGCAGGTCCCCGTCACCGAGCCCGCCGAAGGCCAAGTGCTGGTGAAAAACCTCTACCTGTCCCTGGACCCCGCCATGCGCGGCTGGATGAACGAAGGCAAGTCCTACATTGCCCCCGTCGCCCTCGGCCAGGTGATGCGCGCCCTGGGTGTCGGCGAAGTGATCGCCTCCCAGCACCCTGACTTCAAGCCCGGCGATCACGTCAACGGCCCGCTCGGTGTGCAGGACTACTTCGTTGGCGAGCCGCAAGGCCTGTACAAGATCGACCCACGCCTGGCCCCCCTGCCCCGCTACCTCTCAGCCCTGGGCATGACCGGCATGACCGCCTACTTCGCCCTACTCGACGTCGGCCAACCCAAGGCCGGTGAAACTGTCGTCCTCTCCGGCGCTGCCGGTGCCGTGGGCAGCATCGCCGGGCAAATCGCCAAACTCAAAGGCTGCCGCGTCGTCGGCATCGCCGGTGGCAAGGAGAAATGCCAGTACCTGAAGGACGAGCTCGGCTTTGACGGCGTCATCGACTACAAAGCCGAAGACGTCCTGGCCGGCCTCAAACGCGAATGCCCCAAAGGGGTGGACGTCTACTTCGACAACGTCGGCGGCGACATCCTCGACGCCGTGCTCAGCCGCCTGAACTTCAAGGCCCGCGTGGTCATCTGCGGCGCCATCAGCCAGTACAACAACAAGGACGCCGTCAAAGGCCCGGCCAACTACCTGTCGTTGTTGGTCAACCGCGCGCGGATGGAAGGGTTCGTGGTGATGGATTACGCCAAGGAGTACGGCAAAGCCGCACAGGAGATCGCCGGGTGGCTGGCCAGTGGAGAGGTGAAGAGCAAGGAGGATGTGGTGGAGGGGTTGGAGACGTTCCCGGAGGCGCTGCTCAAGCTGTTCAGCGGAGAAAACTTCGGGAAATTGGTGTTGAAGGTTTGAATCCAGCCTAAAAGCTGTGGCCCTGAGCCCGCTCCAACAGGTACGGCGGTGCTATTGAGCACCACGAAAACCCTGTGGGAGCGGGTTCACCCGCGCAGGGCCGCACAGCAGCCCCAGACGAGCGACTATCAGCCGCGAATCTCGGCCACAACGGCCGCCAACGCCTGCGCCGGGTCCGCCGCCTGGCTGATCGGACGCCCGATCACCAGGTAATCCGAACCCGCGTCCAGTGCCTGGCGTGGAGTAAGGATCCGGCGCTGGTCATCCTGGGCACTGCCAGCAGGACGAATCCCCGGCGTCACCAGTTGCAGCGACGGATGCGCCGCCTTCAGTGCAGGCGCCTCGAGCGCCGAGCACACCAGCCCGTCCATCCCCGCCTTCTCCGCCAACGCCGCCAGACGCAGCACCTGCTCCTGCGGGTCCACATCCAGGCCGATCCCTGCCAAGTCCTCACGCTCCATGCTGGTCAGCACCGTCACACCGATCAGCAACGGCTGCGGCCCGCTACGCTTGGCCAGCTCCTCACGGCACGCCGACATCATGCGCAGGCCACCGGAGCAATGCACATTGACCATCCACACCCCCATCTCGGCCGCAGCCTTCACAGCCATCGCCGTGGTGTTGGGGATATCGTGGAACTTGAGGTCGAGAAACACTTCGAAACCCTTCTCGCACAAGGTCTCGACAATCCCCGAAGCGCTGCTGGTGAACAGCTCCTTGCCGACCTTCACCCGGCACAGCGCCGGATCGAGCTGGTCAGCCAGCTTCAGGGCGGCCTCACGGGTAGGGAAATCCAGGGCGACAATCAGGGGCGTCTGGCAGGCGGACATGGGCAGAGTCTCTTGGCAAGTCGAAATCGGCGCGCATTGTAAACGATGTGGCCCAGGCTTTGGGGCCGCGGATCACGAGAATTGGCCCAGTACCCGGTCACTCCTATAATTGAACCAACGGAGACGGTAACGGCTCGAAACTAAGCGAGCGTTTGCCATCCATGGTCTACAAGGAGAACGTCATGCCCTGGTACGCCTGGTTGATACTGATCATAGCCCTTGGCTCGATCGTCGGCGGGTTGCTGCTGTTGCGCGACACGGCAAAGAAACTGCCATTGACCGAAGAGCAACTGAAGAAGATCCATGAGCGAAATGCCGAGGCCGATGCCAAGGATGCGCAGGACCGTTGATCCATGATGGCCGACCCGGGCGGATCGGCCACCTTCCCTATCGATTACTCCGTTACCACCAGCTTGTCACGGTTGCGCTCTAGCAGTGCGTTACCGATGCCCTTGATTTCCAACAGTTCATCCACCGACGCGAACGGCCCGTTGGCCTCGCGATAGGCCACGATCGCCTCGGCCTTGGCCCGGCCGATGCCGTTGAGTTCCTTTTGCAGGGTCAGGGCATCGGCGGTGTTGAGGTCGAGTTTGGCGGGTTGGCTGGTGGTGGCGCTGGTGCTCACCTTGGTTGCGGCCAGCTCGGTGGCTGGGGGGATGCTGGGGTTGGGGGCGGCGCTTAGGGAGAAGGACAGGCCGGTGAACAGGGGGAGGAGGAGGTAGGAAAGGATGGTGTTGCGCATATAAAGACACTCCTTAAGAATTTATTACGTCGGCAGCAAATCCTTGGCTGCACTTTCAAAACTAGCGGAGCGGGAAAAAAACAAAAAGAGAATAAGTGAATCTAAAAATTTCAAGAAGATCAAACTCCATAAACAACATAAGTCCCAGCCCCATCGCGCATCCAATACCTTCTCCGTCTAGACCAAACCCTTACAAAAATATAAACTTACAATCATCCAATCAAAACCTAATCACCTATAAAAAAGTCAATTAAAATCAGAAAGCACGAGCTTTACATCTCATTTACATTGCACGTCCGGTCATCTTGAACTAATATGCGTGCAGCCACGCCTATGGACGGAATACTTCAAATGAGATTTTCTGCTTTACTGATTGCCCTTTTTGCAGTTTCAACCCAGTCGCACGCTACTGATAGCCCCCCAGAATACTAGCAGCTGAAACGGATGTTGAGTTGGCTCCGTTTCTCTGGTCTTGGATGGACCCTGTTACATTAAACGAGGAGGGCCTCCAGAAGACAGCAGCAAAGAAAGACCCATTACGTCCATTCTTCTTGGCATTCAGGCTCCTCACGATTTACGAGAAAACTAAAGACCCAGCAGCTCTGGAAAGCGCAAAACGAGCCTTAGACTTCATGCTAGACGAGTACCAACCAGCGACCCGAGAGGCTGAGGGTACTCGTTGGTTCTACGGCTTTGACTATGACAGAGGAATCAAAGCTCCGTGGTGGTCAGGTATGGACGGCTTCTTCGGCCCAATGACCCTTTATGCTGGTTGGCAAGTAACCGGTAACGAGCGTTACCGCGAAGCTGCAATTAAAAGTGCTAAACTGATGCTCCGCCAGCCTAGTGATGGCGGTGCGCTATGGTGCGAGGGAGAGGACTGTTGGATTTCGGAATATTCGTGGAAAGGAATTACACGAGATAAGGAATATCATGTTCTTAACGGCCACTCTGGGGGCTTCAGGCTCTGTATATGCTAGCAGAGGCCTCTGGCGACAAAGAACTTAAGGACGCGTATCAGTGCGCTAGACATGGCACCATCAGCCGACTACCACAATTTTACAATAAAACCGATACTTGGACTTGGTATCAATTGGTGCCGAGGGTCATTAATCAACGCACTACAATATCATTGAGATTAACTTTGCGTTCTCCTAAGTGATCCGACGTTGCCGTAGCGCCGGATCCATTGGGTTTTACCACTTCAGATAAACGCCCCCCTCTCATAACGCAGTCGCTGGTACGCAAATTGGTACAAGCGTCCCCCGCCACAGCCCCGCACCACCTGCTCATTACTGAGCCTAGCGATTCTGGCCGTCGCTACGATCGGACTAGAAAACTATATCTCCACAAAGAACAAATCTGCGGAATAGTTCCTGCTGTTTTTAATAACTGGATTTTTCAAGACGGCCAGCCTTGACTTGCCTCCCACAGTAAAAATCCATGGAGATGAGAAGCTTCCTTGATCAGCAATCACCTTGGTCGATCCGCTCGAAATATACTTTTCAATCAAACCACCTCCAGGTGGAGAGGTGATTATATACCTTCCACCATCATCAATTGCCGCGCCTCCCGCATAGGAGTGAACCTCCGTCTCAGACAAAGACGTGATAGACTCCACCGTGGCACTTTTCAAATCAACAAATGCAACCTTACTAACACCGCGACTTCCGCCAGCACTCATCTGGCTGAATACGACCGCAACCCTATCGTCAGCAACCCACTTAGTCTCATACGGAATAGTGTCATAGACTTCATCATCACCTAGATCTACCTTGATCTCCGTTTTCTCTTTAAAGGCGTCTGATGTAACCACCAAGCTCAATCCCTCATGTCGCTTAGTGGCAGATTTATACATTGCGTATGACATTGCGCACCGGCCACCCCTAGAAAGAGCAAGAGGTGTAGAGTAAGGGAATGTCCCAGCACCATTACCAACTACTTGCACCGGATCAGACCAGCTGTCACCACCAGTATCACTGGTCCTCACAACTGTTCGCCGCCATTCCCCGGAGTCATAATTACCAATACGTTCCTGTATTGTATGCATCAGCATTACCTGCCCATCTGGCAGCGCTGCAAGTGAAGCATACGTAGATCTGCCATCATCCACCAGCGGCAATATTTCCCACGCCCCCATGTCACCTGGCAATCTTGTTCTTGCGCAAATCAACTGAGTTGCATGCTTGCTAAAGCAGGCAATAATGTGCCCTTTATATTTCCCGCTTGGAATTACCGCAAGAGAGGGTGAACCATGGTCACTGGGCGATTCGAGCTTGTGTACTACTTTTGTTCTACGGACCAATAAGTCATTTGTTACCTCAGCGACTGCAACTTCCCCATCAGAAGTCAGATAACCAAAGCAGAATCCACCTTCAATCTCGGCAACGGCAGGTCGGTTGTACCACAAACTGTATGCGTTATTAATGCTCAGCGGTGCCGGCGGATTGAGTCGACGAATGCAAGGGATCGCAGAAAAAGCAGCTACTATTCCAGCCGATGCCAGAAAACTCCTACGATTCATCAGTCACACCTTTCCTCCAAAAAAGGCGGGATTATGCCTGAATGTAGAGGCATCTACAGCCTCCTGCCCTTACCACAGCACCGTGTTGATCGAAGCATACATTGATCAGTGGCATCGGCGCCAACAACGCCAGCATCAGCCACTTGGTGTTCTTCCTGCGCATGGGCTCTCGCCTCCTCCTGCGCCGTAGCGCGTCGTTGTTCTTCCGCCCAAGCGTCACGCTCACCTAGAACCTCAGTCAGCCGGTCGCCGCTATCCCGTTGAGCTGACGTCTGTCTGGCTTCCACCCGCTCCACCGATCTGCCGTGCTGGTAGGCTCCCCAGTAGGACGCTACCACCAGCGCGAGAACACCGATACGTACCCAGCCGTTCACGCCGCCCCCAGGAACAGCTCACGCTCAGCAGCGCGTCGACGGACCAAGCACCTTTCCGCCCGCCTTGTTCCAACGCGGGAACTGCGCGGCGGCCCCCGCATAGTCGCCGGCGTTGAGCATGCGCCGCAGCGTGGACGATTCGAGATTCGCGGCGCCTAGGTTGTATGTGAAGCAGACCAGCGCATCCCATTGGTTCTGACTCAGTGGAGTCGTGACCAGGCGCTGAATTTCGGGCTCGAAGCACTGCACGTCGTTCAGCAGCATGCGCTCGGCCTGCTCCTTGCTAATCGCCATACCAGACTTAACTCCTCGAGTGGCGCCATACCCAATAGTCTAGACGCCAGACAGCATCCTGATACGCTTGCAGGCGCAGACCTTCAAACGACTTGATCAGGCTCAAGCCGCGTTGTGATGTACGCCTGGGTTTCCTCCGGGCAAAAAAAAACCGGCTGATAGCCGGTTGGTTTGGGTCAGATGGGCAGATAGCAATAAGTGGTGAATGAAAGGGATAGCGGACAGCGAAAGCAGAGCACCTAAATCCACAGACGAACCCTGACGTTTCCCGCTACCACGCCCGAAAGGTCGGCATATCCACATGCAAGCAGCGGCGAACAGATCACCTGAGATTGCCGCAATCGACACTTCGTACCGAGGCGATAGCCAACCAGATCAAAATTTCATGTAGAATTTCGCCGCTTTCAATGCCTCGAGGTGACAATGGTCGGTAAAATCAAGGGACTTGATGGGCTTCGAGCCATTTCAGTCCTGCTCGTAATTATGTCTCATGCGGAAGCATGGCAAGCGCTCGGAATTACTAGCACTGCCGTTCGTTCAGCTCTAAGCGCGCAGACCGGAGTCAATGTGTTTTTCGTACTTTCCGGCTTCCTTATCACATTTCTCCTCATAAAGGAGAAGGATGCAACAGGGAAAGTTGACATAATAGCCTTCATAAAGCGAAGAGCACTTAGAATTTTCCCCCTGTACTATTTGGCCATATTCTTCCTCATGTACATAGATTACACGAGCAGAGCCAATATCCCCAACTGCTCATTCGCATACGCACTAACATATACAGTTAACTTCTACCCAAAAGAATGCGCATACTCCGCAATGTCACACTTTTGGTCACTCTCTGTAGAAGAGCACTTCTATCTATTCTGGCCTCTCATTTTCTGCCTCGGAAATAGAGTCGCATTCATAACTGCTACCGCCATAGCAGTGGCATGCGTAACAATTGGGACATCTATATACCCTGAAAGCCAAAGATTTTACATGAACCGCTGGACATTCCCAGCAATGCTGCCAATCCTCGCAGGATGCATGCTTGCTTTCGTATGCAACGCAAACTACATAAAAACCCTGTTCACTGACAAGTCAAAATCAAACATACTTCTAGTTTCAATATTATTCGGTACAGCAACCCCCGCCTTTTTCTCCTCTGACGCCATATGGCTTACGTCCGTATGCGCTTTGGTACTTTATATATACCACAATCAAGGATCTACGCTAGTACGCATGCTGGAAATCAAGCCGCTAGCCGCCCTTGGCATTATTAGCTACGGCCTTTATGTATGGCAAGGTATCTTTACAGGAAATGGACCTTATCGCGGCGGCGCAACCTTCCCGCCAAGCGTAGACATTGGTGTATGGATGACGTTCGTTGTCGCCCCTTTGAGCTACATCTTCTTTGAGCGCCCATTGATCAATCTAAAGTCTCGCTACTCTTGGAAAAGCAAACCACAGAGCGCGGCACAAGATAAAAATATTCCACAGCATGAATAACTGACACACACTATCTTCGACACCGCACTTTAAAGCATAGTCATCACAATACACCCAATGACTATCTAGAGACGCACAAGCTTACGAAAGGACGCTTTCAGCATGAAACTGCCTGTTTTATTGGCCGCACTCTACATCATATCAAGTCCTGCTCAAGCAATAGTGGATGACAAAAAAAGACTTGCTGGCGGAACAGATGTTGAACTCGCCCCATTCCAATGGTCCAGGATGAAGCCTTCTGTATTCAACGAAGAAGGACTTAAAAAGACAGCAGAGAAAAAAGACCCACTGCGACCATTCTTTTTTGCCTTCCGTCTTCTCATGATGCATGAAAGAACCGGAAACCAAGAGAACTTAGATCTTGCCAAAAGAACCCTAGACTTCATGCTGGATGAGTATCAACCTGCAAGTCGCGATGCCAATGGTACTCGCTGGTTCTATGGCTTTGACTATGACAAGGGCATCAAAGCCCCATGGTGGTCTGGCATGGACGGCTTCTTCGGCCCAATGACCCTCTTTGCTGGTTGGCAAGCAACCGGTAATGAACGCTACCGAGAAGCAGCACTAAAAAGCGCTCATCTTATGCTTAAACCGCCTACCGAAGGCGGAGTGCTATGGCGAGAAAACGATACCTGCTGGATATCTGAGTATTCGTGGAAAGGAATAACAAAAGATAAAGAGTACCACGTTCTCAACGGGCATCTCTGGGGGCTCCAAGCTTTGTACATGCTTGCGGATGCGTCTGGTGACAAGCAACTTATGGAAGCCTATGAGTGCGCAAAAAAGGGGACCTTTAGCCGACTTCCACAATACTACAGTACAAATGACAACTGGACCTGGTACCAGCTTGTCCCTAAAGTAATCAACCCCACTCATTACAGCATAATAGAAACAGCTCAATTTAGAGCAATTGCTGCAGTCACCGGCGACGACGCTTATAAAGAACCTGCCCAACGGCGCGCAGACATTTTCAAAAAAGCATATCCTCTTTACCTAGTAAAAACACCAAAGGGTCTGCAAATACAGTTCTCCATGATGGGAGCGCCAAATGCATACTGGACCGACACTTATCCGGTCACCGCAAGCTGCAAGGTTAATGGGAAAATTGTATCCACTACGAACAACGACGCGTACAGCGAAAAGCCATTGCCAGAGAGAATGATTCTACGCCTTCCTGTAAAATCAACCCCAGATTACTGCAATGTCACTGTACACAGCAATGTCAATGTCCCCATGTACAATCAGGACAAATTCGAAGTAATAAAAAGCAGCGCCGAAGACAAGATAGATTTAAAGCCTGTCGCCTTATTACAAGGCAAGCTAAGCACAAACAATACAATCGATGTCACGCCTGAAAAAGGTGAAAGCGCCAAGCCTGGGGAAGCCAGAATAGTCATCGACATTAACCGTGACGTTTCCGTCTCGGAAAAAATAGCACTTGTGCTTCACACAACCCAGGAATCACAGCTTGAAATCATTCTTCAAAGCGACGATGCCAAACTGGCAACAAGCTATTACCCAATCCTGAAAGGCGACAAAGACAATATTGTCGTCCTTAACAAGCTTGGATTCAAAAACGGATCAGACCTTGGCAGTAAACTAGCTAAATTATCGCTTAGAATTTACACGAAGCCAAATACAAAGAACTTTGAAGTGCGCATCAAGGAAGCCTCTATAATCAGAAACACTTCTAACCTAGAGGCATTCCTCAAAAGAAACAAGTCAGCCAATTTCCCGCAGCAGTAATTATTGAGCAGCCACATCTCAAGCAGCCACAAACACTAAGAGCAGCCTAGTATTTATCCGCATTAGGCCGCTCTTAGTTACTACACCTCATCAACACTCGCCGCCCAACCAATCCTAACGGTTGTTCCAGTTGTAAAACTTCCGGACGGAGCAACTATCGCAGGACGAATTGCAAGGTTATTCAATTCATAGACCTTTGGAATTGGCACGACAGTTCCTATTAGAACCTGAGCCGCTCCATTTGTTGCATTGACTCCTGGAGATGGAGCCGTAGGAATTTTTGAAAATGGATAGCGGAAATTCTGTGCGATTGCAGCAATGACCTGGCTCGCAGTAGTCGCCACATCAACAAACCCAGTTTGACGCATCTGCTTGGTTGGGACATTTGAATCGCCCCTGGTTTCGTAGACACCTCCAAGCCTCATAATGAGGCCCAAATAGGAGGTGCCATGAGTCGTCAGCGTTACCCCGAAGAATTCAAGATCGAAGCGGTCAAGCAAGTGACCTATAAAGGCAAACCTGTCGCCGAGGTCGCCCAGCGGCTGGGGATGTCCGTGCACAGCCTTTACGCCTGGATCAAGGTCTACAGCAAGCCCCAAGAGCAGCGTCAGCAAGACAGTGATCAGCAGGCCGAACTGCGCAAGCTGCGCGGTGAACTCAAGCGGGTGACGGAAGAGCGAGACATCTTAAAGAAGGCCGCCGCGTACTTTGCCAAGGAGTGCGGCTGAAGTACGCCGTCATCAAGAAACACTCGACGGATTACCCAGTGCGTCGCCTTTGCCAAACCCTCAGGTGCACCCCAGCGGCTACTACGCTTGGTTGGCCGAGCAGAAGATCACCGTCTGCTTGGCTTGATCAAGCAAGCCTGGTTAGAAAGCGGAGGTGTGTATGGCTATCGCAAGATTCACGATGATCTGCGAGAGCTGGAAGCTATCCGCTGCCTAAAGCGCTACATCGCACGGGAGGTCTACGGCATCATCCAGAGGCGAAATAGCATCATCAATCAAAGCGCAGTATCCACTTGACACTTAGAAGGGCGTCCAAGGCAGTCAGTTCATTAGCTCAGATTGGCAAAGCTTCCTGAAGGCCAACAATGTGATCAGCAGCATGAGCCGACGGGGAAACTGCCACGACAATGCCGTAGCCGAGAGCTTTTTCCAGCTTTTGAAGCGGGAGCGAATCCGACGAAAGATCTACGCAACGCGTGACGAAGCCCGAAGTGATATTTTCGATTACATTGAGATGTTCTATAACCCTAAACGCCGACACAGCAGTGCTATGCAGCTGTCTCCAGTAGAGTATGAGAAACGCTATTTTCTGAGCTCGGAGAGTGTCTAGAAAACCAGGGGCGATTCAAGGATTATCTCAGGAGGCTCAGTTGAAGAACGGACAAAAACCAAGAAATCGCGCACCATCATGCTAAACAGCAGAGCAATTGGTGCACTTGAGTCATAAAAACTTTAAGCAGGAACGATCGAAAAGAAAGATAAAAATGGCGCACGATTCGCCGTTTGTATTCCAGCCATCTAGCGCTGCGGAATATATAAAATGGCCTACAGTCCCGGGCCACCATTTCAAAGTCGCGCTAAAAGCTCTTGGGCTACCAGACCGCCCCCAGTACAACTGCAGGCACACCTATGCAACCATGTGCCTCATGGCTGGTATGGCGCCCGCTTTCATCGCTGGTCAGCTTGGCCACAATGTCCAGATACTTTTATCTACGTACGCAAAATGGATTGGCTCCTCAGGGGGCTGGGGGGAACTGGCCAAGCTTGAGACTCGTATAATTGGTACAGAATAGGTACAAGCTATTTTAGGGCGTCCCGCAAGCCTCTGTGAATGGCGCCTTACGCGTCGTTTTTGTACAGTATCATTGAAACTGCTCAATTCAGAGCTATGGCTGCGCTCACAGGCGACGAAGCATATAAAGAACCCGCACAGCGACGAGCCAACGTATTTAAGAATGCCTATCCGCTCCATCTTGTAAAAATGCCGACAGGATTGCAGATCCAATTTTCGATGATAGGTGCGCCTAATGCATACTGGACAGACACTTACCCTGTCACCGTCAATTAAGTGCTGAGCAAGTTGCGTTCATAATCCACACGACCAGAGACTCACAGCTTGGTATTATTCTGAAAGGAGGAGATGAAACTAGGGCTTCGAGTTACTACCCGATTCTTAAAGCAGGATGTGACAATATTGTCATATTCAATAAGCTAGGCTTCAACAATGGCGCAGAGTTAGACAAACATATCGCGAAAATTATGTTTAGATTCTACACCAAACCTAACACCGCCGAATTCGAGGTAAAGGTAAAAGAAGCATCTGTAATACGAAACACAACCAACCTCGAAAACTTCTTGAAATGAAACGAAGACGCTCATTTCCCTCAGCAATAAAAAATCCGCCATCCTTGGGATGGCGGATTCCTTATCCCTTATTCGAGCCGCCGTTGTTGATAGACCCAGTCAACGATATCTCCATCCGGGTTATATCCACTCACTGTCTCACGCAAAATCTGCCTCACACGCCCAAAGTCTTCATTTGACAAAGCTGCAAGCAGCGAATCCAATTTACTCTTTAGAACTTCCCAGCTGATGAAGTCTTCTGCAGCCCTCATGATCATTGGGTGCGGAGTGGCGGTAACATTATCGCCAATCAACAGCTCTTCATAAAGTTTTTCACCTGGACGCAAACCGGTGAACTCAATCGCGATGTCACCGTGCGGGTTCTTTTCAGACCTTACACTAAGCCCAGACAGATGAATCATTTTCTCCGCAAGCCTGGCGATCATCACAGGCTCGCCCATGTCCAGCACGAATACATCCCCCCCCTGCCCCATGGACCCAGCCTGGATGACAAGCTGAGCCGCTTCGGGAATGGTCATGAAATAACGGGTGATATTCGGGTGCGTGACGGTGAGTGGCCCACCTGCCTTAATTTGCTTGTGAAACAGCGGAATTACAGAGCCAGAAGACCCCAAGACATTACCAAAGCGCACCATAGTGAAACGCGTCTTATTGACACTGGCTACATTGAGCGCATTTCCATAGAGGACTGGCGCGACTTCACGGCTCAGCGCTTGGAGGACAAGTTCCGAAAAACGTTTCGTACTCCCCATCACATTAGTGGGGCGCACAGCCTTGTCGGTAGAAATTAGCACAAAATTCTCAACATTCGCTTGCAGCGAAGCTTGGGCCGTACACAACGTCCCCATGACATTATTGATAATACCTTCGGCAATATTGTGTTCCACCATGGGAACATGCTTATAGGCTGCGGCATGGTAGACCGTATTGACGTGCCACATGCACATCAGATCGTAAAGTTGCTTCTGGTTGCGCACCGACCCCAGGAACGGTAATACCCGTATCGGCAAGGCTTCGCGGTTAACGCGCTGCTCAAGCTCACTCAGGATACTGTAGAGATTGAATTCACTGTGCTCGAACAATAGCAAGGTGCGGGGGTGCAACGATAGAATCTGCCGGCATAACTCAGAGCCGATCGAACCGCCCGCACCTGTAACCATTACCACTTGACCGGTGATGCAGCGGGCCAATAGCTCACTTTGTGCCGGCACGGCATCGCGCCCCAACAGGTCGGCAATGTCAACTTCCTGGATATCATCCACCTTGACTCGACCGCTAGCCAAGTCCATGAAACCAGGCACGCTGCGAACATGGAGTGGAAAGTTTTCAAGATACCCAAGCACTTCTCTACGACGGGCACGACTGGCCGAGGGGATTGCCAGCAGAATTTCATCTGCTCCGGTGAGATCAATCATCCGTTGCACATCATTGCCACGAAAGACCTGCAATCCAGAAATCACACGGTCAACCAAACTTTCATCATCATCGATGAACGCCACTGGCTGCATCATTCGCCCCATGCGCAACGCCACCGCCAATTGGTTGCCAGCAGCACCCGCACCATAGATGGCCACTTTTGGTAGTCCGTTATCACGATTGGTGAACGGTACGTGCTGAGTTGCAGCAAACCAATCACCGAGAAAATACTGGCGCATTATCAACCTTAACCCGCCGAGCAAGACGAGGCTGAGCCACCAATAATTGAAGATGATTGAGCGTGGCACAACAATTTTGTGATTGCTGTACCAATACACGATTAATGCTAGGACGAGCGCTGACAGACTCACGGCCTTAAAAATGACAATGAGTGCATCGTTACCAAAGTAGCGCATGACCGCTCTGTACATGCCAAAGCGAACAAAAATCGGGATCGCAATGATAGGCGCAACAGCAAACAACCATAAATGGGTGAACACGGGGTTGATCTCTTCGATGCCGAGCCTGACGACAAATGCCAGCCACATCGCGATCCAGACCAGGAAGACGTCGGTGACCACCTGTATCGCCCTCTTATAGCGACGCGGCAGTGACAACATCCGTGATCTCAATTTATCCATTGCCCGACTCAACCTCACATGAACATTTCACTCGTCCCCGTCCTAGCGTGGCGGGAGAATTAATTTTGTCACTTTACAGCAAGCACGCGCATTAGGGCTTTTCCACAGTACCTGCCTTGTAGACAACCGCCAAAAGGCAAAGTGGCACATAGGCAATCAAGATGCCAAACAATCCGCTCATCCACCCCAGCGCTACCGCAACGGCCAGCGGTAGCAACCATAGGGTGTTGATGGCCAGGACACCTAGCGTAACCGGCAAATGGCGACCGTAACGACGCGAAGCGAACTGGTATCCGTGACTGCGGTGTGCCTCATAGACTTTTTCACCCCGACCCAATCGACGGATCAAGGTGTAGGTAGCATCCACCACAAAGACTCCGAGCAGTATCAGCCAGCTCCAGAACAACGACGGGCCAGACCAGGCAGCCTGTAGCGCCAGAGCGGCAATGATCACACCCAGAAAGCCGCTCCCGGCATCCCCCATGAAAATACGCGCAGGAGGGAAGTTCCAGATCAGGAATCCGGCTACCGAAAAGGCCAACAATAATGGAATACCTGCCAGCATCGCATGGCCTGTCAGCCAATAGACCAAGGCACCTCCCCCACACACGCCGATGGCCTCGACACTGGCGATGCCGTCAATCCCATCCATGAAGTTATAGAGATTCAGCATCCAGACAAGGTACAGCAACGCCAGAATATGGCCCAGCCATCCCAATTCGACGGTGTGGCCAAACATGTCAACGGGAGGAAAGCCACCGGTCCAGAACAAAATCCATACCGCAGCCGAGAAATGCCCAAGTAACCGCCAACGTGCGGCGATATGCCCGTGGTCATCCAAAAAACCGAGTAGTGCCACACCTGCGCCAGCCCCCAACAAGGCTACGCCCCAGCCGTCAGCAATCCCGCCGGTAGAAAGCATCCACACCAATGCCGCCAGAAAAGCCAGCACAATCGCCACACCTCCTCCCCTTGGAGTGGGTTGCGTATGGGAGCTACGGGCATTCGGCACGTCTATCAGCTTGCTCGCCAGTGCATAGCGACGCAACGCCCAGGTCGCAACGAACGAAAACGACAAGACCACCAGGCAGGCAATCGTCCAGATCATCATCAGAATGGAAACCTTTGTTCAAATTCGGCGCATTTACCAGTCAGGTATTTCGATGCACCGGCAGTCATCCGCGAGCCTTTTGGCGGGAGATGTATTCACGGCCAGCTTTTCGCAAACCTTCGAGAGTGTTTTCGCTGGACTGCCAGCCAAGCAAACGATATGCCTTGGAGGCATCGACCTGCAAAGAGCCACAGAGTTGTTCATACATTGCAGCTTTGCCCAACATGAGTAGTGCGAGCCTAAGCAACCCCACCGGGAAGGCAAACAGAAGTGGGCGCTTGCCCATGCCCTCTCTCAGAGCCATTATCATCTGCGCTGTGGAAACATCCTCCCCATCAGCGACCAAGAACAACTCACCTGCGGCGCGGGGGTGTTCAGCGCACAGGACGAGAAAATCAACAATATTCCTACGGGAAATCAGACTCCGTGCATTGTTGACGGTGCTCAGCGGCAACGGTAGACCACTCGCAACAAGCTTCAGTAGACGGCCGAAGTTACCAGGAGCATTGTCGGCGTAGATCAGAGGTGGCCGGACAATAACAAGCTCCATACCCTTGCCCTCGAGCAACGCCATCAACTCTTGTTCCGCTTCATATTTTGAAACCGCATAGGGGGCATGCGGCCTAGCCGGCGAATCCTCGATGAAGGCCTGCTGAGAAGTGCTGTTACCGTTTACACCAATAGAACTGACAAACACAAAACGCTTTACCCCGGCGTCAAGTGCACGGCAGGCCAATCGAATGGTCGCGTCTCGGTTGACCTCACGGAACGCCGTTAGCGGGTCAGCAGCCGTGTCATCCAGCATATGCGCGCGCCCGGCCAGATGAATGATGCACTCCACGGCCGGAAAGCCATCGACAAATGCTGTGGGATCGGAAAGATCGGTTTCAATATACGTAACTTCGGGCAATCGTTCTTCGATCCGCCGCACAACTGCAACCACGCCATGACCGGCTCTCACTAGTTCACGACACAAGGCCGAACCCACGAACCCAGAAGCCCCGGTAATCATGATTTTTTTCATTCGGGCCTTCCACTGCCAAGCCCCTGCACGACCTTGCGCGCTAGCTTCTCATAGGTGTAGTGCCCCAGCACCGCATCATGCCCCCTACGCCCCATCGCCCGGCGCTCATCCGCGCTCAGCGGCAAGAGGCAAGATATAGCAGCTGCAATATCTTCTGCAGAATCCGGGTCGGCAGAAACACCGCAGTCATAGTCCCCCACCGGATCATTTCCAGCTTTGCAGGCAAAAATGACGGGTAAGCCGACCAGCATGTAATCCCACAATTTGTTGGGACTGACGCCAAAGCGAAAGATCGGTTCAGACTTGAGAGAGATGTAACCCGCCGACGCCAGCTTGAGAGCAGCCATCACCACTTCCTTGGGTTGCTGCTCGAAAAACTCCACCAAGCCGCTGGCGTCCTGCGAGGCAATTGCCTTTAACTGCTCTTTGCGCTCGCCCTTGCCCACCAAGATGATCCTGACATCAGCCTCACGCTCGGCCAGCAACTTGGCGGAACGCACCAACCCCTCGAGTGCGTTGGGTTCGCCGTGGGCGCCCGCATAGATCACGACGAAGGTACCTTGTGCCCTAAGTGATTTCACATGCTGAACGAAACCACTCTCGTGCACGGCCAGATCAGGCTGGGCGTCACTGCTGTCTACACCATTCGGGACCCACATGAACTTACCAGCCGCAAGCCCTTTGCTAGCCATATGAGGCTCAGCGCAGGGTAGTAGGCTGATGACTTTGTCAGCCCGAGCATAAGCGAACCGCTCGATCCAGCCGGTAACGCGCACCAAGGGGTTGCTGGCTTTCAGCCCGCCCAACTCAATCAGGCTCAAGGGCCAGATATCGCGCACCTCGAATACGAATTTCGCCCGGAGCAGTCGAGCGGCCAACCAGCAACTGACTACGCCAAATGGATGGGGCGAGGAGTAGATAATCGCGTCCGGACGCCCCCGTTTGAACGCCTGACCGATGCAAAATGGCAACAGCATCACGGCAAACATCAGCATCGACAACATTCGGCCCAAACCATTCCCCAGATAGCGCAAGGTCGGCACATAGACGTACTCGGTCCCATTCACGTCTGCTGTCCCAGTGCGCTTTTCATCCGGCTCAAGTAGATGGTGATAACCGGCGGAGATGACCACCGAACGGTGCCCCGCTTTATTCCAGAATTTGGAGAAATAATACGGTCGCCAGTAACGACCGACTCCAGGGCCACCAGCGTAGGGATGCACATACCAGACGTTCATGAAACTCGATAAACCTTGTGTGGGTATTCAGGGTGCGAAGCGTTACAGTTTGGCCAAGTACTCCGCAATCCGGCCTGCCGCCTGACCACCGCCATACAGTTGGCCATCGTCCTGCACCTGCTTGCCCAGACTTGCGCTGGCTGCGTCAACGATCTTGTCGCGGTCCGCTCCCACCAGAATATTCGCGCCACAGGTTACCAGTTCGACCCATTCAGTCTGGTCACGCATCGTGACGCAAGGCTTACCAAAGAAGAAGGCTTCTTTCTGAACCCCGCCGCTGTCGGTGAGCACCAGACCAGCGCGCTGAAGCAGCCAGATCATTTCCAGGTAACCGACAGGGTCGATTACTTGGACCTCCAGCTTGAGCCCTAGACGCTCGATGACCCCTCGGGTACGCGGGTGCAAAGGTAGAATGACAGGGGCTGCATTGCGCTGCAGTAAGTTCAATGCTTCCACGATCGAGGTGAGACGGGCAGGGTCGTCAGTATTTTCCGCACGATGCAAAGTCGCAAGAATGAAACCGTCCTCAACGGAAATCCCCGACGGGGCAGTAGCACGCTGAGCAAAAAACAGGGCGCTGTCCTGCATCACATCGCCAACATTCAGGATTTTTACCGGCTTGTGCTCGAAACCTTCACTTTTGAGGTTATCGATAGCCACTTGGGTCGGGCAGAACAGAATGTCGCTGACCTGATCGGTGAGGATACGGTTAATCTCTTCAGGCATACGCATGTTGAAGCTGCGCAGCCCCGCTTCGATGTGTGCAGTCGGCACATGCAGCTTGGACGCAGCCAACGCACCCGCTAACGTGGAGTTGGTGTCGCCATAGACCAGCACGCGATCAGGCTGTTCTTTCAAGATGACGTTTTCGATTTCCATCAGCATCCGACCGGTCATCTGCCCGTGGGTGCCGCCATGGATGTCCAATTGGTAGTTGGGTTTCGGAATACCAAGCTGCTCAAAAAAGATATCCGACATGTTGGCATCGAAATGCTGGCCGGTATGCACAATGACCTCTGTCAGTGCAGGCTGCTGCATAATTGCCTTGGAAACCACGCTTGCCTTGATGAACTGAGGGCGTGCACCGATGATGGTTAGGACTTTCATTCAAAATCTCACTTGTTCAGTAGCTCGGTATAGAACTGCAGTAGCTTGCGCCCTTCTAGATCCCAGTTATAGCGCTCGTTCACAGCGCGCTGACCATTACGGCCCAAGGCTGCGGCTTCCTCTGGGTGAGAAACAAGGTAGTCAATCGCCTCTGCAATGGCTGTCGGCTGCAACGGGTCAACACAAAGCCCGCAATTACTACCCTCGATGATTTCCCGCCAAAGGGGGAAGTTCGAAGCGATGACCGGAATACCCGACGACATATACTCGAACATCTTGTTTGGTTGGGCATCTATGTGGTTAGGCAACGGATGAAACGTCACCAAACCGGCCAAAGAACTACCCAACACGTCCCGAACCTCTTCGCGGTCCAACTGCCCATGCTCGTTGACTGCCTGCCAACCCCTAAGTGTTTTCGCTTCGCGTTCAACGTCAGGCTCAGAAAATCGGCCGACAAGGTTCAACCTCGCGCCGGTCTTCACCAACGCCAAACTGTTGATCACCTCACGAATGCCACGAATGGACGTTATACCGCCCACATAACAAACTTCGTTTTTTTTGTGGGTCCAAGGCACCATCGCATCCAACTCCCCCAACATCGGGAAATTATTGACATCCAAGACATTTTTATTAATATTCTTAAATTTGTCTCGAATATGCGGTGTCGCAGTGAGGATCGCATCCAGCTTTCGGCAAGCATATTTCTCATAGCCTGAAAACACGCCCGCCACAATTCGCCTCGCCAGAGGGTGCAAATACGGCTTACTCAGCAATTGCTTGGGCACATCTTCATGGGAGTCGAAGATCACTTTCTTGCCATGCTTTTTCAACCTGACACCGACAGGTATCAACTCAGGATCATGCAGCTGATAGATATCGGCCTGCAAGGCCAGCGCACGATCATGGACTTTACGAGTAGTCTTGAAGATCCGATTCAAACGACCAGATAGTTTGCCGACGTCAATAATACGCACGCCGTCCTTGACCTCGTCACCCTTTCCATCAGCCACGATCAAGCACACCTCGTGCCCCGCCTGGGCCAATGTCCTGCATTGCTTGCGGAAAATACGAATATCGTAGCGCGAGTGAACCGATGTGAGGTGAGCAATTTTAGACATGCCTGTTCCTTATCCGTCAGGAATAGACATTGATACGACGCCCCAACAGGCGCTGCACCAGCAGTTGAATTTTCTTTGCGCCCTGCTGCCGCGAGTCCCAATTTGCAAAGTCGGAATACTCGTGAATCGGCGCCTTCATCAAAGCCTCGAACTGCGCCTGTGTAATACGCATTTTTTTGCAGAAGTACTCGATATCCAGTTGAAGCTCAGCCGGATCATAAAGAGGTTCTGCAAGCTTATGTTGGGCTTCGTCTCGAGTCATCTGCCCAGAAAGAATCATGCTAGAGTAGTGGAGTTTGCGCTTATCATAACCAAACTTGGTAGGCAGATAATAATTCTGGAATAACTTGGTAAAAATAGACTCTCCATGCTTACGCGCATAGGACCGATAGCCTATTGTTTCCTGCAGGTAGGCTTCAGCCTTGGCCTTATCATAGTTCATGAAGTTCAAGGGCCGAACCGTGCGCATGCCTTTGACGAACGGGTACCAGAAGTAGTATTCAAAAAAGCTGATAGTCTTATAGTCTTTCAGCGGCCGCTCACCATACTTCTTATGAATGGCTTTCAGATTGATCGCATCCATCGCACTGCCGTGCCATGTATCTGGAAACACCGCTTCAGTTGCGAGATTTCCGCCACTAAGAATATATTTGATATTATTCTTGACCGCAAAATGATACATACTTGCAAAGAAGGCATGATCCTGCGGCACATCTTGGTTAGCGACGGCCGCTTTCATGTAAGCAAGTTGTAAGTCACGAACTTCTTCCCAGTTCATCACATGCGTGTGCAGGTCATAACCGCAGTGCTTGATGATTTTTTCGATGTTGCTAACAGCCAGTTCACTGTTCCAACCTGCATCCACATGCACCACCAATGGACGCAGCCCCAAGTCTTTGACTTTCACAGCAAGATAGGAACTGTCCACACCGCCGCTAAGACCAATGATACAGTCGTAGTCTTTGCCAGCACCTTCATTCTTAATCTGATCGACAATCTTCTGCAGGCGCTGTTCACCACTGCCATCGGAGAACAATTGCTTGGACTGGACGTTGTCAAATTTATGGCAGTGATTGCACACTCCCGCATCATCGAACACGATTTCAGCGTCAGATGTATCCATGACACAGCGCGAACAAACCTTCACCACTCCCAACCTCCTGAAACGTTCTCATCGGCCTGTCTGTTGAGGTACCTCACCAGCAGACCTGAATTTTGTTGTCAATCAAGGCAGCGGCCCGCCCCAAAGCAAGGGGCTCTCCAGTCCACGAGACTGCCTTTCAGAAATTTCAAATGCGCTTACCCGGCATTCAACTTGTTGATGTCCGGGTAACTGATCAGTACGGCACGATGCTTGCCGTGGAACACAAAAAGACTACCTGCGGCCACAGCCGAAACGCCGGTACGGTCAAAAAGGTCGGTCAGATCGGCCATAGAGCCTGCGCCACCGCAAGCGATGACAGGCACGTGTACTTGCGAGACAACGCTTTCGACCAGTGCGGTGTCAAAGCCCTTCTGCGTGCCGTCTCGATCTACCGAGTTCAGGAAAATTTCGCCAACACCTGCCGCCTCAAGCGCCTGCGCCCAGTCCACCGGGGAGCGCTTGGTATCTTTCATTCCGTTGTCGGAGTATACAGAATAACCGCCCCAGAATCCCTTACGACAATCCATGGACCCAACGACACTCTGTGAGCCGAATTTGTCGGCAATCTGCCGGATGAGCGCCAAGTTGGCGAAAGCCGCTGTATTGATTGAAATTTTCTCGATACCTAGCTTGAAAATTCGCTCGGCATGGTCGAGGGTCTTGATCCCGCCCCCGTAGCAAATAGGCATGAAACACTCACCCGCCACCTCCGCGATCAGCTCGTAGTTCGGCTCACGGTTGAGCCGGGAGGCCTCGATATCGAGCAGCACCAACTCATCAACTTCCTTTTCGTTGAAGATGCGTATGGCGTTGATGGGGTCACCCACATACTTGGGGTCTTTGAACTTCACGGTCTTGACCAGACCGCGATCTTGGATTAACAAACAGGGAATAACGCGTTTCCTGACCATTAGACCAGCTCCACGAAATTCTTAAATAGCTGCATGCCAAATTTGTGACTTTTTTCCGGGTGAAACTGAAAACCGAAAATGTTTTCCTTGACTACCGCCGCCGCAAATTGCTGATCGTAGTTTGAGGTCAGCAAAATATTCTCCACCTGCCGAGGCACCATATAATAACTATGGACGAAGTAGAACCGACTCATTTGGTCTATACCGGTCAGAATGGGGTGCTGCCGCTGCGGCGTGACTTCGTTCCAACCCATATGGGGCACTTTACGGCCCTCTCGCTTCTCGAAAAGAACTACATCCATATCGATCCAGCCAAGACCAGGCTCTTGTCCTTCTTCGGAGCCATTGCCCAGCATCTGGCTACCCAAGCATACCCCCATCACGGGCTTGCCCTTGTCTAACGCCTGTTCGTTAAGCACCTCCACCAAGCCGCTGTTCCGCAGTGTCTGCATACCAGCATCGAAAGCTCCAACACCCGGCAGAATGAGTTTGTCTGCCTGTTGAATGTCTTCCGGACTGCTGGAAGCCTTGGCATTCGCGCCCACGCGCTTCAGCATGTTCAGGACCGAAGCAATGTTCCCCACACCATAATCAACAACAACAATCACTTGACATCTCCCTTGGCGCAGTGGAAGGACATCCAGAAATAAATGAAATACATAGCGGCATAGCCCACTGAGTAGAGCCACAACACCGCATCCACGGTCACTGGCAATGTAAAGCAGGCGACTGTCAACACCAACAAAGCCAACTGCCAGAACAAATCCAGATTCTGACGTTGGGCAATATAAATCGTATAACTGAGTGGGCTAACAACAAAGCGCATGTAAAAAAGTGGGATCATCAATACGGCGTAACGCCCCGACTCTGCCCAAGCCTCACCAAATATAAAACCAAACGCCCACTCACCCACAAACCAGAATGCAATGAAGGGAGGTAGCGCCAGCAACGCCAGCAATTTGAACGTTTTCAAGAAAACGCTTCGGCAACTCCCAGTATCCCGAAAGTCCCGAGCGGCCTGTTCTTTGAACACATCAAGGACTGAGGCAGCCAAAAGCGAGATCGGCGCCCCCATGATCTTGAGCGTCAAGGCAAACCAGCCCGCACTCTCGCCGCCGAATTTTGTCGCCAATAGAACGACCGGAATTTGGCTTGCGACTGTATTGATCAGATCGGCAGGCAAGGAAAATTTCGGGAAGTTCATAAACTGTACCGCCACTTGGCGAACGGCTCGAGACGGCGTGGCGGCACAGGCAACGAACAACGGCTTGCCCACCCAGAATGCGGCCAAGACAGTGGCCACCAGCACACCCCATAATTGGCCGTAGATCAGCCCCGAAACTCCCTCTACGAGATAAGCAGCTGAAACCTGGCCAATGGCAATGCAAGCAGCAAGACTTACGCGCGCGCCCCCTAATCTATTGAAGGCCTGCTGAAAGGTGAGCAATGACAGGACCAACTTGTTTGCACCCAACCCCAGGGAAACCAGCGCCAGCGCCAACCAGAACTCACCGACCACGCCAGGCATCGAGGACACGAACTGCTCGGCCAGGACAACCCCCACAGCGACTACGACCGACACTACCAAAATGAGCTGCAGCACTAGCTTCACCACGGCATGGAATTCGTCATTGCCTCGTGTGGAAAAGATTGCCAGTTCATATCGCCCGGTGACCATGACAGCAAAGATGGTGGCGAACGAAAGCCATACGCTAAATGCCCCCATTTCCGCTGGAGAGTAGAGCCGGACCAACAACAGTGTGACACCAATAGTGATCAATTGGGCACCCAGCGTACCTGCCAGCACACGCACAACTCGATTGATGAATACCGCGCTCATGGCACTCTCTTCAATGACAGCTTGAATGGGAAGGAGATGAGCACCAAGAACATCAACATCACGAATACTCCCGACCCCAAAAGCACAGTCAACAACGATTGTTCAAGGATTTTCGTCGTAAATAGCAAGGCAACCGGAATGGCCATGAACGCCCGGTATCGTGAAAAAAGGAAGTTCATGAGTATGACGATGGCCGCCACCACCAACGACTCCACCCAAACACCCAGATAACCCGCCTGCATGTAAGCAATCGCAAAAAAATTCACATTCGCATTCATGCTAGGATTATTATAAATCTCGCTCCCCAACCGAAACGTCAATGTTTCCGCACGCCCCTGGCCAAAGAAGACCCCCAGCAACGTATCACTGTAATAATTGGAGCCGAACTGCGTCACAAATTGATCCACCGCGCCTAACAAAGTAGAAGGCACGATAAACGCGCGCCGCAACAGGTAGTCATTCAGGTACGAATATCCTAATACCTCATGCTCCAACGCCCCCATCAGCAACAAGGCGAGTAATGCACCGACGATCCAAGAAACACTGACCCGACCAAATTTCCGAAAATACATCATTAGGCCGTAGATCAGAATGAGCACGATAAACGGATACTTCTGCCCAAAAGCCCCCCACAACACCAACGCGTTGAGCACACCCAGAGCGACATAAAGCCATTTCCGTTTGTAGACCCCCCAGGCGAAGAGCACAGGAAAGAAAGCCTGAGTACCGATTGAAGACAAGTAGCCATTGACGGAGCCTGCAGCAAACACCTCTCGCGCAACCGCGCGACGAAGATATTGCCCAGCATAATCGAGCGAAAAATAGCCGGCGCTTTTTAAGAAAATAAATGTCAATACGGCCAGATTGAGCACCGATAGCAGTATCAATACTCTACGACCCTGGTTCTCACGCTGCCCATCACTGCGGGGCAAAAACCTGATCTTGTTGGCGGTGCCAATGAGCAAAATGCCCAAGGCCACCGCCAACGGTACGCCCGACCACGGTTGGGCATCGGGCGAAAATTGATTGGCTCCATTGAGTACAAGTGCGTGTGGTACCAACACCACGATCAACAAAGTCACCAATAGGTCACCCGGTCTACGGATGTCACCACCGCATAACACTGCGCAGATAAACGCCAGCACAAGCAGGTATGGATACAGCCCGAAATTGGCAGTCTTCTTTGCCGCTCCCATATACTCATAGAGAAAAAATATGTAACTATTATTCACCCACACTACCGCAGAGAAGTAGGCGAATAATAATATGGTATTCAGCAGGACAGACCTGTCGATCCGAGCAAGTATATACATGCGTCAGTTCGTCAACGCAGCACAAATGGTATCGATGGACGCCTCATCCAGATAAGGGTGCATAGGCAGACTCATCACGCGAGTGGCAATCTGATCGCCAACCGGCAACATGCAGGTTTCATCCGCAACTGCGGGCTGCTTGTTGAGAGGGATCGGATAATGAACGGCAGTCGGTACACCTGCTGCTTGCAGGCGCTTCTGAACGGCATCTCGCTCGTCCACTTGCACGGTGTATTGAGCGTACGCACTGACGTTGCCAGCTTCGATGAAGGGCGTGCTATCGACCCCCGCCTGCTTGAGCACTGCGTCGTACCACCCCGCCACCTGCTGACGCAGGGCAATTTCCTCTTCGAAAATCTCCAGCTTCGGCAACAAGATAGCCGCCTGCAGCGTATCCAGACGACTGTTCACCCCTACTCGAATATGGTGGTAACGTCGGTCTTGGCCATGACGCGCAATTTGACGGAGAACAGTGGCCAGCGCCTCGTCATTAGTGAAAATCGCGCCACCGTCACCGTAGCAACCTAATGGCTTACTGGGGAAAAAGCTTGTGCAGGCGATGGTGGTGAGATTGCACGAGCGCTTGTCTTTATAGGACGCACCAAAGCTCTGCGCAGCATCCTCAATGACCGGAATGCCGTATTTGGAGGCGATTGCATTGATGGCATCGAAGTCCGCGCATTGGCCATACAACGAAACCGGAATGATCGCTTTGGTCCGCGGCGTAATGGCCGCTTCAAGCAGCTTCGGATCAAGATTGTAGGTGCGAGGGTCGACGTCTACGTAAACCGGCTTAGCCCCCAACAATGCGACCGTCTCGGCCGTTGCGATGTAGGTGAAACCTGGCGTAATGACTTCATCCCCTGGGCCGATACCCAAGGCCATCTGTGCAATCTGTAGGGCATCAGTGCCATTTGCACAACTGATGCAGTATTTGGCGCCTACAAAAGCAGCGAGGCGCTCCTCGAGCACTTGTACCTCCGGCCCCAGAATGTACTGACCATGGCTCAGTACCCGTTGAATACCGGCGTCGATCTTATCCTTGATGCGCGCCTGCTGACACTTCAGGTCAATGAACTCAATCATCTCAAACACCTACCTTGTCCAAGTTACTTCCATTCAACACGTAGCGCGCGCCTGTATGAGAACAGACAGCCTCACCCTGATCGCTCATTTGCAGTTGTTCACCGAACTCACTCATCCACCCAATCTGACGGGCAGGGACCCCTACCATCAGCGCATAAGCCGGCACATCCTTGTTGATGACTGCCCCGGCACCCACAAAGGCGTACTCACCGATGGTCACACCGCAGACGATGGTGCAGTTGGCACCTAGTGTCGCGCCTTTTTTCACCAACGTATCGCGGTATTGGTCCTTGCGCTCAATAAGTGAACGGGGATTGTAGACATTGGTAAACACCATGCTCGGTCCACAGAAAACCCCCTCTTCCAAGGTTACGTTGTCATAGACCGAAACATTGTTCTGAACTTTGCAGCGATCGCCGATCACGACCTTGTTGCCGACAAAGACATTCTGGCCGAGCGAAACACCTGCGCCGATACGGGCACCGGCACAAACATGGACAAAGTGCCAGACACGGGAGTTTTCACCGATTTGCGCGCCCTCATCGACGATGGCGCTCGGGTGCTGGTAGTAATTCATGGCTTCAGACTCACACTGGACTGAGGTTGGTCGAATGCACGTTGCAACTGCCCAGCCGCAAAGTGCCCATATCGCGTTGCCCCCACTTCATTGAGGTGGTGACTATCGCGATATATAAGCAAACCTTGCTGATAGGGTGCCGCGGCGAAAAAGGAGCTGTCGGAAAAGTCCAAGTAGCGCACACCTGGCGTGCGGTTGACGATGCTCTTGACTTGCTGATTGGCAGACTGCCATTCACGATTGAGTGTCAACGGTGCAGGCAACCCGATTTCAGTGAAACGTCGGACTCGCTGGACATCCGTCTCGAACATCGGCACCTGAGCTAGCACTACAATCTGTTTATGGGCGTTTGCAATGTCCTGGAGAAAATCAGCAAGGGCTTTGGCAAATACCGGACTCTGCATCTGGTACTGCCACATACCCGCGATAATCACCCGGTCGACCTTTGGTAACTCACGCGCTACCGCTTCGATTTGGGCACGACAAGGTTTTTGAGCCCACCCCGGCAGTCGCTCCAGATCAAATCCTGGAATCGGTACACAGCTACTGGCCGTCAGCACGCGGTACGCCACGCCCTGCTCTTGACCAACCTGGTCGAAGAAGTAATTCAGTTGGGCTGCGTGACTGTCACCGAGCACCAGGACAGAAACCTCTGCTTGCGGTTTGCCCCTCTTGCATTCCCCGACCTGCGTACCATGACAAATCAGCTCGGGAGGCGCATAACGCGTCAACTCAACGGGCAGAGGCGCCACGAGCGAGGCGTTCACACGCGGCCCACCCCAGACCATCAACACCATCAACGCCAAAGCCAGGCCCCATCCGGGTACTTGCCGCAGCATGCCGGTGGCGTTTCTCGCCGGTGTTTCTATGAAACGATAGGAAAGCCACGACAATAGGAAAGCGCTTGCCACAAACGTCAACAGCCACGCTGGCGTAAGCTCGTACTGCCCCGTGTAATAGCGGATAAAGGCGAGAATCGGCCAATGCCACAAGTACAACGAATAGGAAATTCCACCGACCCAGACCATAGGCTTGGTGGCCAACAATGAATTAACAGGGCCGCGCCGTGCCGCAATTAGCAGCCCGGCGCCAACACAGGGCACGGCGGCCCAGAAGCCTGGAAAGTGTTGATTATCGATGGCCACAAATGCCCAGATCAGCAGGATCGCCCCTCCCAAACCGAACACCCTGGCAAGCACAATTGGAAGCTCGCGCTGGCGCATCAGCAAGGCAACGGCAGCACCGACCATGAACTCTGGCGTTCGCGTCACTAGAGAAAAATACTGGGCAGCATGTGTACCGCCGAACGAATCGTAGGCGCTCCAGCCGAACAGCCCCACTGCCAACAAAGCAAATGCCGCGAGATGAAACCGCTTTGGGACACATACGAGCATCAGCGGGAAAAACAGATAAAACTGCATTTCAATAGCTAACGACCACGTATGCAGCAGGGGCAATTCATCAGCGCGCGGTGCGAAATAGCTGCCAAAATCAGCGAAATAGTGATTGCTGAAAAATAGCGCTGAGGACTTCAGGCTTTCCTGGAAGAAAGAAAAGTCCGCCGGCAGGAACAGGACCGCTGACAACGCGCACACCACGACCATCATCATGAAGTACGCTGGGAAAATGCGCTTGATACGACTGATATAGAACGCCGCGAGATCGATTTTCTCGCTCCTTTCGGTCAATAACGCCGTAATGATGAAGCCTGAAATGACAAAAAATACGTCAACACCAACGAAGCCGGCCTTCAGCCAGCCGCTATTGGCGTGATAGAGCAACACTGCGAGTACTGCAACGGCGCGCAAGCCCTGGACGTCGAGCCGGATTCTGTGCTCTGGCCGCTGCGCTCCGACATCTTTCGACTTTTGAGAATTTTCGTTAGACACGCTGGCTTGCGATCCTGCTTAATACCTTGAGAACGGGTGACTGAAAGCCACCCGTGTACATCATCCTGTCAGCAGTAAAGTGCCTTGACGAAGGGATGGGCTTCGTTGTCCGCAGCCGTGACAATAGCTGCACTGCGAATGGTGTTAACAGTCTCGACGCAATGGCGAGCATCTTCAATGCCATAGCCTCGACCAGCTAGGATTTCTTCATAGCTAGTGGTGTGCAAATCGGTGAAACCTTCGGAGAACTCCATCTCCTCTCCGTTCACAGTGATCGAACGGTAGGTCGGTTTCTTGCCCTTCACCGACTCAGGCAGATCGTTGGCATCCACCGACAGGAACCAGCGCACGCGCGCGTTCTCATATTCCAGGTAGCCAGCAGCCTTGTGTTCGGAAGTGAAGTGCACGACGTTACGCTGCAGCTTGCCGAAAATGAAATGCAGCATGTCATAGAAGTGGACGCCGATGTTGGTTGCTACGCCGAACGACTTGCGCGGGTCGCCTTTCCAGCTCTGCAGATACCACTTTCCGCGCGACGTAATATAAGTCAGATCAACTTCGTACTTATGCGGATTGTTTTCCCGGGCTACTTTATCTTTCAAAGCGAGGATCGCCTGGTGATGACGCAACTGCAGGATGTTATACAGGCGCTTACCAGTTTCCTGCTCAACACGTGCCAGCTCGTCCAACTGCTGAGGCGTCGGCACCAACGGTTTTTCGCAAATGACATCGCACCCCAGGCGCAGCCCTGCGGCGATATGAGGGTGATGCAGATAGTTTGGCGAGCAGATCGACACATAATCCAGCGCGGTCGCCGCATCACGCTTGAGACCATAGGCGTGATCAAGGAAGAACTCAAACTCAGTAAAGAATTCGCTCTGCGGCGAAATGCTGTCAATAATGCCGACCGAGTCATTGATATCGTAAGCGGAGACCAAACGGTTACCGGTATCCTTAATGGCGCGCATATGCCGAGGAGCGATATAGCCGGCAGCACCGATAAGAGCAAAATTTTTCATAGGGATTCCTTTGAAACGGATAAATCCGCTCAGCCCTGACGGGCATGAGCGGATCAGTTTGCTGGCGATGCCGATCAGGCTTTGATGATGTGCGAAGCCGGAGCGCGATACTTACCACGGCTGTCAATGATCAGCTTGGCCTTCGCCTCGATCAGGGAATAGTCAAATTTGTCGTGATCGGTAGCCAAAACGACAGCGTCGAAGCTAGCCAGGTTTTCGGCCGTCAACGGCTCGCTGCTCAGCTCGAAGTGGTGCTCACGCATCTTAGGGAAGATTGGTACATGCGGATCGCTGTAGGCCACCACGCCCCCCTTGGCCTCGATGAGCTCCATGATCTCGACAGAAGGCGACTCACGCATATCGTCGACGTTCTTCTTATAGGCAATGCCCAACACTAGCACTCGACTACCTTTGAGCGCTTTACCGGACTCATTCAAACCATCCATCAGCTTGCCCAACACGTACTCAGGCATGGCCTGGTTGACTTCACCGGACAATTCGATGAAGCGGGTATGCAGGCCATACTCACGTGCCTTCCACGTCAGATAGAAAGGGTCAATCGGGATGCAGTGACCACCCAAACCTGGGCCTGGGTAATAGGGCGTAAAGCCAAAGGGTTTTGTAGCTGCAGCATCGACCACTTCGAAGATATCGATGCCCATGCGGTCAGCGACGATTTTCATCTCGTTGACCAAACCGATGTTGACCGCACGATGGATATTCTCCAACAACTTGGTCATCTCTGCGGCCTTGGTCGAGCTGACCGGCACGACGCGATCAATGGCCTGCTCGTAGAGCGCGATGCCGACCTCAAGGCATTGAGGGGTATGACCGCCAATCACTTTCGGAATGGTACGAGTTTCGAAATTAGGATTGCCCGGATCTTCACGCTCCGGCGAGTAGACCAGGAAGATGTCCTGCCCAACGACCAGGCCACGCTCTTGAACTCGAGGCAGCAATTCCTCTTCGGTGGTGCCTGGGTACGTCGTACTTTCCAGCGATACCACCTGTCCGGCGCGCAGATAAGGCTTCAGCGCGTCAGTGGTATTGATGACAAAACTCATGTCCGGCTCGCGATACTTGTTCAGCGGCGTAGGCACGCAAAGGATCAAGGCATCACATTCGCTGACACGCGTAAAATCGACAGTGGCCTCGAAGCCCGTTTCACGTGCTTTGGCGATGCTGGCTGCTGGGATGTGCTCAATATAGCTCTCCCCAGCATTCAGTTTGCCGACCTTGACCTCATCAATGTCAATACCCAGCACGTTGAAACCAATAGCGTTATATCGCAGCATCAGTGGCAAGCCGACATAGCCGAGCCCTACGATACCAATCAAGGCCTCTCGGCGTTTGAACTTCGTTACCACTGCATTCATATCTGTCATGCTTCCCAACTCACCTTGAATTTTCCTGCCCGTCTCCACAACCGCTATAACGGGTATTCGAACCTATCGATTCATTCGTCAGACGAGCGAATCCTTTCCGCCGCACCGCCTGCCCATCACAGGGTGCCGCATAATCAAAAAAGCGCCCACCAAACTCCGGTCGAAAAGCTACCTACCGGTGCCGAAATGAACGTCCAATCATAGGGGGTAAGGCTTCAGCGATCCATCAGATATTTTCAGAATCATCTCAAGGATTGAGATCAGCCAGCACCCTTAGAATCTACCGATATTGCGCCGAAAAGAGGGAATCTGCGACGTTTAAGCTTGCAGCCCTTCTTGAGCAAGCTCCCTCTCTGTTGCGCGCCATTCGTCGCCCAGGCAACAGCATTCGGCGTTGCCGTTATGACGAAATACAACGCCGTGGACCGATCTAGTCTCGCCGCACTCGTGCCTGCCAAAGATGGGTAATCAAAGCCAATAACCCACCCAGCAATACACCGAAAATCGCTCCCAGGGCCACAATCATCGGCTTGTTGGGCTTAACCGGTCGATCGGGAGATTCCAATGCACCATCTTGGCGATACACTTGAACAACAGTCGGTTCAACTAGCAAGGAGCGATAGAAATTTAAAGACTCCTGCTTCTCACGCAGTTTTTCAATAAACGGATCATCAGAAGTACGACTGCGCAGATTTTTGATCTCTGCCTCCAGCGCGTTGGCACCCCGCATATAGGTCAACGGTCCATCCATATCCGCGGATACCTCGCTGGAAGGCCCATAAGAAATGATCGGCGGTTTTTCCAATCCCACAGAGCGCGCAACCCTGAGCGCCTCTGTCAACTTTACAATTCTATCCTCCCGTTGTTTTCGCGCACTTTCACGGGACGCCCTTATCAACTGTTCAAGATTATCTGCCTTGACCATCGCATCCGCACGAGCATCCTTAATAATCTCGGCCTTGGCCTGATCACCCGCCATTTCCACATAACGGGCAACCCATTCTGAGGCCTGCCGCGGGTCTGAAAGTTGCGCCATTACGAAAAAGCGATCCGGCACATCCTTGCTAACCACGCCCAGTGTCAGAATTTTCTTAAACTGGTTGTACAGCGTATCTTGAGAGCCGCTCCGCCGCTCTTCGCTCAAACTAGGGATATAGTACTTACGAAAAAACTCCCTGCGCAGCGATTCCGATTGAAGCGTACGTGAGTAGATGCCTGAAACATCCTTTATTGTGAACGGTTTTAGCTCGCTTTTCCCACCACGCCCATAATTGAGTGGTGCAATATCATTTTGAGACGGAGCCTGCACAAAAACCTTGGCTTCATAAATTGGGGTCGCCAGCAGAACATACGCCAGTGCCATTACTGTCACTACAACTGCCACTACAATGATCAGTAGCTTTTTCTTCCACAACCCCTCGATCAACTCGAACAGATCAATCTCATCCTCAGCTTCACCACTCAGGCGCTCACGTTCACTGCGCATTTATTCTATTTTTCCTCTGATCCGTCTTGGCTATCGCACATTCCTAGGCCAGGCGACAAGCATACCGGCCGCCCGCTTCACGCGTGGTGACAATTTACCAGTATGCTCGCCGGACTTCACGCCTTAAGCGTTAATCAATGATAGAAGAGGCTCTTCAGAAAAAGTTCCCGGGGCTCCGATGAGAATTTGGCGAACCGCCAAACGGTCACGGGATCGAGACAGTTAGGGCCTCATTCGTCGCTTCGTACGCTCGCTGAAGCGCTCCAGCCAATGCTCGCTTAGCACGCTCCTCGCCATGCACGAGCACCACTTCCCTCGCGGCACTCCCCTGCCCTCGTGCAAAATCGACCAATGCTGCCTGATCCGCATGGGCCGAATAACCCTCCAAACTCATCACTTTCGCCCGCACTTCATACATTCTGCCGTCTAGGTCAATTTGCACAAAACCTTCTGCCCCCTGACTCGCTTGGATGACGGCACCGGGTGTGCCTTTTGCCTGATAACCGACAAACATCACTTCATGTCTGGGATCGCCCACCATAGCCTTGAGGTAATTGACGATGCGTCCGGCGGAGCACATGCCATTACCGGCGATCACAATAGCGGGACGTCCCGTACTTTTAAGGTAATTGACCACTTGCTGATGTTTAGCGTGTGTATCCACGCATATCAGTTGTTCAAAGCTCAAGGGGTTGCGGCCTTCATATAAACGTTGCCGGGCTTCGGCGTTCCAGAACTGATGCAGGTCTTGGTACGCGCGGGTAATGCGCTGAGCCAAGGGCGAATCGAGAATGATGGGGAGTTGCGACCAATCAAGGGGATCATTCCCGGTGTTCTCGCTGCGGGGCGTGAGCAGGGCTTTGCGGTGCAGGATGTCTTCGAGCTCGTAGAGCAACTCTTGGGTACGCCCGAGGCTGAAGGCGGGGATCATGAGGGTGCCGTGATCGGACAACGCGCGATCGATGGCCGCTTCCAGTCGTTGCTGGCGCTCGCTGCGGTCCGCGTGCAGCCGATCGCCGTAGGTGCTTTCGAGCACCAACACGTCCGCCCGCTCTGGTGGCTGTACGGGCTTGAGCAATGGATTATGCGCAGCACCCAGGTCTCCAGAAAATACGACACGCGTGCTGCTGGGCGGATCCGCTTTACATACATCGCACTCGACATAGGCAGAACCTAGCAGATGCCCGGCGCGCTGCAGCCGGATGCGGCATACGAGTCCTTCTCGATCTACGATGGTGTGCCATTGTTCGAAGGGTACGGGGGTTATCAATTTCTCGAGGAATTCCAGGTATCGCTCGACCTGGGTAGGCTCCGCAGTGACGCTGAGCTTATAGGCATCTTCCAGCACCAAGGGTAACAAGCGCGCAGAGGGCTCGCTGCAGATGATCGGGCCCCGGTAGCCGGCGGCGAGCAAGGCGGGAATACGCCCGACGTGGTCCAGGTGCACATGGGTAACGATCAGCGCCTGGATGCCATCGATGGCGAAACCGAGCGAAGCGCTCTCACCTTTCAGAGCGGCATCACCGCCCTGCTCGAGGCCGCAGTCGATCAACAGGCTGGTCGCGCTGTCGATGTGAAGTTGATGGCATGAGCCGGTCACACCACGGGTAGCACCGTGGTGTGAAAGCGTAGGGAATTGCATGCTGCTGAACCTCCAAAGTCTGAATTGAAGCGCGCTATTACTTCATTCATTCAGCTGGAGGATACAGGGCAGGATTCGCCGCCCCTGGAAGGAAAAATCCTCAGTTGCCAGACAGGGCCGCCTGGCGGGCAGAAGCACGGATCTTGCGCTTGCTGCGCAGCACGCCGTAAGCGCCGAGCAGCGGGCCGACAGCCAGGCCAACGACCAATGCGGCGATCACCAGTATCGCTACAGGGACTGCCGGTGCAGTCCAACCGAACAAGACCAAGGAGACGGCTTGCTGATTCTCCAGAACGAAGAACAGGACCACCGCCGCCAGCAGCAGCACGAAGAGTGCCGCCAAGGCACGCTTGAGGTTACGCATCAGGCTGTTCCTTTATCAGTGCGGGACCTGGTCTTCTTCGTTGACGCGATCGCGCAGTTCCTTGCCGGGCTTGAAGTGCGGTACGTACTTGCCTTCAAGATTCACCGACTGGCCGGTCTTGGGGTTACGCCCTACCCGTGGTGAGCGGTAGTGCAAGGAAAAGCTGCCAAAACCACGGATTTCGATGCGATCACCGGTGGCTAGGCATTGTGACATCTGTTCAAGCATGGTCTTGATGGCCAACTCCACGTCCTTGGACGAGAGCAGCCCTTGATGGGTGACAATACGTTCGATCAGCTCCGACTTCGTCATATTTTTCCCTTCGTTATCAAGCAGCTAGATCATTGCTTAACCAGTTTGTAGCACGCCCCGACGGATTTGAACAGGGTGGATCTTGACTTAATAAAAAAATTCAAGATTGCAGGAGACTGGGAAGCGAGATGAGCAGTAGGGAATGGCCGAATAACCAGGCGAGGCGCAGTGAATTGATTCAGGGGGAGCTGGCGCCGCTTTGCAGGCTTCGTCAGCGTCTACAGAAGCGGCTCGCGACGCGAGGGCGGTATCTGCTTGTTTTCAGACAGGCACAAAAAAGGGCGACCGAAGTCGCCCTTTTTTACCGATCAAACAGAACTTAGTTCTGCTTGGCCATCGCTTCGCGCAGCAGCGCAGCCATGGTGGTGTCGGCAGCAGCTTCCGGAGCGGCGTTTTTCAGGCTCTGGATAGCTTCGCGCTCTTCAGCGTCGTCCTTCGACTTGATGGACAGGCTGATAACGCGGGACTTGCGATCGACGCTGATGATCTTGGCTTCGATCTCTTCGCCTTCCTTCAGGACGTTACGCGCGTCTTCAACGCGGTCACGGCTGATTTCGGAAGCTTTCAGAGTAGCTTCGATGTCGTCGGCCAAGGTAACGATGGCGCCTTTGGCGTCAACTTCCTTGACGATACCCTTGACGATTGCACCCTTGTCGTTCAGAGCAACGAAGTTGGAGAACGGATCGTCTTCCAGTTGCTTGATACCCAGGGAGATGCGCTCGCGCTCTGGGTCAACCGACAGGATGACGGTTTCCAGCTCATCGCCCTTCTTGAAGCGACGTACGGCTTCTTCGCCGGACTCGTTCCAGGAGATGTCGGACAGGTGAACCAGACCGTCGATGCCGCCGTCCAGGCCAATGAAGATACCGAAGTCGGTGATCGACTTGATGGTACCGGTGATCTTGTCACCTTTGTTGAACTGGCTGGAGAAGTCTTCCCATGGGTTGGACTTGCACTGCTTGATGCCCAGGGAGATACGACGACGCTCTTCGTCGATGTCCAGAACCATGACTTCCACTTCGTCGCCAACCTGAACGACTTTCGACGGGTGGATGTTCTTGTTGGTCCAGTCCATTTCGGAAACGTGTACCAGACCTTCAACGCCTTCTTCCAGCTCAGCGAAGCAGCCGTAGTCGGTCAGGTTGGTAACGCGAGCCTGTACGCGAGTACCTTCTGGGTAGCGCGAGGTGATGGCAACCCACGGATCTTCGCCCATTTGCTTCAGACCCAGGGAAACGCGGTTGCGCTCACGGTCGAACTTCAGGACGCGAACGTCGACTTCGTCACCAACGTTGACGATTTCCGACGGGTGCTTGATGCGCTTCCAAGCCATGTCGGTGATGTGCAGCAGGCCGTCGATACCGCCCAGATCCACGAAGGCGCCGTAGTCGGTGAGGTTCTTGACGATACCCTTGACCTGTTGGCCTTCCTGCAGGGTTTCCAGCAGGGCTTCGCGCTCGGCGCTGTTCTCGGCTTCCAGCACGCTGCGACGGGAAACGACAACGTTGTTGCGCTTCTGGTCCAGCTTGATGACCTTGAATTCCAGCTCTTTGCCTTCCAGGTGGGTGGTGTCGCGCACTGGGCGGACATCAACCAAGGAGCCCGGCAGGAACGCACGGATGCCGTTAACGTCGACAGTGAAGCCGCCCTTAACCTTACCGTTGATAACGCCCTTGACCACTTCTTCGGCGGCGAAAGCTGCTTCCAGAACAATCCAGCACTCGGCGCGCTTGGCTTTTTCACGGGACAGCTTGGTTTCGCCAAAGCCGTCTTCGACCGCGTCCAGCGCAACGTGAACTTCGTCACCGACCTTGATGGTCAGCTCGCCAGCTTCGTTGATGAACTGCTCGAGCGGGATGACGCCCTCGGACTTCAGACCAGCGTGAACGGTAACCCAGTCGCCGTCGATGTCGACAACGATACCGGTGATGATCGCGCCCGGCTGCAGATTGAGGGTTTTCAGGCTTTCTTCAAAGAGTTCTGCAAAGCTTTCGCTCATTTTAATTCCTGTAGATTCGGGCGAAACAGACGCCCATAGCCACATTCCAGACAATGTGGGTTTCGTTCATATAAAGGAAAACCGGCAGGACGTTGACTGGTGCCCCTGCCTGTTCTCCTGGCTATCAGAGCAGATCGCGCTGGGCGAGCTCGCTCCTGATACGTTGCAACACCTGCTCGATGGACAACTCGGTGGAGTCCAGTTGGATGGCATCGGCCGCTGGTTTCAGCGGGGCCACCGCGCGCTGGGTGTCGCGCTCATCGCGCGCACGAATCTCATCTAGCAGACTCGCCAGACTAACATCATCGCCCTTGCCCTTCAACTGCAAATAGCGACGCCGTGCACGCTCCTCCGCGCTGGCGGTGAGGAACACTTTTAAGGGCGCGTCCGGGAAGACCACGGTGCCCATGTCGCGACCGTCAGCGATCAGGCCAGGCGCTTCGCGGAAGGCGCGCTGACGCTGCAGCAACGCTTCGCGCACCGCGGGCAGCGAAGCGACCATCGAGGCGCCGGCGCCGACGGTTTCGGTGCGGATCACGTTGCTGACATCCTCACCCTCGAGGATGATCTGTTGCAGCTTACCCGGTTCCGCGGCGACGAATTGCACATCCAGATGGGCGGCTAAGGCCTTGAGCAACTCTTCGTTGGTCAGGTCGACGCCGTGGTTGACGGCATTGAACGCCAGCAGGCGGTACAGGGCGCCGGAATCAAGCAGCTTCCAGCCCAGCTCGCGGGCCAGAATGCCCGCGACCGTGCCCTTGCCCGAACCGCTTGGCCCATCGATGGTGATGACTGGCGCTTGCGAACTCACGATTTGCCCTCTTCTGCGACCCGAATGCCAACCTCGGCGCACAGCGCCAGGAAGTTCGGGAAGGACGTGGCTACGTTGGCGCAGTCATGGATACGGATCGGCGCGCTAGCACGCAGCGAGGCAACGCTGAAGGCCATGGCGATCCGGTGGTCACCGTGACCGTGCACTTCGCCACCGCCGATCTGGCCGCCATCGATGATGATGCCGTCGGGGGTTGGCTCGCACTTCACGCCCAGGGTCAGCAGGCCGTCAGCCATGACCTGGATGCGATCGGATTCCTTCACGCGCAGCTCCTCGGCGCCGCGCAGCACGGTACGCCCTTCGGCGCAGGCGGCAGCCACGAACAGCACCGGGAATTCGTCGATGGCCAGCGGCACGAGGTGCTCGGGGATCTCGATACCCTTGAGCTTGGCACCGCGCACGCGCAGGTCCGCGACCGGCTCACCGCCAACTTCACGCTGGTTTTCCAGGGTAATGTCGCCGCCCATCAGGCGCAGGATATCGATGACGCCGGTACGGGTCGGGTTGATGCCGACATGCTCGAGCACCAGCTCCGAGCCCTCGGCAATGGAAGCCGCGACCAAGAAGAACGCCGCCGAGGAGATATCCGCTGGCACCTCGATGCGGGTTGCACTGAGCTTGCCACCCGACTTGAGCGAAGCGACCGGGCCGTTGGTCTCGACCGCATAACCAAAGCCGCGCAGCATGCGCTCGGTATGGTCGCGGGTCGGCGCAGGCTCGGTGACGGTAGTGGTGCCTTCAGCATACAGGCCAGCCAGCAGCAGGCAGGATTTGACCTGGGCACTGGCCATCGGCAGCGTGTAGTTGAGCGCCTTGAGCTTGTGGCCGCCACGGATGGTCAGCGGCGGACGGCCTTCAGGACCGGTCTCGACCACTGCACCCATCTCGCGCAGCGGGTTGGCCACACGGTTCATTGGGCGCTTGGACAGCGAGGCATCGCCGGTCATGGTGACATCGAACGGCTGGCCAGCCAGCAGGCCCGACAGCAGGCGCATCGAGGTACCGGAGTTACCCAGGTAGATCGGGCCAGGTGGCGGTTTGAGGCCGTGCAAGCCGACGCCATGGATGGTCACACGACCATGGTGCGGGCCTTCGATGACCACACCCATGTCCCGGAAGGCCTGCAAGGTCGCCAAGGCGTCCTCGCCTTCGAGGAAACCTTCGACCTCGGTGGTACCTTCGGCCAGCGAGCCAAGCATGATCGAGCGATGGGAAATCGATTTGTCGCCCGGAACGCGGATCCGTCCGGACAGGCGGCCACCAGGTTGGGCCAGGAAAATCAGATCGTTGGCGTTCATAGCGTCCACATAGGCCCGGCGGGCCAGGATTTTACTGAAATGCTCGCGGGCAGCCCGGGCGCGGGTGAATACACCCAGCAGCTGGTGCCCGTCCCCTGCATCGACCGCGTCGCGCAAGGCGTCGAGATCGCTGCGAAATGTATCCAGGGTGCGCAGGACAGCCTCGCGGTTGGCGAGGAAGATGTCGTGCCACATGATCGGGTCACTGCCGGCGATTCTCGTGAAATCGCGGAAGCCTCCCGCAGCGTACCGGAAGATCTCCAGGTTTTCATTGCGCTTGGCCAGGGAATCGACCAGACCGAACGCCAGCAAGTGCGGCAGGTGGCTGGTGGCGGCCAGGACTTCGTCATGGCGTTCCACCGGCATGTGCTCCACATCGGCACCCAGCGCGCGCCACAGGCGGTCGATCAGGGCCGCGGCGGCCGGGTCGGTTTCCGGCAGCGGCGTGAGGATGACCTTGTGGCGGCGGAACAGCGCGGCATTGGAGGCCTCCACGCCGCTCTGCTCGGAGCCTGCGATCGGGTGGCCTGGGACGAAACGCGACAGACGCCCGGCAAAGGCCTCACGTGCGGCACGCACCACATTGCCCTTGGCGCTGCCCACATCGGTGATCACTGCATCGCCCAAGTCCAGGCGCGCGAGATGGGCCAGGACCTTTTCCATCGCCAGGATGGGCACGGCCAACTGGATCACGTCGGCGCCGACGCAGGCCGCGTCGAGGTCTTGCTCGCAGCGATCGACCACGCCGAGCGAAACGGCCAGCTTGCGCGACTGGGCATCCAGATCGACGCCGACCACTTCCCGGCACAGGCCGCTTTCGCGCAAGCCCTTGGCGAATGACCCGCCGATCAGGCCCAGGCCTACGACGACCAGGCGGCCGATGATCGGCGCGGGTTTGGTTGTAACTGCATCTACCACGAGTGCGAACCCTGTTTAGAAACTATGCCAGTCAGTGAGACCGCAGGGGGCTGCCGGGCAGCCCATCGCGACACGAGGCCGCTCCCACAGGTACCGCGCGAAAACCAAAGGTTTTCGATCAAAGCACCGCCTTCGGATAGGACCCCAGCACCTTGAGCGCCACAGCCTCCTGGCTGATTTTCTCCAGCACCGCCTTGATCAGCGGGTCGCGGTGATGGCCGACGAAATCGATGAAGAACACGTAGGTCCACTTGCCGCTGCGCGACGGACGGGTCTCGATACGGGTCAGGTCGATGCCGTTTTCATGGAAAGGCACCAGCAGCTCGTGCAGGGCACCTGGCTTGTTGCTCATCGAGACGATGATCGAGGTCTTGTCATCGCCGGTCGGCGGCACTTCCTGGTTGCCGATCATGAGGAAGCGCGTGGAGTTATCCGGGCGGTCCTCGATCTTCTCGGCCAGGCGGGTCAGGCCGTACAGATTGGCCGCCATATCGCCGGCGATGGCCGCCGAATTCCACTCGCCCTTGACCCGTTTGGCGGCCTCGGCGTTGCTGGACACCGCCACACGCTCGACATTCGGGTAGTGCGCGTCCAGCCACTTGCGGCACTGGGCCAGGGACTGAGCGTGGGAATAGATGCGCGTGATACTGTCGGTCTTGGTGTTCTCGCCCACCAGCAGGTGATGGTGGATGCGCAGCTCGACTTCGCCGCAGATCACCATGTCATGCTCGAGGAAGCTATCCAGGGTATGGCTCACCGCGCCTTCGGTGGAGTTTTCCACCGGCACCACGCCGAAGTTGACGGCACCTGCCGCCACTTCACGGAACACTTCATCGATGGCAGCCATCGGGCGGCTGACCACGGCATGACCGAAGTGCTTCATGGCCGCGGCCTGGGTGAAGGTGCCTTCAGGGCCGAGGTAAGCAACCTTGAGAGGCTCTTCCAGGGCCAGGCAGGAAGACATGATTTCGCGGAACAACCGCGCCATCTCTTCATTGTCCAGCGGGCCCTTGTTGCGTTCCATGACGCGCTTGAGCACAGCAGCCTCGCGCTCGGGCCGGTAGAACACCGGCTTCTCGCCTTCAGCCAGGGAGGCGGTCTTGACCTTGGCCACTTCCTGGGCGCAACGGGCACGCTCGCTGATCAGCTCGAGGATTTTCTCGTCGAGACTGTCGATGCGTACGCGCAGCGCCTTGAGTTCCTGATCGGACATCAAGCGTGCTCCTTCTCGAATTCGGCCATGTAGGCCACCAAGGCATCGACCGCCTCAAGACCCAGGGCATTGTAGATCGAGGCGCGCATGCCGCCGACCGAACGATGGCCCTTGAGATTGAGCAGGCCACGGGCATCAGCGCCGGCCAGGAAGGCTTTATCCAGGCGCTCGTCGGCCAGGCGGAACGGCACGTTCATCCACGACCGGGCATTGTGGCTGATCGGGTTGGTGTAGAACTCGCTACCGTCGATGAAACCGTACAGGCGGTCCTTCTTGGCGCGGTTGCGCTGCTCCATGGCCTCGACACCGCCCTGCTCCTTGAGCCATTCGAACACCAGGCCCGAGAGGTACCAGGAATAGGTGGCCGGGGTGTTGTACATCGAGCCGTTGTCAGCTGCGACCTTGTAGTCGAGCATGGTCGGGCAATGGCTACGGGCGCGACCGAGCAGGTCTTCGCGCACGATCACCACCACCAGGCCGCTCGGGCCAATGTTCTTCTGCGCACCGGCATAGATCAGGCCGTACTGGGAGACGTCGATCGGGCGCGACAGGATGTCGGACGACATGTCGACCACCAGAGGGACGTCACCGGTCTCCGGAACCCAGTCGAACTGCAGGCCGCCAATGGTCTCGTTGGACGCATAGTGGACATAGGCAGCGTTCTTGGTCAGGTTCCACTCGTTCTGACCTGGGATAGCCAAGTAATCGTAAGGCTTGGCGCTAGCGGCGACGTTGACGTGACCAAAGCGGCGCGCCTCTTCGATGGCCTTCTTCGACCAGATGCCAGTCTCGATGTAGTCAGCCGTGGCGTTTTCAGGCAGCAGGTTCAGCGGGATCTCGGCGAACTGCTGGCTGGCACCACCCTGCAGGAACAGGACTTTGTAGTTGGAGGGGACGGAAAGCAGGTCGCGCAGGTCCTGCTCGGCCTTTTCGGCGATAGCCACGTAGTCGTCGCTGCGATGGCTCATCTCCATCACGGACAAGCCCTTGCCACGCCAATCCAGCATTTCGGCCTGGGCACGCTGCAGGACAGCGTCAGGAAGCGCGGCAGGGCCTGCGCAGAAGTTAAAGGCTCGTTTGCTCACATCCACTCTCGCTCTGCCAAAAAGTACAAATCTACAATCTTCGATACTGCCGAGAACCCTGCAGGAGCGCTTACCCGCTCCCTCAGGTAGAGCACCGTCCTTGTGGACGCTGCCTGCTGTAATCAGTCAAACGGGGCGACCATGGTCGCCCCGTTCGGGGGTGTTGCGCTGAGTTACTCCTGTGGCGCCTCTTCGGCGGCACCGCCGTCGTCGTCGACTGCGTCCAGCGCATCGACCTCGACGCCCTCCTCGTCCCCGTCGATCAGCTCATCGGGATCTTCGGACGGCTCCTGAATCCGCTCCAGCCCCACCAGCGTCTCGTCGGTCGCCAGCTTGATGAGGGTCACGCCCTGGGTGTTACGGCCCAGGCTGGAGACCTCACCCACACGGGTACGCACCAAGGTGCCCTGGTCAGAGATCAACATGATCTCTTCGCCTTCCTGTACCTGGATCGCACCGATCAACAGACCGTTACGCCCCTTGGTACCCATGGCGATGACGCCCTGGCCGCCACGGCCGCGACGAGGGAACTTGGACAGCGGGGTACGCTTGCCGAAGCCACGCTCGGAAGCCGTGAGGATCTGCGCGCCGGACTCAGGAATCAGCATGGAGATCACCTGCTGCCCTTTGCCCAGTTTCATGCCGCGAACGCCACGGGCGGTACGGCCCATTTCGCGCACCACGCTCTCGGCGAAGCGGATCACCTTGCCGGCGTCGGAGAACATCATGACTTCCTTGGCGCCGTCGGTGATGGCCGCGGCAATCAGGGTGTCACCTTCCTTGAGCTTCAGGGCGATCAGACCGCTGGAACGCGGACGGGCGAACTGGGCCAGCGGGGTCTTCTTAACGGTACCGGAGGCGGTCGCCATGAAGATGTACGCGCCGGTCGGCTCTGCCACCCATTCCGGGGTGTCACCGTCTTCTTCGTCGACTTCCTCAGCCTCGATCACTTCCCCTTCGAGCACGGTGTCGTCGGCATCCTCCAGTTCTTCGTCGCCATCGGCGTTCTGCTGAAGGGCTTCGAGGTCGATCTGCAGCATGGCGGTGATGCGCTCACCTTCTTCCAAGGGCAGCAGGTTGACCAGCGGACGGCCACGGGCGGCGCGGGACGCTTCGGGAATCTCGTAGGTCTTGAGCCAGTAAACCTTGCCCTTGCTGGAGAACAGCAGCAGCGTGGCGTGGCTGTTGGCGACCAGCAGGTGCTCGATGTAGTCCTCGTCCTTCACGCCAGTGGCCGACTTGCCTTTGCCGCCACGGCGCTGGGCCTGATAGGCGGACAGCGGCTGGGTCTTGGCATAGCCACCGTGGGAAATGGTCACCACGCGCTCTTCTTCCGGGATCATGTCGCCGTAGCTGAGGTCATGGGTGGCGTTGAGGATTTCGGTGCGACGGGCATCGCCGTACTCGGCGCGGATCGCTTCGAGTTCTTCGCGGATCACTTCCATCAGGCGCTCTGCGCTGCTCAGGATGCGGATCAGCTCGCCGATCTGCTCGAGGATCTCCTGGTACTCGGCCAGCAGCTTCTCGTGCTCAAGGCCGGTCAGGCGGTGCAGGCGCAGGTCGAGGATGGCCTGGGCCTGTTCCGGCGAGAGGTAGTACTTACCATCACGCAGACCATACTGCTCCGGCAGGTCTTCCGGACGGCAGGAGTCGGCACCGGCACGCTCGACCATGACCTGCACGGCGCTGGACTCCCAGGCCGTGCTGATCAGGGCTTCCTTCGCCTCGGAAGGGGTCGGCGAGGCCTTGATCAGGGCGATCACCGGGTCGATGTTGGACAGCGCAACCGCCTGGCCTTCAAGAATGTGGCCACGCTCGCGCGCCTTGCGCAGCTCGAACACGGTACGGCGGGTCACCACTTCACGACGGTGACGGACGAACGCCTCGAGCAGGTCCTTGAGGTTGAGCAGACGCGGACGGCCGTCGATCAGCGCGACCATGTTGATGCCGAACACGCTCTGCAGCTGGGTCTGCGAATAGAGATTGTTGAGCACCACCTCCGGCACCTCGCCGCGACGCAGCTCGATGACGATGCGCATGCCGTCCTTGTCGGACTCATCGCGCAGCTCAGTGATGCCTTCGATCTTCTTCTCTTTGACCAGCTCGGCGATTTTTTCGATCAACCGCGCCTTGTTCAGCTGGTACGGCAGCTCGGTGACGACGATCTGCTGGCGACCGCCGGTCTTGTCCTTGTCGATGTCCTCGATCTCGGAGCGGGCGCGCATGTAGATGCGGCCACGGCCGGTGCGGTAGGCCTCGATGATGCCCTGGCGGCCATTGATCAGGCCGGCAGTGGGGAAGTCGGGACCGGGGATGAACTGCATCAGTTCATCGATCGACACCTCGGGATTGTCGATCAGCGCCAGGCAGCCGTCGATGACCTCGCCCAGGTTGTGCGGCGGGATGTTGGTTGCCATGCCCACGGCGATACCGCTGGAACCATTGACCAGCAGGTTGGGGATCTTGGTCGGCATGACCGCCGGGATTTGCTCGGTGCCGTCATAGTTGGGCACCCAGTCGACGGTTTCCTTGTGCAGGTCGGCCAGCAGCTCGTGGGCCAGCTTGGCCATGCGCACTTCGGTGTATCGCATGGCTGCGGCGTTGTCGCCGTCGACCGAACCGAAGTTACCCTGGCCATCGACCAGCAGATAACGCAGCGAGAAGGGCTGGGCCATACGCACGATGGTGTCGTAGACCGCAGTGTCGCCGTGGGGGTGGTACTTACCGATGACGTCACCGACCACACGCGCGGACTTCTTGTACGGCTTGTTCCAGTCGTTGCCCAGTTCGCTCATCGCGTAGAGAACGCGGCGATGCACGGGCTTCAAGCCGTCACGCGCATCGGGCAGCGCACGCCCGACAATCACGCTCATCGCGTAGTCGAGGTAAGACTGTCTCAGTTCGTCTTCGATATTGACCGGGAGGATTTCTTTGGCCAGTTCGCCCATGAGAAGCCTGATTCCTTTTTCTGGTGAAACTTCGTCGTTTCCCTCGTAGGACGAACGAAGCTCGCCGCCGCACGCAAAGGGGTGCGACGACTTACGACAAATCAATGAGTTGAGCCATGGATCTGCGCAATGAAGGCCGCTTCAACGAGCGGCCCTGGAAACTGCCGGATGGTATCACAAAGGCGTGGGGCGTGGGAGATATGGCAGGTTGCCGCTGCGCCTGTAAAAACGCCGTTTTTCCTGCCCCACGATGAGGCCATCGTAAAATCCTGAGCGATCAGTGCAAACGCTTGCGACAAATCAACTGGGCAATCTTGGCGGTATCAGGCCGCTCTACCACGCCTCGCTCGGTCACGATCACATCGACCAGGTCCGCTGGCGTCACATCGAATACCGGATTGAACACCTCCACCTCGGCTGCCACACGGTTACCCGCCACATCCAGCAGCTCGTCGGCCTCGCGCTCCTCAAGGGGAATGTCCTCGCCGGTGGCAAGGTTCAGGTCGATGGTGGTGCTCGGCGCCACCACCATGAAGCGCACGCCATGGTGCATGGCCGCGACCGCCAATTGGTAAGTCCCGATCTTGCCAGCCACATCGCCATTGGCGGCGATGCAGTCAGCGCCCACCACCACCCAGGTGATGCCCTTGGTCTTCATCAGGTGGGCCATCGCCGAATCCGCGCACAGGGTCGCCGGGATGCCTTCGTGGGCCAGCTCCCAGGCGGTGATGCGCGAGCCGTGCAGCCAGGGCCGGGTTTCGCCAGCGTAGACCCGCTCCACCATGCCCTCGAGGTAGGCCGCGCGGATCACCCCCAGCGCAGTGCCGAAGCCGCCACTGGCCAGGGCACCGGCGTTGCCGTAGGTAAGGATGGTCTGCGCGTTGCCCTGCTGGCGGCGAATCAGCTCCAGGCCGTGCTGGGCCATGGTCAGGTTGGCTTCGCGGTCGCTTTCATGGATTGCCACCGCTTCGGCCTCCATGACCGCCAGCACGTCTTCGTCGGCACGCAGACGCTGCAGGCGCTCGCGCATGCGGTTGAGCGACCAGAACAGGTTGGCCGCCGTAGGCCGGGCTTCGGCAAGCGCAAGGAAGTCTTCCTCCAGCGCGTGCTCCCAGTCCTCCCCTTCGGCCAGACGCTGGCGCAGGGCAAGCACTAGGCCGTAGGCGGCGCTGATACCGATGGCCGGCGCACCGCGCACCGCCATCTGGCGGATCGCGTCGACCACCGCCGTCACGTCGGTGCAGGCCAACCAATGCTCACGGACAGGCAGCAGGCGCTGGTCGAGCAGATGCAAGGTGCCATTACGCCACTGGATGCCGGTCACCTTCTCCGCCGCCAAAAGTCGCTCGCGCATCGCCTCTCCCCGTCGTTCGCTGATCAAAAGCGGCCGATTATAGCGAGCCTCAGCCCTGGACGCTCGGGTATACTGCGCGCTTGACTCAACCGAACCAGGTGCCCTTCGCATGCCCACAGCCCCCTCCCCCCTCGACCTGCTGCTCGTACCGGGCTGGCTGGTCCCCGTGGAGCCGGCCGGCGTGGTACTCAAGGAGCACGCCCTGGGCATCCGTGACGGGCTGATCGCCTGGCTCGGCCCACGTGAACGGGCACCGGCTGCGCGGGAAGTACGCGAGCTGCCCGACTGTCTGCTGTGCCCCGGCCTGATCAACGCCCATGGCCACGCCGCCATGACCCTGCTGCGCGGGCTGGCCGACGACCTTCCGTTGATGACCTGGCTCAAAGAGCACATCTGGCCGGCCGAAGGCCGCTGGGTGGATGAAGCCTTCGTGCGCGATGGCACGGACCTGGCCATCGCCGAGCAGCTCAAGGGCGGCATCACCTGCTTTGCCGATATGTATTTCTTCCCGCGGGAGGCCTGCGACCGAGTGCACCGCAGCGGTATTCGCGCCCAGATCGCCGTGCCTTTGCTGGATTTCCCCATCCCTGGCGCCCGCACGCCCGACGAAGGCCTGCACCTGGCCATCGAGCTGTTCGATGACCTGCGCCACCACCCACGCATCAGTGTCGCCCTGGGGCCTCACGCGCCCTATACGGTCAGCGATCAGAGCCTTGAGAAGATCCGCGTCATCGCCGACCAGCTCGACGCCCCGCTGCACATGCATATCCACGAGACCGCCGGCGAAGTCGAACAAGCCCTGGCCGAGAACGGCGAGCGCCCGCTGGCGCGCCTGGCCCGTCTCGGCCTGCTGGGCCCAAGGCTGCAGGCGGTGCACATGACCCAGATCAGCGACGATGACCTCACTCTGTTGGTAGAAAGCGACACCAGCGTTGTCCATTGCCCCGAATCCAACCTCAAGCTGGCCAGTGGCTTCTGCCCGGTGGAACGGCTATGGCAGGCCGGGGTCAACGTGGCGGTGGGCACCGACGGGGCGGCCAGCAACAACGACCTGGATCTGCTCGGCGAAACCCGCACCGCGGCCCTGCTGGCCAAGGCAGTCGCCGGCTCCGCCACAGCCCTGGATGCCCACCGAGCCCTGCGCATGGCCACCTTGAATGGTGCCCGCGCCCTGGGCCTTGAGGCGGTCACCGGCTCGCTGGAGCTGGGCAAGGCTGCAGACCTGGTGGCTTTCGACCTCTCGGGGCTGGCCCAGCAGCCCGTGCACGACCCGGTTTCGCAATTGATTTACGCCACAGGCCGCGACTGCGCACGGCATGTCTGGGTCGCCGGCCACCAACTGCTCGACGACCGACGCCTGACGCAGATGGACGAACAGGCTTTGACGACCACGGCCCGCGCCTGGGGCGCGCGCATCGCAGGTCACGAATGACGGCCGCAAGCCTTGGGTTTGCGCCTGTAACACTTTTATCGAAGATTCAGAGGATTGTTCCATGAGCAACGTCGACCACGCCGAAATCGCCAAGTTCGAAGCCCTGGCTCACCGCTGGTGGGACCGCGAGAGCGAGTTCAAGCCGCTGCACGACATCAACCCGCTGCGGGTCAACTGGATCGACGAGCGCGTGGGCCTGGCCGGCAAGAAGGTGCTGGACGTCGGCTGCGGCGGCGGCATCCTCAGCGAGGCCATGGCCCTGCGTGGCGCCAGCGTCACCGGCATCGACATGGGCGAGGCGCCATTGGCCGTGGCCCAACTGCACCAGCTGGAGTCCGGCGTCGAAGTCGAGTACCGCCGCATCACCGCCGAAGACATGGCCGAGGAAATGGCCGGCCAGTTCGACGTGGTCACCTGCCTTGAAATGCTCGAACACGTGCCTGACCCCTCCTCGGTGATTCGCGCCTGCCATCGCCTGGTCAAGCCGGGCGGCCAGGTCTTCTTCTCGACCATCAACCGCAACCCCAAGGCGTACCTGCTGGCGATCATCGGTGCCGAGTACGTGCTCAAGATGCTGCCGCGCGGCACCCACGACTTCAAGAAGTTCATCCGCCCGTCGGAGCTGGGCGCCTGGAGCCGCGTCGCGGGCCTCGAGGTGAAAGACATCATCGGCCTGACCTACAACCCGCTGACCAAGCACTACAAGCTCAGCAGCGACGTCGACGTCAACTACATGATCCAGACCCTGCGCGAGGAATGAGCATGCGTTTGCGAGCAGTACTCTTCGACATGGACGGCACCCTGCTGGACACGGCGCCGGATTTCATTGCCATCTGCCAGGCCATGCTGGCCGACCGTGGTCTGCCGGCCATCGATGACCAGCGCATTCGCGACGTGATTTCAGGCGGCGCCCGGGCCATGGTCGCAGCCACCTTCGCCATGGATCCGGACGCCGAAGGCTTCGAAACCCTGCGCCTGGAGTTCCTCGAGCGTTACCAGCGCGACTGCGCCGTGCACAGCAAGCTGTTCGACGGTATGGCCGAGCTACTCCAGGACATCGAGAAAGGCAACCTGCTGTGGGGCGTGGTCACCAACAAGCCCGTGCGCTTCGCCGAGCCGATCATGCAGCGCCTGGGCCTGGCCGAGCGCTCGGCCCTGCTCATCTGCCCGGACCATGTGAAAAACAGCAAGCCCGACCCCGAGCCGCTGATTCTCGCCTGCAAGACCCTGAACCTGGACCCGGCCAGTGTCCTGTTCGTCGGCGATGACCTGCGCGACATCGAGTCCGGCCGTGATGCCGGTACCCGCACGGCGGCGGTGCGCTATGGCTATATTCATCCTCAGGACAATCCCAACAACTGGGGAGCAGACGTGGTGGTGGACCACCCTCTGGAACTGCGCAAGGTGATCGACAGCGCGCTGTGCGGCTGCTGACCCCTGATGCGGCCCCAAGTGGAACCCGCTCACCCAGGGGGCCGTGCAAGATTGACAAGCAAGGACACCTGACATGTACGACTACACCGCCCGCCCCGACCTGCTCAAAGGCCGGATCATTCTGGTCACCGGCGCTGGCCGTGGTATCGGTGCTGCCGCCGCCAAGGCCTATGCCGCCCTGGGGGCGACCGTGCTGTTGCTGGGCAAGACCGAGGCCAACCTCAACGAGGTCTACGACCAGATCGAGGCGGCCGGCCATCCGCAACCGGTAGTGATCCCGTTCAACCTCGAGACCGCCCTGCCCCACCAGTACAACGAACTGGCCGTGATGATCGAAGAGCAGTTCGGCCGCCTCGACGGCCTGCTCAACAATGCCTCGATCATTGGCCCGCGCACGCCGCTGGAGCAGCTTTCGGGCGAGAACTTCATGCGTGTGATGCACATAAACGTCAATGCCACCTTCATGCTGACCAGCACGCTGTTGCCGCTGCTCAAACTGTCGGAGGACGCGTCGGTGGTGTTCACCTCCAGCAGCGTCGGGCGCAAGGGCCGCGCATACTGGGGCGCCTATGGTGTGTCGAAGTTTGCCACCGAAGGGCTGATGCAGACCCTGGCCGACGAACTGGACGGCGTAGCGCCGGTGCGCGCAAACAGCATCAACCCTGGCGCCACCCGCACCGCGATGCGTGCCCAGGCCTACCCGAGCGAGAACCCGCAGAACAATCCGCTGCCCGAAGAGATCATGCCGCTGTACTTGTATCTGATGGGTCCTGACAGTGCCGGGGTGAACGGGCAGGCGTTCGACGCCCAGTAACTGGGCCGTCCAGCCTGACACGATCAGAGGCCAGGCCAGCTCCTACAGGTAACGTGTTGCCCCTGTAAGAGCTGGCGCAGCCTGCGATGGGCAAGCCCCCCAGACCTTACCCTATGGCCAGCGCCGGCCGCAGACGCCCTGGCTGACGATGCTCCAGCTGCATGCATCGCTCCAGGAACAGGAACATGCAGTCATAGCTTTTGCAGATCGTCCTGCGCAGCTCGGCCCGCAAGCCCGGAGTCGGGTGCTCGCCAGCCAGCGTACAGATGATCTCCAGCGCCTCCCACGGGTGCGCATCATCGTATTGAGCATGCATCTTCAGCCATTTCATCGCGCGCTTGCGGATGTCCTCGGGGAAGCTCAAGGCATAGGTGTCGGTGGAACACACCAACGCCGCCCACTCACCTGTCGCGCCTTCGATCGCATAGTTGGTCGCGGCCATCGACAGCGCCAGCGACTCGGTGGCACAAACCCGCCAGCACCAGTCATTGAGGCCATTGAGCTCCGGCGGGACCTCCTGGGCCTGCAGGTCAGCCAAGGTGATCCCGTGGGCCTGGCACCAGTGCAGCCAGTAGTCGGCGTGGTTGAGCTCGACTCGGATGTTGCGCATCAGCCAGCGCCTGGCCATGTCTTCGCCTGGGTGTCGGGCAAAGCGGGTCTTGGTCAGGTTGTGGGCCATATAGAGGGAGAACTGCTCGACCACCGGCCAGCCACCGATCAGGTACTGGCGGATGGTGGCCTGCTTGAGCTGGCCGTCGCGCAAGCGCTGGTAGAACTCATGCTCCACCACCCGCCGCTTGCTTTCGCGGCACTCTTCGATCAATTGCTGAGCCCAATCGGGGTAACTGGCGGCATCCATCAATGGGCCGATTCGTACGAAGGTATCAATCACTTTCTGCTCCTTGAATCCATGTGATTTCCGGACGACACCTTCTTCAACGAAAGGTCCCAGGCGCCCGGTGCAACAGGGGCCTTGCGGCTATTCGTTGGCGTTGCAGGCTGTCGCAGGTGAACACCTGCGGCCGCTCGATGAGGTAACCCTGGGCATAATCCACGCCGATCTCCTGCAACGCCTGTTCAATCAACGGCGTTTCGACGAATTCGGCAATGGTCCGTTTGCCCATCACATGCCCGATATGATTGATCACCTCGACCATGGCGCGGTTGATCGGATCGTCGAGCATGTCTTTTACGAAACTTCCGTCGATCTTCAGGAAGTCTACAGGCAAATGTTTTAAATACGCGAATGACGACATACCCGCGCAGAAGTCATCCAACGAGAACTTGCAGCCCAACCCCTTCAACTCGTTGATAAAACGAATCGCACTGCCCAGGTTAGCGATGGCGCTGGTTTCGGTGATCTCGAAACAGACCAGCCGCGGTGGAATCGAATACTCGCCAAACAATGAGCGCAGGTACTCCAGGAACTTGTCGTCGCCAATGCTCGATCCAGACAAGTTGATCGCGCACATGGCCAGCGGCCCTTCCCTGCCTTCGTCCAGGCATTGGCGAATGACCTGGAACACGTTGCGCACCACCCAGCGATCCAAGGCAGTCATCAAGCCGTAGCGTTCGGCGGCCGGAATAAAGGTGCTGGGCAGGATGGTGCGGCCGCTTTCATCGTGCAGGCGCAGCAGGATCTCCAGATGGCCAGGCCCTTCCATAGACGAAAGCGGCGCGATTTCCTGGGCATAGAGGCAGAAGCGATTCTCCTCCAAGGCTACGTGCAGACGCTGGATCCACGCCATCTCGCCAAAGCGCAGGGACAGTTCAGTGTCGTCGGCGTGGTACACCTGGACCCGGTTGCGGCCTTTCTCCTTGGCCATGTAGCAGGCCATGTCGGCCGCACGCAGCGAGGCTTCCAGGGTGCCGGCCGGTTGGGCGATATGCACAAGGCCCACACTCACGGTGGTGACGAACGGCCGGCCTTTCCACACAAAATGTAGGCTCTGCACAGTCTGGCGCAGTTGCTCGGCAATACGCTCGGCCTGTTCGGGCGGGCAGTTCTCCAGCAGCACGCCGAACTCGTCGCCCCCCAGCCGCGCCAAGGTGTCCCCCTCACGCAGGCCAGCCTGCAATACCGCGCAAATGTGGCGCAGCAACTCATCGCCAGCAGCATGGCCGCTGGTGTCGTTGACCAGCTTGAACTGGTCCAGGTCCAGGAACATCAGCGAATGCCGCCCGGGCTGGCGTGCCAGGCTGTTGAGGGCCTGCTCGAGGCGATACTCGAACTCGCGGCGGTTGGCCAGGCCCGTCAAAGCGTCGTGAGTCGCCTGCCAGGAGAGGCTGGCGATGTACTGGCGCTCCTGGGTCATGTCATGCAACGCCAGCACCAGGCCACTGACCTGGCCATCGCTGACGATCGGCGAGCCGACCAGGTTGATCGACACCGTGCTGCCATCAAGCCGCTGTATCAGCCGGGCATGCTCGGAGCCCCCCTTGAGACTGCCGCTGAGCACCTGCTCGACCAGGGTGCGGTTGTCGTGCTCGGCATGCTCGTCTACCAAGCTGAACAACGCCGCCAGCGGCATGCCCTGGGCCTGGCTGGCCTGCCAGTGGGTGAGCAGCTCGGCGGCCGGGTTCATGTAGACGATGCAGCCTTCGACGTCAGTGGTAATCACCGCATCGCCAATGGACTGCAAGGTGATCTGCGCCCGCTCCCGTTCGGCCTGCAGGGCCTGGGCAAACGCTTGGCGCTGGGCCAGCAGCTTGCTCGAACGACGCCAGGCGATACTGATGAGAAACAGCGCCGTCGCCAGATTGGTGATCATCAGCATCCTGAGCAACATCCGCGACCCTTCGCCCAGTGCATCGCTGAAGGCCTTGGCAGCCGGGGTCACACCCTCGTTGATGGAGACGATGCGCGCACGCCAGCGGTCCAGGTCGCTGGTGGTGACCTGACCATTGACGAACCCCTCGCGCATCTCCCGGGCCACGTCATCGAGCAAACGCAGGTAGTTATCGCCGATGTCCCAATAGGCGATGGCGGTTTCCATATAACTGACGTGGCGAAAATTGCGGTAGAACCAGATGATCCGGGAAGCATCATCCGGGTGGTTGCCGCCTTGCAGGACACCTTTGCGCGCCGCCTCAATGTCAGGATCAGGTCGGTCCAGCGCCAGACGCAGCTGGTAGTCACCCTTGGGCACGTCGATTGCCTGCAGGTAACGCTGGTAGGTGCGTTCGTCACGGGTATCGGCGTACAGGCTCAGGTAGTAGATGGCGTCCTTCTGGGCCTTGGACCACAGGCTTTCACCTGCCACATAGGCGCGTACGGCAGACAATGCGTAGAGACTCATGCTGCCCAACAGCATTTGGAAAATCACAACGGCGATGAAGGGCCAGATGATGCCCAGCAGCCTTGGCGCTTCGAGAGTCCGATTTCCCTTCATGTAATCCCTGTCACTGAGCAGAAAGGCGCATGTCGACCCAGACAAGCACAGCGTAGGTCATTTGCCAGCGAGACGACGGGGTTTTTGGATGGGAATTGAAGTGGGTTACCGCCTTACCGGTACTGGCCTGGATCATGCGCCCCAAGCTGTGGGGAAGGCCTCACCCCTGAAGCAAGCGTTGCGGGGCAATGGCACCGGCCGTGGCAGTGCTCGCGACGAGACGCGCTTTCCCGCAACGCCCCCAGGCACGTTCAGCTCTGCTGCAAATGCCCATACAGCTTGGCGTACAACCCGCCCTCGGCAATCAACTGCTGGTGACCGCCATCCTCGGCCACATGCCCGCCATCGAACACCAGCACCCGGTCTGCCTGTTTCACCGCCGACAGCCGGTGGGCGATGATCAATGTGGTACGGCCATTGAGAAACCGCGCCATGGCCTGATGCAGGTTGTATTCGGTGGCAGCGTCCAAGGCCGAGGTGGCCTCGTCGAGAATCACCACCTTGGGCTCGGCGAGGATCATTCGGGCAATGGCCAGGCGCTGGCGCTGACCACCGGACAGACGGACGCCGGAGCGCCCCACCACGCTGTCCAGGCCCTGGGGCAGCGCGGCGATGGTGGCATCGAGCTGGGCGATGCGCAGAGCCTGCCAGCAGGCCTCGTCGGTGCAGTCACGGCCCAGCGTCAGGTTGGCGCGCACGCTATCGTTGAACAGCGATGGGTGCTGTAGCACCACCGCGACATTCTCGCGCAGCGCCTCAAGGCCGATCTCCTGAAGGCTCGCACCACCGAAGCGGATGGTACCGGCCTGGGCGCTGTACAGGCCCAGAAGCAGCTGTACCAAGGTGCTCTTGCCGCCACCGCTGGCCCCGACAATAGCCACTTTCTCGCCCGGGGCGATGGAAAGATCCAGATGCTCGAGCACCGGCTCGTCGGCATAGGCAAAGCGCAGGTCGCGCACTTCGATGCCGACCGTGTCGCGCCCGGCGAAGGGATCGACCGCCGCCGGATACTGCGGCTCGTCGGCCCGCGCCAGCAGCTCATTGAGCCGACTCAGGGCGCCGCCGGCGGCATAGTAGGCGTATTGCAGATTGAGCAATTGCTCCACCGGCCCGATCATGAACCACAAGTAGCTGAATACAGCCAGCATCTGGCCAATGGACAGATCGGAGAACAGCACCGTGAGCATGGCCGCGGCGCGGAAGATATCGATACCGAACTGGAACAACAGCCCGCTGGCACGACCGCTGGCGTCGCTCTTCCACTGGGAGGCCACGGCATAGTCGCGCACTTCCCGGGCACGCAGCCCGAGGCGACCGAGAAAATATCCCTGACGGTTGCCGGCGCGGATCTCCTGGATGGCGTCCAGGGTCTCGGCCAAAGCCTGGGTAAAGCGCGCGGTGCTGTCGTTTTCGAGCTTCTTCAGGTGCTTGACCCGCTTGCCCAGTTGCACGGTGAAGTAGATCACCAGTGGGTTGAACAGCAGGATCAACAGTGCCAGCTGCCAGTGCATCCAGATCAGGATGGCGGCGGTGCCGGTCAAGGTCAGGACGGCGACCAGGAAGCGGCTCAAGGTCTCGCCGACGAACTTGTCCAGGGTGTCCAGGTCAGTCACCAGATGCGTGGTCACGGTGCCGCTGCCCAGGCTTTCGTATTCCTTGAGGGAGATCCGCTTGAGCCGTTCGATCAGGCGAATGCGCAGGCGGTAGACGATGTCCTTGGCAAGGCCCGCGAACAACTTGGCCTGCAACACGTTGAAGGCCAGTGCAGCCAGGCGCAGGCCAAGGGTCGCGATCAGCATCAAGCCGATGTAGCCGGCCGCCACCTGCCAGTTGTCCGGCAGGAAGCGGTTCATCCACTTGAGCGCCGCATCGCCATGGCCGAGCAACACTTCGTCCACCAGCAATGGCAGCAGCAAAGGGATCGGCACGCTACACAAAGCCGCGAGCACGGCCACAAGGTTGGCGGACCACAGGGCCTTCTTGTGATGCAACGCCAGGCGGCGGATCTCCGCCCAGCTCAGACGATCGGCCACGGCGGGGGCCTTCCCCGGCACAGGGTCGGATGACCCTGGCAGGTCAAGCACAGGCGGCCTGCTGCAGCCAGCGGCCGAGCAAAGGTTGCAGCCGGTCCAGCGGCTGGTAGCCGTTGGTCAGCAAGGCCAGCTGGCCGTTGCGCTCGGCCAGCAGCGTCGGAAAGCCGGCGATGCCCAGGTCCTGCACCCAACTGATATCGGCCGCGGTGGCGGCACGGGTATCGGCCCGGGAAAACGCCTCGGAGAAATGGCCTCGGTCAAAACCGGCCTGCTCGGCAAGCTCCACCAGTTGCGGAGCGCGGGTAACGTCCACCCCCTGCTCGTAGAACGCCCGCTGAATCAACCCCAGCAGAGGCCAGACTCGCTCGGCGTCCAGCTCGCGCGCTGCCACCAGAGCGCGACAAGCGGGCTCGGTGTCGTAGACGAAGCCGTCCGGCATGGCGCCTTCGAAGCGAAACGCCTGGCCGGTGGCTTCGGCCACCGCCTGCCAATGCTCGAGAATGTAGCGACGGGTCGAGGCATCCAAGGCGCTGCTGCCCGAGCGCAGGCCGCCCAGCACCAAGCGCGTCGGCACGCCAGCCTCACGCGCCTGGGCGATCAACGCCTCGGCCACCGGAGCGAAGCCCCAGCACCAGGAACACATCGGGTCCATCACATACAGCAGGCGTGCGGACATGCATCAAGCCTCGGCTTTGTAGTTGTAACCGATCGGGTGGGGCTGGTTGCGCGCCTTGGCCAGTTCGATCTGCTTCTGCCGGTCGATAGCGCTGCGCCGGGTCTTCTCGCTCAGGCTGTCCCAGCAATGCGGGCAGCTCACGCCTGGCGAATAGTGCTCGGACGCACGGTCCTCCACGCTGATCGGGTGGCGGCAGGCATGGCACTGGTCGTATTCGCCCTCGGTCAGGTCATGACGCACCGTGACGCGATTGTCGAAGACGAAGCAGTCGCCATCCCACAGGCTCTGCTCCTGAGGCACTTCCTCGAAGTACTTCAGGATCCCACCCTTAAGATGATAGACCTCCTCGAAGCCTTCACCGAGCATGTAGCTGGAGGCTTTTTCGCAGCGGATGCCGCCGGTGCAGAACATCGCAACCTTTTTGTGCTTGCTCGGATCGAAGTTGGCCTTGATGTAGTCGGGAAACTGGCGGAAGGTCTCGGTCTTCGGGTCGATGGCGCCCTTGAACGTGCCGATGGCCACTTCGTAGTCGTTGCGGGTGTCGATCAGCAGCACTTCCGGGTCGCTGATCAGGGCGTTCCAGTCCTTGGGCTCGACGTAGGTACCGACCTTGTGGTTCGGGTCAACGCCCGGCACGCCCAGAGTGACGATCTCTTTCTTGAGCTTGACCTTGGTGCGGTAGAAAGGCTGCTCGTCGCAGTAGGATTCCTTGTGGTCGATATCGACCAGGCGCGGGTCGTTGCGCAGCCAGGTGAGCAGCCCGTCGATACCTTCACGGGTGCCCGAGACGGTACCGTTGATGCCTTCCAGGGCCAACAGCAAGGTGCCTTTGACGCCGTTGTCGACCATGGTCTGGAGCAGCGGCTCGCGCAGCTCGACGTAGTCTTCCAGGGTGACGAACTTGTACAGCGCCGCCACGACGATAGCTTGTGACATGAAACAACTCTCCAGGTGGTCACCCTCGTAAGGGGCGGACCGGGTTTGACAAAAAGCAGGGGGCCGCTTTAGCGGCCCCCGGATGACGCGGATTGTACCAGAACGACGGAAGGGATTCAGTGCCCCCCGCCGGCACAGACCGGCGAGGCCGGCGCCGCACCGACGTTGGCCCATTCCTCGGACGTATAGGTATGGATCGCCAGGGCGTGGATCTGGCCCATCAGCTCACCCATGGTGGCGTAGACCTTCTGGTGGCGCTTGACGCTATTGAGCCCGGCGAACTGCTCGCTGACGATCACCGCCTTGTAGTGGGTCTCCTGGCCACGGCTGTGCATGTGACTCTCGTTGAGCACCTCAAGGTGCGCCGGGGCCAGGGCGGCCAACTGCTGTTCGATGCGTTGCTGCATGTTCATCGGGTGTCACTCACTTCTTGGCTGGGGCCTTGCCGGCGTTCGGGTCCAGTTCCTTGGTCATGTCGTCAAGTAGCTTGTTGACCACAGGCACCGCCGGCTCCAGGCTCTGCTGGGTCAGCTGGGCCGACTGCTGGGTCACGCGGGGCATCTCGCGCAGGACCTTCTTGCCCAGCGATGATTCGTAGAATTTGACCAGGTCCTTGAGCTCCTGCTCGGTGAAGGTCTGGGTATACAGGTCGACCATCTTCGGCTTGATCTTCTTCCAGCCGATAGCGTTGTCCAGGGCAGCATTGGCCTTGGCCTGGTAGCTGTCGAGCACGTTTTTCTTGGACTCAGGCGCTTTGGTCTGGGCGAAACGCTGGGCGAACATCTGCTGGACTTGCATGTACACCGGGGTGCCCAGCTTGTCGGCGTTGACCAGAGTCAGGAATTTCTCGGCGGCAGCGTTGTGGCTGGCAGTGGCGGCGAGTACCTGGCCGCTGGCGCAAGCCAGGACGATGGCGGCACAGAGGACGCGAAGACGAGTCATTGCATTTCCTTCATGAAAGAAAGGGAGGCGGGTACCTCGGGGAGAGCATTCTGCGCTGTGGCGCCATAGTGCTCAAGTGGCATGACGAGCGACGGAACCGCTCGAGCGAATCAAGGCCTAAACTGCGGTTTCGGACTGACAAAGGAGTGAACGCAGCATGAGCCGTATCGAGACAGACAGCCTGGGCCCGGTCGAAGTTCCAGAGGACGCCTACTGGGGCGCGCAGACCCAGCGTTCGCTGATCAACTTCGCCATCGGCAAGGAGCGCATGCCCCTGGCTGTACTGCACGCCCTGGCGCTGATCAAGAAAGCTGCAGCGCGGGTCAACGACCGCAATGGCGACCTGCCGGCCGACATCGCCCGTCTTATCGAACAGGCCGCCGATGAAGTGCTCCAAGGCGAACATGACGACCAGTTCCCGCTCGTCGTCTGGCAGACCGGCAGCGGCACCCAGAGCAACATGAACGTCAACGAAGTCATCGCCGGGCGCGCCAACGAGCTGGCCGGCAAGGGTCGAGGCGGCAAGGCGCCGGTACACCCCAACGACCACGTCAACCGCTCGCAGAGCTCCAACGACTGCTTCCCCACCGCCATGCACATCGCCGCTGCACAGGCCGTGCACGACAAACTGCTGCCAGCGATCGCCGAACTCTCGGCGGGCCTGGCCGAGCTGTCGGCGCGTCACCAGCACCTGGTCAAGACCGGCCGTACCCACATGATGGACGCCACACCCATCACCTTCGGCCAGGAAGTCTCGGCGTTCGTCGCCCAGCTTGACTATGCCCAGCGCGCCATTCGTGCCAGCCTGCCGGCAGTGTGCGAGCTGGCCCAGGGCGGGACTGCGGTGGGTACCGGGCTCAATGCTCCGCACGGCTTCGCCGAAGCCATCGCCGCAGAGCTGGCGGCGCTTTCGGGCCTGCCCTTCGTCACCGCACCGAACAAGTTCGCCGCCCTGGCCGGCCATGAGCCGCTGACCACCCTGGCCGGCGCCCTCAAGACCCTGGCCGTGGCCTTGATGAAAATCGCCAACGACCTGCGCCTGCTCGGCTCCGGCCCTCGCGCAGGGCTCGCCGAAGTACGCCTGCCGGCCAACGAACCGGGCAGTTCGATCATGCCCGGCAAGGTCAACCCGACCCAATGCGAGGCCCTGTCGATGCTCGCCTGCCAAGTGCTGGGCAATGACGCGGCGATCGGCTTTGCCGCCAGCCAAGGGCATCTGCAGTTGAACGTGTTCAAGCCGGTGATCATCCACAACCTGCTGCAATCGATCGAGTTGCTGGCCGACGGCTGCCGCAACTTCCAGCAGCACTGCGTGGCCGGGATCGAGCCGGATGCCGAGCAGATGGCCGCGCATCTGGAGCGCGGGCTGATGCTAGTGACCGCGCTCAACCCGCACATCGGTTACGACAAGGCTGCCGAGATCGCCAAGAAGGCCTACAGCGAGGGCAAGACACTGCGTGAGGCGGCGCTTGAACTCAAGTACCTGACCAACGAGCAGTTCGACCAATGGGTGCGGCCAGAGAACATGCTGGCGCCCGGCGCCAAAGGCTGACCGTCAGGCCATGCAGACCCGTTTGCGCCAGCTCTTTTACGGGAGCTGGCGCAGCCACGTCTGGTTCACTGAACCTGTGCCAATCGCGCACGCCGCGCACGCCAGCCGGCCATCAATGAAGGCCCCAACGCCACGAGGGCCGACCCCACCACCACCGTCACCGCCCCGACGTATCCCAGGGCGTTGATGTCTTCGGCCTGGACATAATCCGGCCACAGCACAGCCGCCGCGGCCACGGCGAGGAAAGTCACCAAAGGTGTGAGCGCCAAGGTCGCGCTCACCCGCGAGGCTTCCCAATGGGCCAGCGCCTCGGCGAACGCTCCGTACGCCACCAGGGTATTGAGGCAACACGCCAGCAACAGCCAGCCTTGCAGCGGGCTCAACTGCAATGCCTCCAATGGATGCGCCCAGGGCATCAGCAACAGCGCACAGCTCAGGTACATCACCATCATCACCTGCTGTGAATGCCACACCGTGAGCAGTTGCTTCTGGCTCAGGGCATAGAACACCCAGATGCTCGTGGCCAGCAGAATGGTCAACACGCCGGTGGTATAAACGCCCAACGAGGTCAGCAGCTCTTCGAGCCGCTGGTTGAAGAACAGCCCGAATCCAGCCAGCAGCACCAACAACCCAAGCCCCTGTCCCAGGCTGAAGCGCTCCTTGAATACGAACACGCTGGCCACCAGCAACAATACCGGGCCAATCTGCACCACCAATTGTGCGGTGCCAGGGCTGAGCAGGTTGAGCCCGATCAGGTACAGCACGTAGTTGCCCATCAGGCCGAAGACCGCCACGGCGATCAGGCCTGCGCCCTTGCGTCCAAGCTTGCCGACGGCCGGCAAGCGCCGATTGACCGCCAACCAGGCGAACAGCAGGCAGCCAGAAACCGTGAGGCGATACCAGGTGACGGTGATCGGGTCCATCACCTGCAGGACTTGCTTGAGCTTGATCGGCAGGATGCCCCAGAGAAACGCGGTCAGCAGTGCCAGGAACAGGCCGTAGCCCCAGCGTCCGGAAGAAATGTGCATAGCGTCCTCGAATCAGGCCCTGCGGGTGGGGGTACTGGAAATTCTAAGGGCTTGGAGTACAGGGCTGGGGAAAAGTCGCGGGAAAAGAATTCATCGGGTCATTCCTTGCGGGCATGCCAGGATTTCCCCTGTCGCCCACGCTGGCCTTTTCGCAGGCAAACCCGCTGCCACAGGTGCACCGCTAGTCTGTGGAATCGGGTTCGCTCGCCAAATAGGTAACAGCCAAGCACTTACTTGCGGGATTTATGGAATGCCGCTTCCAGCGCCTCGTTGATGGTCTTGAGTACCTTCACCCGCGCCCAACGCTTGTCGTTGGCCTCGACCAAGGTCCAGGGCGCGATTTCGGTACTGGTGCGGTCGACCATGTCCCCCACCGCCTCTACGTACAGGTCCCACTTGTCGCGGTTGCGCCAATCGTCCTCGGTGATCTTGTAGCGCTTGAACGGGATCTGCTCGCGTTCCTCGAAGCGCTCCAGCTGCGTTTGCTGGTCGATCGCCAGCCAGAACTTCACCACCACGACGCCCGCGTTGGTCAGTTGCTCCTCGAAATCGTTGATCTCGCCATAGGCACGCATCCAGTCGGCTGGGGTGCAAAAGCCCTCCACCCGCTCCACCAGCACCCGGCCATACCAAGAACGGTCGAAGATGGTGAACTTGCCTCGCGCCGGAATATGCCGCCAGAAACGCCACAGGTAAGGCTGGGCCCGCTCCTCTTCGGTGGGTGCGGCGACCGGTACGATGCGGTACTGACGGGGGTCGAGCGCCGCGGCTACCCGGCGGATAGCGCCGCCCTTGCCTGCCGCGTCATTGCCTTCGAACACCGCCACCAGTGCATGGCGGCGCATCTGCTTGTTGCGCAGCAGCCCTGCAAGGCGAGCTTGTTCGGTGACCAGTTGCTCTTGGTAATCGTGTTTGTCCAGGCGCCGGCTCAGGTCCAACGCGCCGAGTAGGCTCTTCTGGTCGATGCTGCGCCCCAATGGCGCCACGTTGCCTTTGTGCTTGCTACTCGGATCGTTGGCCAGCGCCGCTTGCAGGCTCTCCAGGAGGATGCGCCCCACCGCCAGGCTGCGGTAGTACGGATCGACACCCTCGATCACATGCCAGGGCGCGTAGTCGCGGCTGGTGCGACGCAACACCCGCTCACCGAAACGCACGAAGCGGTCATAGGTTTGCGATTGCTGCCAGTCCAGCGGGCTAATGCGCCAGCTGTGCAAAGGGTCGTCCTTAAGCGCCTTCAGACGCGCCTTCATCTGTTTCTTGGACAGATGGAACCAGAACTTGATGATCAGCGCGCCCTCATCGCAGAGCATCTGCTCCAGACGCTCGGCCCCGGTGATGGCCTGGTCGAGCACCGCATCCTTGAACAGACCATGGACCCGTCCCTGCAGCATCTGGCTGTACCAGTTGCCGAAGAACACACCCATGCGCCCTTTGGGCGGCAACGCCCGCCAGTAGCGCCAGGCCGGCGGACGGGCCAGTTCCTCATCGGTCTGCTGGTCGAAGGTGCGTACCTCGATCAGACGCGGGTCCATCCACTCGTTGAGCAGTTTGACCGTCTCGCCCTTGCCGGCGCCCTCGATGCCGTTGATCAGCACGATCACCGGAAAGCGCGCCTGCTGCTTGAGTTCGTACTGGGCTTCGAGCAGCGCCTCGCGCAGGGCGGGTACTTCGGCCTCGAAAGCCTCCTTGTCGATGCTGTGACCAATTTCGGCGGATTCGAACATGAGTTGCCTTGGCTCCTTCAATGGATAACCAAGACTAGCGGATTGTGCGCCAGGCTTCAGGTCCAATCGCTGGCCACGTTCGGTTCTGTTCGGTTGGCGCAGCGACAGGTGCGTAAATGGCTTAAAATCGCCCTCCCGCGACATGCTGAGCCAACCATGCCTGACACCTTCTTACAGCACGCCCAGATCGACTGGGACGACCAGGGCCGCCCTCACTCGCGGCAGTACGACGACGTCTACTTTTCCAAGAACGAAGGCATCGAGGAAACCCAGCATGTCTTCCTCGAACAGAACCGCCTGCGTGAACGCTGCGCCGCCCTGACGCCCCAGGACTGCCTGGTGATCGGCGAGACCGGCTTCGGCACGGGCATGAATTTCTACTGTGCGTGGCAGTTGTTCGCCGAACACGCCCCGCTGGGGGCGCGCCTGCATTTTGTCAGCGTCGAAAAGTACCCGCTCACCCGCGAAGACCTCGCCCGCGCGGTACAGCTATGGCCGCAACTCGAACCTTACTGGCAGCCGCTGCTGGCACAGTACGTGGCGGTACATGGCGGCTTCCAGCAGTTCAGCTTCGACCATGGGCGGGTGACCCTGACCCTGATGGTGGGCGATGCCCTGGAGCAATTGCCTACGCTCGATGCGCAGGTCGATGTGTGGTTCCTCGACGGCTTCGCCCCGGCGAAAAACCCCGACATGTGGACGCCGGAGCTGTTCGCGCAACTGGCCCGGCTGTCCCGGCCCGGCACCACACTGGGCACCTTCACTACCACCGGCTGGGTGCGTCGTGGCCTGATCGCGGCAGGCTTTGCCATGCGCAAGGTGCCAGGTATCGGCAAGAAATGGGAAGTCATGCACGGCCAGTTCCAGGGCTGGCCCGCTGAGCAACCCGCCCCAGCCGAACCCGAACCTTGGTACGCCCGCCCTGCCCCTGTGCAAGGCCCGCGGCATGCCTTGGTCATCGGTGCCGGCCTTGCCGGTAGCGCCACGGCTGCCAGCCTCGCGGCCCGTGGCTGGCAGGTCAGCGTGCTGGAGCGCCATGACGCCCCGGCCCAGGAAGCCTCGGGCAACCCCCAGGGCGTGCTCTACCTGAAACTCTCGGCCCACGGCACGACGCTGTCGCAGATGATCCTCTCGGGCTTCGGCTACACCCGCCGTTGGCTGCATCAGTTGCAACGCGGCCAGGACTGGGACGACTGCGGTGTGCTGCAATTGGCCTTCGACGACAAGGAAGCACAGCGCCAGGCCAAGCTGGCCGAGGCCTTCGACAGCACATTGCTGCACGTGCTCGATCAGGCCCAGGCCGAGTCGGTCGCAGGTGTGGCACTGCCTGCCGGTGGGTTGTTCTATCCCGAAGGCGGCTGGGTGCATCCGCCAGCGCTGTGCAAGGCACAGTTGCAACATCCACGCATCGAGTTGCTGACCCACCAGGAGGTGATCGAACTGCGCAAAGTCGATGGCCGTTGGCAAGCGTGGGATGGCGAGCGTCTGCTGGCCAGCGCGCCAGTGGTGGTGCTCGCCGGAGCCGCCGAGATCCGCCGCTTCGAGGCCTGCGCCGAGCTGCCGCTCAAGCGCATCCGCGGGCAGATCACCCGACTGCCGGCCACAGAGGCCAGCCGCGCCTTGCGCACCGTGGTGTGTGCCGAAGGCTATGTCGCGCCGCCGCGTGGCAATGAGCACACCTTGGGCGCAAGCTTCGACTTCCATAACGACGACTTGGCACCGACTGTCGCCGAACACCAGGGCAACTTGGCCCTGCTCGATGAAATCTCCACGGACCTGGCCGAGCGGCTCAATACCAGCGTGCTGGACCCCGCCCAGTTGCAAGGCCGAGCGGCGTTCCGTTGCACAAGCCCAGACTACCTGCCGATCGTAGGGCCCGTGGCGGATGGGCAAGCGTTCACCGACGCCTATGCGGTGCTCGCTAAAGACGCGCGACAGGTGCCGGACACGCCCTGCCCTTGGCTCGACGGGTTGTACGTGAACAGCGGCCATGGTTCGCGAGGCTTGATCACCGCGCCGTTGAGCGGCGAGCTGGTCGCAGCCTGGGTGTGCGGTGATCCGCTGCCGCTGCCGCGCGCGGTGGCGCAGGCGTGTCATCCGAACCGGTTTGCGTTGCGCCGGTTGATTCGCGGCAAATAGACAGACTGCGGCTTACCCGCAAAGGGGTCGCTCAACCCATATAACAGATTGATCTAAAACTCTCACAACCCCCATGGGTCAGTCCCATATGCGCCCCATTTCGGGGCGCATATTCCCCAACGGCAAAACCGGTAAGGACCTATGTGCGGATTAGCAGGAGAGTTACGTTTCACCCCCATCGACCAAGCCCCTCGCCCGGCGGACCTCGCTGCGGTAGAGCGCATCACCCATCACCTGGCGCCTCGTGGCCCCGACGCCTGGGGCTTCCACAGCCAGGGCCCGATCGCCCTCGGCCACCGGCGTCTGAAGATCATGGACCTGTCCGACGCCTCGGCCCAGCCCATGGTCGACAACACCTTGGGCCTGTCGATGGTCTTCAATGGCGCCATCTACAACTACCCCGAACTGCGCGAAGAGCTCAAAGCCCTGGGCTACCGCTTCTTCTCCGACGGCGACACCGAAGTGTTGCTCAAGGGCTATCACGCCTGGGGCGCAGCCTTGCTGCCCAAGCTCAACGGCATGTTCGCCCTGGCCATCTGGGAACGCGATGCCCAGCGCCTGTTCCTGGCCCGCGACCGTCTCGGTGTCAAACCGTTGTACCTGTCGCGCAACGGTGAGCGTTTGCGCTTCGCCTCCACACTGCCCGCGCTGCTCAAGGGCGGCGATATCGATCCGGTGATCGACCCGGTGGCGCTCAACCACTATCTTAATTTCCACGCTGTAGTGCCGGCGCCTCGCACCCTGCTGGCCAATGTGCAGAAGCTCGAACCCGGAACCTGGATGCGCATCGACCGCCACGGCGAGGTGCAGCGTGAGACCTGGTGGCAGTTGCACTACGGTCCGCGTCCGGATGAACAGCACCTGGACCTGGAAGACTGGACCACACGCGTGCTGGACGCCACCCGCGACGCCGTGGCCATCCGCCAACGTGCGGCGGTGGACGTCGGCGTGCTGCTCTCCGGCGGCGTCGACTCCAGCCTGTTGGTCGGCCTGCTGCGCGAAGTAGGGGTGGACGATCTGTCGACCTTCTCCATCGGTTTCGAAGATGCCGGCGGCGAGCGCGGGGACGAGTTCCAGTATTCGGACCTGATCGCCCGCCACTACAGCACGCGCCACCATCAATTGCGTATCGACGAGCGCGAGATCATCGAACAGCTGCCGGCGGCGTTCCGCGCCATGAGCGAGCCGATGGTCAGCCATGACTGCATCGCCTTCTACCTGCTCTCGCGGGAAGTGGCCAAGCACTGCAAGGGGGTGCAGAGCGGCCAGGGCGCCGACGAATTGTTCGCCGGCTACCACTGGTACCCGCAGGTGGACGGCGCCGACGATGCCTATGAGGCGTATCGCACCGCCTTCTTCGACCGCGACCATGCCGAGTACCGCGACACGGTCCAGGCCCCGTGGCTGCTGGAAAGCGACGCGGCCGGCGAGTTCGTTCGCGAGCATTTCGCCCGCCCTGGCGCCAGCGAGGCTGTGGACAAGGCCCTGCGCCTGGACAGCACCGTGATGCTGGTCGACGACCCGGTCAAACGCGTCGACAACATGACCATGGCCTGGGGCCTGGAAGCCCGCACACCGTTTCTCGATTACCGACTGGCGGAACTGTCGGCGCGCATCCCGGCCCGATTCAAACTGCCCGACGGTGGCAAACACGTGCTCAAGGCTGCGGCGCGACGGGTAATCCCACATGAGGTGATCGACCGCAAGAAGGGCTACTTCCCGGTGCCCGGTCTGAAGCACCTGCAAGGCGCCACGCTGGACTGGGTTCGTGAACTGCTGACCGACCCAAGCCAAGACCGAGGTCTGTTCAATCCGACCATGCTCGATCGCCTGCTGAGCAACCCTCAGGGTCAATTGACGCCGCTGCGAGGCTCCAAGCTTTGGCAGTTGGCCGCCCTGAACCTCTGGCTCAGCGAACAAGGAATCTGACCGATGAAAGCGCAAACCGCCTATGGCCAGCGCCTGCTACGCGGACAAGCCCCCTCCTACGAGCGCCTGCAGGCGCAATTGGCCGGTGATGGCAGCGAACCCCACGGCCAACCCCGCGCGGTACATTGCGGCTGGGGCCGGCTGCTGATCGGCCACACCTACCCTGATCCGGCCGTGCTCGCCGAGGCATTGCTCGACGAGCGCCCCGGCGAGCGAGATATCGCTCTGTATGTGGCCGCTCCCCAACAAGTGCTGGCCCAGGCCCCGCAACAGTTGTTCCTCGATCCTTCGGACACCCTGCGCCTGTGGTTCACCGACTACCGCCCTGCGCAACGCGTGTTCCGTGGATTTCGCATCCGCCGGGCTCAGGCCGACGCTGACTGGCATGCCATCAACGCCCTTTACCAGGGACGAGGCATGCTGCCGGTCAACCCAGAGCTGCTCACTCCCCATCACCTGGGCGGGCCGGTGTACTGGCTGGCCGAAGACGAGGACACGGGCGCTGTGATCGGCAGCGTCATGGGGCTGAACCACAGCAAGGCCTTCGATGACCCTGAACATGGCAGCAGCCTGTGGTGCCTGGCCGTCGACCCGCAATGCACCCGCCCAGGCGTAGGCGAAGTGCTGGTGCGTCATTTGGTCGAGCACTTCATGAGCCGCGGCCTGGCCTATCTGGACCTGTCGGTGTTGCACGACAACCGCCAAGCCAAGCGCCTGTACAAGAAGCTGGGCTTTCGCAACCTGCCGACCTTTGCGGTCAAGCGCAAGAACGGCATCAACCAGCCACTGTTCCTCGGCCCTGGCCCAGAGGCTTCGCTCAACCCCTACGCCCGTCTGATCGTCGACGAGGCCTACCGGCGCGGCATTGACGTGCAAGTTGACGACGCCAGCGCCGGCCTGTTCACCCTGAGCCTGGGCGGGCGCCGTGTCCGTTGCCGCGAATCCTTGAGCGATTTGACCAGTGCCGTGAGCATGACCTTGTGCCAGGACAAACGTCTCACCCAACACGTTCTGGACGCCGCCGGTCTGCACGTGCCGGTTCAACAGCTGGCCGGTAATGCCGATGACAACTTGGCTTTTCTCGAAGAGCACGGCGCGGTGGTGGTCAAGCCGGTGGATGGCGAACAAGGCCAAGGTGTCGCAGTCAACCTGGGCACTCTGGAGGAGATCAACCAGGCCGTCGAGCAGGCTCAACGCTTCGACAGCCGGGTACTGCTTGAAAGCTATCACCCTGGTCTGGACCTGCGCATCGTGGTGATCGGCTTCGAAGTGGTGGCGGCAGCGATCCGTCACCCGGCCCAGGTGATCGGGGACGGCAAACACAGCATCCAGGCCTTGATCGAAGCCCAAAGCAGACGACGCCAGGCTGCCACCGGCGGCGAAAGCCGTATCCCGCTCGATGAGGAGACCGAACGCACCTTGCGTGCGTCGGGCCTGGACTACGACAGCGTGTTGCCGACAGGACAACGCCTTGCCGTGCGCCGCACCGCCAACCTGCACACCGGCGGCACGCTCGAAGACGTCACCGAGCGCCTGCATCCGGTGCTGGCTGACGCCGCCGTGCGCGCCGCGCGCGCCCTGGACATCCCTGTGGTGGGCCTGGACCTGATGGTGCGCGATGCTGAGCAGCCGGACTACGTGATCATCGAAGCCAACGAGCGGGTGGGCTTGGCCAACCACGAGCCGCAACCGACCGCCGAGCGCTTCGTCGACCTGCTCTTTCCCCACAGCCGAGCACCGACATGAAACCGTGCACAAGGTAAACCTGCTCCCATTGGGCTCGGCGCAGCTCTGTGGGAGCGGGCTTACCCGCGAGAGAACAGCGTTAACCCAAGGAGTACCTGATGTCTAACGGACACCCCGAACCCGATCTCGAGTACCTCAAACGCGTGCTGCTGGAAATGCTCGCCATTCCTAGCCCCACCGGTTTTACCGACACCATCGTACGCTACGTGGCCGAACGCCTGGACGAGCTGGGCATCCCCTTCGAACTGACCCGCCGCGGCACCATCCGCGCAACGCTCAAAGGCCGTCAGAACACGCCTGACCGCGCCGTCTCGGCGCATCTGGACACCATCGGCGCCAGCGTGCGCCAACTGCTCGATAACGGCCGTCTGGCCCTGGCCCCGGTGGGCTGCTGGTCCAGTCGATTCGCCGAAGGCAGTCGCGTCAGCGTGTTCACCGACACGGGTGTGTACCGCGGCAGCGTGCTGCCACTGATGGCGAGCGGGCATGCCTTCAACACTGCCATCGATCAGATGCCGATCAGTTGGGAGCATGTGGAAGTGCGTTTGGATGCCTACTGCGCTACACGCGCCGACTGCGAGGCACTGGGGATAGCTATTGGCGACTTCGTCGCCTTCGATCCGCTGCCGGAGTTCACTGAAAGTGGTCATATCAGCGCGCGCCACCTGGACGACAAGGCTGGCGTGGCAGCACTGCTGGCAGCACTCAAGGCCGTGGTGGAGTGCGGCCAACAACCGTTGATCGACTGCCACCCGCTGTTCACCATCACCGAAGAAACAGGCTCTGGTGCCGCGGCAGCGCTGCCTTGGGACGTGAGCGAGTTCGTTGGCATCGACATCGCTCCGGTGGCGCCCGGGCAGGCCTCAAGCGAACATGCCGTGAGCGTGGCCATGCAGGACTCCTCAGGCCCTTATGATTACCACCTCTCGCGGCACCTTCTGAAACTGGCTGGCGACCAGGACCTACCGGTGCGCCGTGACCTCTTCCGCTATTACTTCAGCGATGCCCATTCGGCCGTCACGGCCGGGCACGATATCCGCACCGCGCTGGTGGCGTTTGGATGCGATGCCACCCATGGATATGAGCGCACGCATATCGATAGCCTGGCCGCCCTCAGCCGATTGCTGGCTGCTTATCTGCTCAGTCCACCGGTATTCGCCAGCGATTCGCACCCTGCGAACGCATCGCTCGAGCGCTTCAGCCATCAGTTGGAGCATGATGCCCAGATGGAAAGCGAGACGAGGGTGCCGACAGTGGACAGCCTGATTGGCAACAAGGCTTGAGCGCCTGAAGCGAGGAGACGCAGTAGCCTCAGGCAAGCCCCTCGCGATTGGCGTAGCATGCACCCCATCCCAGCCAAGACTTTGTGACCATGCTGATTCCCTACGACCAACTCGAAGCCGAAACCCTCACCCGTTTAATCGAGGACTTCGTAACCCGCGACGGCACCGATAACGGCGACGACACGCCCCTGGAAACCCGCGTACTGCGGGTCCGCCAGGCACTGGCCAAAGGACAGGCGTTCATTTTGTTCGATCTTGAAAGTCAGCAATGCCAATTGCTGGCCAAGCACGAAGTGCCCAGGGAGCTATTCGACTGACTGCTTGCCCTGACGCCGCTGCGCCAGGGCTTGTTTGACGCTGTCGCTGATCTCTTCCCGGTTTACCGTGATATCAGCAGGTGCCTTGATGCCTAGACGCACCTGTTCACTCCCTTGCACGGACAACACCCGAATCGTGATGTCGTCCCGGATCTTGATCGCCTGCCCCACCTGACGCCCTATCACCAACATGTCTGACCCTCCAATCCAACGGAAAACCAGAGACTGCCTGGGGCTCATTCAACCGCACAACGTTACGCAGGCGAAATAGACGCATCCCACACACACAGGCGATTCCACCTACAGCCTTACCTGCATCACCCTTGCTGCAACCGCGGCCCGAACACAATGAGGGTTGCGCCCGCCACACAGAGCAGCGCCCCTAGCCAGTCGCTGGACATCGGCCGAGCCCGCTCCACCAGCGCCAGCCACAGCAATGAGGCAACGATATAGATACCGCCATAGGCGGCATAGGCACGGCCGGCATACGCCGCTTCGACGCGGGTGAGGATCAGCCCGAACACCGTCAGGCTGGCCAGCGCAGGCACCACCCACCAAGCGCTCTTGCCCAGGCGCAGCCAGAGATAGAATGCATAGCAGCCGCCAATCTCAAACAGCGCCGCCAAGAAAAACCATAGGTAATTGATCACACCGGCCATCCTGCCCATTGAACGACGCATAGCATAACGGAGGCGAAAGCAAGCATGGACGGCTCTCTAGCCTCTGATGGCAACGATCGCAACGCAGAACGCATGATCATACAGCTACTGCTTAATGTTGACTCAGACACAAGCCTTCCCACTGGTGTGACAGTTTGGCTTCGTCATCCTGTAAATGCGATGAACGTGGGATCGAGCACAGCTCAGCTAAATTCCACTTCTCCAATCAGGCCTCATGGCAAACACCCTCCTCACACAATAATGATATCCAGCCCCGCGTTCAGTTGACGGAGTCGGTTCAATAAAACCAGCCGCTCAAAACTCATTTTCCTCAAACCACCTCCTAAGTAACGAGGCGCATAGATGATCCCCACAACCTTGATCGCCTCTGTCAACGGAAAATATATTTTTACATTCGACTTACCCACAACAAGCACCTCATTGTGCAGCAACGTTTTCCCGATGACGTCATCGGGGGGCACAATCTTATTGTATCGCTCCACCATCTTAATCCACCCAAACTTGGAAGTACCATTGAATATGGCATCGGCAAAAGCAAAATTCTCGGCACTAACATGCGTCGGAAATAAGACATCATGAGGAAAGGTACCGAGAATATTTTGCGGAGGCACTTCGAGTAGAAACCCCACTTCACCGAAGAGCTGTGTGGATCGCGCCCTTCCTCTCTTTTGATCCCGATGCCTATATTGCGAAATCCGTTTGATATCGACCAAACTCGTGGAAAAAACGTCCCAACTGTTGAGTACCTCTTCAGCCTGACGCTTTGACAAAGGACCATTTTCAAATTTTTCCAAGCTCACCCCATGCACCAGGAATCGCTTTCGATCTGCCAAACGTTCCCATTGCTGCAACGTACGTTCGATTTTTTTATCATAGGAGTACTTGGGTCCACTCGACCGCTGCTCATTTTTTTTCGTCCTGCACATTCGCGACATCCATTCGAACATAACCGCTCCCGTCACAACGATATAACGTTCACTCTAAGATCTGGATTCATGCGCTTTAGCCTGAAAATCAAAGCCCAGTGATATTTTTGCAGATTCACAGCATGCACTAATTAGAGGCCATACATCGTTGATGCCCTCCCACGTGCGTAGCGTTCTAAATAAAGTAAATTTATATACTCTAACAGTATTATTTCAGCCTTACGGACCCCGCACGAACCCAGTTCCGCCCCTTGACAAACCCAAGCCACTTAGCAGTACATCGACGAATGTTGCGACTGGCGCAGTCCCCAACCCTTCGACTCTTTCATCATCGCTGAGTGAGTCAGAGACAGCGGCCTGCACAACCGCTAGTTGCTATTAAGCAATATCCGATTCATACAACCGTGACACTTAGGCTTGGGTTGATTTTACAAAGACGGCTCAAGATAGCCATTCGCGTGGCACTCCCGTCTTTCAAACCATCACTCACGTGCTCTCGGGTACATATAATACCCACCACCTTGATCCTCCGTGTTTTCAAGGCATTTATTTCCAGACTCGGCCTACCCACGACCAGCACCTCATTATGATACTTGTGATTTCGGAGAATTTTATCAGGCGTCACCAGCACCCTGTATTTTTTCAGAAGCTTAAACCAATCCAATTGGGTAAGCCTATAGGGCGACTGATAATCATTGAAAAAGTAAATCGGCGAACATGAAAAACCCCGAGGGATAACACCTAGAATGTTTTGAGGCGGGACTTCCAACACAAGCGCCACTTCGCCAAATGTGTGCTCATGCGATTTTCTAATGCTCATGTGGCGATCATCGTGCCGCCTTAGTGATACCTGCTTGATATCGATCAAATTGGTAGGAAAAACATCACATTCATTGAGCACATCTTCAGCCCTACACCTTGACAAGGGACTGCCTTCGAACTTGTCTAGGTTCACCCGGTACACCAAGAACTTCTTTTGCTCGACTGCCAGTTGCGCCCACTGACACAGCGTACGTTCAGTCTTGCTGTTGTAGGAATATCTCGGCATCTTCGTCTCCCCCCTGGTGCACTTCCCCCAACCAAACATCGCGACGCTCCTAGTGCCTGTTTATAGCTCTCATGTATCTAAAATTGAAGCGCATTGGGCAGCCCATTGCTACCACCGCTTTTCCACTGACATCGATAGCGCTGTCTTGAGAAAGACAACGTCAACACACCACGCCTTCACTGCTTATTGAGCAGTGCACTCACCACGTCCGGTAGCAAATGCTCATCAATCAACCCATCGATTTCTCGCACATCACCACCAGATGCAGCCTCGAGACGGTGGACGACGTTGTTCAGCTTGAGTTGCGTAATCGCCGTCATGCTGCATCGCGGTGCGATCGGAATATAGTTTTCGCTCTTTCGCTTTTGAAACCATCGCTCAGATTCACACTGTTCGCCAAGACAGGTTTACGCTTCCTCGACTGGAAGATCGGGATTCAATTCGCACAAGCGCTGAAGTATCTCGACGTCCTCCGGACTAAACCCGAAACGTCCCCGCGTGTAAATAATCCCCTTCACTTCCACCTTTTTCGTTTCTGAAAAGTGCACCCGGACATTCGGGCGGGTCACTATCAAAATCTCGTTATATCTCCCGAGTCCCATTCCGGTTTTTTTCATTATCTTGCGCGGCGATTCAATTTTAGTATACGCGCCTCCGCGCAGGGGATGCGCTGCACTTCTGTCGCCTAGAATCCTATTCGCAAACTCGTAATTTTCTGCAGATGCATGTGTCGGAAAAAAGACGTCTTCTGGAAAAGTGCCTAAAATATTTTCTGGCGGCACCTGTAGAATCAACGCGACATTTGCATACATTCTCGGCGCCTTCTTCGGCAGCCTTGCTATATTTGGAGCCGGATTACGGATCTGCGCTTGCGCCCATAATCGTCTGCGATGGATCAAAGATGTGGAAATAACATCCCATCCGCTCAAGATATTCTGCGCCGGACCTTGGAACAACTTGCTGTCGGGCAGCGCATGCTCCCCCACGGCATGCACCAAGCAGAGCCCCATCTCGGAAATACGCCCCCACTCTTGCAAATTTTTTTCGACTTTCTTGTCGCAAGAATATGCTGGATATGGAGTCGCCGGCTTGAAGGTAAAAGCCGCTTTCGACTCCTCACCCGATAGCGCTTCGAATATCGAACTGACGCGTATTTTATTCAACCAACCCACATGACACCTCGTATTACCCCACGCTTTAGACCTGCACAACACCAAGCCCTGGACTCAACTGACGAAGGCGACTGATAAAATCCAGTTCGAAACTCGATCGATCCCGATCATTTTCCGCAACCTCGTATTTAGACGCATAGAGCATACCGCGCACCCTGATCGGTTGCGTCATCGTGCAATATATATTCACATTGGATTTGCCGACGACCAGAACTTCATTATGAAACGCCGTTCGTCCAATGATTTCGCTTGGCGGAACGACCTTATTATATTTCTCCACCAGCCATTGCAAAACTGTTCTGCTCCGCCAGTCGCTCCCATTGGCCTAGCGCGTGCTCGACACTTTTATCATGAGTATTTGGGGTGCAGCCGCCCCGCGTCGCTCAACCTGCCCATCGATAGTCCAAGTGCCCGTTCGTACATTACGGCACGTCAGCATGTATGAACGCACCGCACCTTTACAAATCTTCAATAAGGTCTTACATGGCAAAGATTTCAAGGCCTGGATTCTGCACTCGCAGCAGCCTAATCAAATTAAAATCTTCACGCAGTTTTTCACTATCGTACCGATTGACAATTACCACACCCTTTACGTTGATTTTGCGCGTCTGGGCAAAATGCACACGCGTGTAGGGCCGACCAATCACCAGTACTTCATTGCCAACATTTTTGTACTTGAGCAGTTCCTCCGGCGTCATAATTTTACGATACCCACCTTTGATTTTCTTTCCGCTCCGGCTAATACCCGCCTCTATGCTGTGGGCCAACTGATACTTAGAGGTCCGTCCAGGAAACGGCAGCCCGACAGGCCGAGAAAACGTCCCGAGAATATTTTGAGGATTTATGTCCAGAATCAGACCAATCCCGCGAGTCCATGGTACCGAGGCAGGGTTGCCATACGAAGCCAATGAGGTGGAAAACACATCCCACTCCTCGATAACATCCTCCGCTTTTCGCCGACTCAGATCACTGCTCAAGAAACACTCCAGCGTCACGGGATGTGCCAAGAAAAGGTCGCGATCGTCCAGGTCTTCCCACGTCGTCAATCGCTGTTCCAATTTGGGTTCGAGGGAGTATTTTGGCGTGCATGCCTTGCCATGCATATTGAACTTGGTGTTGGTGGGTCGCCGCCGCAGCAAAGACGACGTAGCAGTTTCCGACTTGGACTTCAAATCAGTCATGAGCCTCTCACTTTCAGATTTCGTTCGCACAGATAATATTCGACCATTCGCCACTTCGATTTAGTCGCTAGCATTTTAGAATCGATATCGGCGATTGATCACATCTCGACAATCTTAAACAACACTAAGCGGCAACTTCGGATTTAGCTCACACAACCTTCGCAGTAACGCAGCCCTTTCCCAAGGCAGGTCACGCAAAGACAACTCGCAATTCTGATAGTGGAGAATACCGACAACCTTGATGGGCTTGGTCATTGCGTAGTGCAACTTGAACCCCGGCCTGCCCACGACGAGAACTTCACTGTATATATAAATCTTCGACGCCACCCACTCAGGCGTCTCGATACGATTGTAGCCGCCTTTTATATAAACGCGTCGCCCCAACGGCTTGTCTTTATAGGTCGAACGCCCGGACAATACGGATCGGGCAAACTTATTCTTCTCACCCGTTTCATGGGTGGGAAAGTACACATCCCCCCTGAACGTACCCAAGATATTTTCAGGCGGGACCTCCAATATCAATCCAATCGCGGCAAACGTTCCATGTGGCGTCCGTTGATTCCCAGCTTTACCGCTCGGAGAGGCAATCAAGGAGGTCGAGAACACGTCCCACCGCTGGAATACCTCCTCAGCGGGCCTTCTCGTCAATTCACTCGAGAGGCCATGGTCAGTCCTGATCGCGTGCACCAGGCAAAGGCCTTTAGCAGAAAGATTCGCCCATTCACCCAACTTGGACTCTGTCGCTGGATTCGTCGAGTACCGCGGGCCAGGTAGGACGCCACGCATTTCAAAGTTGGAAACCGACGGCATGGCGTGTTTATACGCTACCTTGGAATTGAAGATGCTCATTCTTGCCCCCTACGCTTCGACCGCCGAAAGGTTTTTCCACTGACACTGATAGCGGTTTTTCGAGAACGACAGAGTCAGCACCCCTGTCTTGCCCTGTTCGGTCGCTACCACCCTCGCCACCTCGGGAAGCACGTGTTCATCGATCAGTTCATCGATTTCTCGCGCCCCGCTTTCGCTCACACGGCACGCCGTTGCAATCGCTTTGACGATGGCCGGTTTAACGACCAGCTGCATATACCCTCGGGAGGCTTCACCGACGCGATCAACGATCTTGTCCAGTTTGAGCCGGGCAATTGCCATTAACTGTTCGAGGCACAGCGGTTGATAGACCTGTAGATTCACCCGCCCCATGAAGGCCGGCTTGAACACCTGGGCACAGGCTTGGCGAACATGCGACATCACCTCATCGTCCGCACGACATTCAGTCAGCAGTTCCGATCCCACATTAGTGGTCATCACCACCCAGGCATCATGGAAACTCACGCGTTGCCCTTCGGCGTCCTCCATCCAGCCCTTATCCAGGACCTGGTAGAACATCTCGCGTACGTCGGGGTGAGCTTTTTCGAATTCGTCCAGCAACAGCACGCAGTGCGGTCTCTTCCTGACCGCTTCGGTCAATCGTCCGCCTTTGCCATAGCCTACGTAGCCGGCCGGTGCCCCTTTGAGTGCAGAGACCGTATGCGCCTCTTGATATTCGGACATGTTCAGCGTGATCAGGCTCTCTGGCCCTGAGCCATACACCTGTGCCAATGCCAATGCCGTTTCTGTCTTGCCCACCCCCGAGGGGCCGGCCAGCATGAACACTCCAGCCGGCTTGTCCGGTGCCTGCAGCCCCGCTCGGGTGATGAACAGTTTGCGGGCCAGCGCCTTCAATGCCGGTTCCTGACCGGCCACGTAGGTTTGCAGCTGGCCGAGCAATGTCGTTTCGCTGGCTTGCGTGCGCTCCTTGAGCTTGCCAAGCGGGATTCCGGTCCAGCCCGAAAGCACATGCGCCACGCACATCGCATCGACGTGGGCATGGACCATCACCTGCTGTTCATGCGCCTCGGCCAGGGATCGGCTGGCGGCATCGCCAGCGGGCACTCCGGCAAGCGTCTCTTGTACCCAGGCTCTTTGCTGCTGCCATTGCTGGTAAACATCCTCTCGAGCTCGCTGGAGCCGTGCTTGGGTGCTGACAAGCTTCTCCAGCAGCCGAACCTCGCGCTTCTCGCGCGCCAACCAATCCCGATGGCTGCCCAGACTGGCCAGTTGTGCATCCAGGTCTTCCAAGGCGTGCGGAACATGGGTTTGCGAGAGCGCGACCCGTGCACAGGCTGTGTCGAGCAATGCCAGGGATTTGTCGGGCAACTGGCGATCGATGATGTAGCGCGTTGACAAGCGCACGGCCGCTTCGATCGCTTCGTGGAGAATGGTCACCCCATGGTGCCGCTCCAGCAGCGGAGCGACATGGCGCAGCATCGCAATGGCGGATGTTTCGCTCGGTGGCTCGACCTTGATCAACTGGAAACGGCGCGCCAGCGCGGCGTCTTTTTCAAAGATGCTCTTGTACTCGGCCCAGGTGGTCGCGGCGATGACCTGAAACTGGCCTCGGGAGAGCGCCGGCTTGAGCATGTTTGCCGCATCGTTCTGCCCGGCCATGCCGCCTGCGCCTTGCAGTCGATGGGCTTCGTCGATGAACAGCACCACCGGAACAGGCGAAGCCGCAGCCTCTTCCACCACGCTTTGTAGCCGCTTTTCAAACTCACCTTTGACACTCGCCCCTGCCTGCAGCAGCCCAAGGTCCAGGCTGTAGACTTCGCAGTTTTTCAGGACTTGCGGCACGTCGCCGGCCGCAATGCGCTGCGCGACCCCTTCGACCAGTGCAGTCTTTCCCACACCGGGTTCACCGACCAGCAGCGGATTGTTCTGGCGACGACGCAGTAAGACATCGATGACCTGGCGAATTTCCTTTTCGCGCCCGATGACAGGATCGAGGCGCTGCTCACGCGCTTGCTGCGTCAAGTTGTGGCCATACGCTTTCAACGCCCCGACTTCCTGTCCAGACGTTGGCTGCCCATGACCTTGGGTGCACAACCATGCCACTGCCGCAGACGCATCGCAGGTAAGCCAGGCGTGCAGCGAGGCCACTTCCGGATGACGCGATCCGCCCTGTTCGACCCATGACGCCCAACAACACGCCACGCCAATCGACGAATGCCCCCATTGCAGGCAGGCCCGCTCCCAGGCGTCGTCCAAGACACCGACCAACGACTCGGAAAACACCACGCTCTGGGTATTACCGCCGGGTTTATCCTGCAATCGGCGTTTCAGCTCGACCTGCAGCGCCTGAAGATCTAGGTCGCAATGGCGCGAAAGCCCTTCAGCCAAGTGGGGCTGCTGGCAAATCAGCGCAAACAGAAAATGATCGCAGGTGATCTCGCAATGTCCGGCCTCGCTGGCACGCAAGGCTGCTTCATCCAGAGCCTTGCGCGCTTCGATCGACAAAGAAGCCACCCGTGATCTCAATGTATCGTGCATTACCCGTAGCCCTTAACGTCGACACTGGACGGCGCTGACGGGCAGAGCCGTCAAATTGCCGGTGAAATAATTGCCATGCTGCTTTGCAGCGTCCTGTAAAGCCGAGATCTGCCCCCGTACCGGTGCCATGGCCTGCGTCACCTGTTGCCAGGCACGCCATCGCTCCAAGGCGCGCTCATGCCCTTCCAAGGAAAAACGCACGAGGATCTCGTTGACGCCTTGCAGCGAGAACACCAAGGGATCGGCGGCCTCGAACGCCTCCAGCGCATAACGGTGCTCGCCACTTGCAAGCTCCTGGAGAAATCGCGGCCAGGCATCGTCCCCAAGCCACTGGCGCTTCAACTCGCCTTGTGGAAACACCACCGACAAACTCACGCTCTGACACTGGCCCGGCGCCCAGCGAAACACACGCTCCTCGTACAGGTTTGCGCTGGTTAGCGCTGTGGTCTGCTTGCCGCAAGACAAACCGAGTTTCGTACCAATCGGCATCAGCGCTGCCCCACCAGGAATGGTGGCTGGTTGGGTGGTGACACGGGTTTCGAGCCATTGCTCGCTCATCGCCGCGCCCAGGTCCTTCAGCCTTGCCAGCTCAGTTTGCTGCGCTGAGAGTTCATCTTGATTGCGCGTTTGTTCGCGCAGCGGCAGACGCTCCAGATCCTGGGACGAAGTCGCGCTGTTGAGCACTTGCAGGAACTCCGTCGTGAACGGTATCGCGCTGTCCTGCCAGTACTTCGGCGAAAGCCCCGATTGGCCGGGCGTCAGATACGCCAGGGCCTTGTCTTTCAAGAAGCCTTGGAACAATTGCCAGGCCATTTCCTCCTGGCGACGGGCGTTGTGCTGAAGCCGCGTGTCGCTCAAAGGCTGCAAGACCTGGTTCTGCCAATGCCCTTCCAGTTCGCAGGCAACGACCGAAACGGCATTGGCCGTCAGCGCGTCAACCTGTGTGCGCAACAGCTCCCAGACCGTGCCGCTGCCCTGCCCCTGGGCGGGCAACGCCATGTGTTCCTCAAGTCGGGTGAACGCCGCGTGCAACGCCTCCAGCACGTTGGACGCCGATTGCCCCTCACTTTCCTGATGAACGAACAACCCTTGCGCCGTCCTGGCTAAGTCTGTAGGCCGCAATGTCATGTTCACTGCCGCAGCAAGGTTGTCCCTCCATGCTTGCCATACCTCACGGTCCTGCTGGCTGGCATAGGCCTGGCTACGCGTGCTACCCCACTGTCGATAGAACCAACCCCGAGCGCCTTTTTCCCAGACGAACAACCGCTCCTGCACGGTGGCCGGTCGCCACTGGGCCTGCAGGTGCGACACACGGCGCATTTCATTCAGCCATGTCTGGCTTTCAGCGCCAGGGATGGTCGCCAGCTCCGATACGGTGCGCGCGATAAAGCGGCTCGCCGGATCCTGCCCGTTGAGCAATGCCACGCTCTCGTCGCTGGCAAGGGGGTGTTCTGCGTGTGCGTGGACTTGCGCGATCGTATCGCCGATAAAGGCCAGCCAAGCTTCCTGCCGACGCGAGTTCCAGGTTTTCCAGAAGGCTTGGAATGGCTGCCGATCGGCGCTGTGCAATGCGCGGGAGACCAAGGTGATTTCTTCTTGCACTGTTCGCTCGCCCGCCTGCAGCCACAGGCCCGACAGTTCGGTTTGCACGGGCCAATGTTGCCAAAATTGGGCAGACCGCAATGCCGGTAATGTGTCGCGCCCTTGCAAAAGCCAAGTCCAGGCCGGGTCCTGCTCGACCCACGACAACAGCAGCGCGCGCTGCTCGGCCAACGGCAAGCGATCAGGGTTGCGCCGCCCCCATGCCCGTGTGATCAACAACACTTCCTTCGGGCTGAGTGATTTGTCGAACGTCAGCGGATAGAAACTATTGCCCTCCCAGTGCAGCGGTGCGAGCACTGGCAATGTCTGCTGATCGAGCACCGCTTCCTGCAAAAGCACAGCCGAGCTCAGTTGCAGGATCATTTGCCGTTTCTGCGCGGCGTCAGCCTGTGCGAACTGCTGTTGCCATAGGACCTGGGCCGCCGACTGGTCGTTTTCGCGCCATCCCCCGGACTCGAGCAACTGCCGCTCGAGCCGTGCCTGCCAATACCTCATCAACGGCACATAAGGCATATGCAGCATCGGCTGAGCGAAACCTGCATCCAGTTGCGCCAGCCGCACGACACTGACCGGCAACTCCGAAGGGGGAGGTGCGTCATACAGGTGATACGTCTTCCAGCCGCTCCACAGCAGCGCCCCGGCCGCTAAGGCGAATACCACCCTAGCAAGCGACGGCCTGTGCACACCTGGGCAACGTACATACCGCTCCCCTGCCGACGATTGCGCGACCTGCAGCAAGCGCTGACTCAACAACTCTGCAACAAAATATCCCTGGCGTTTTTCTCCGGCTTGGGCCATTCCGGGCGCAGCCGTCAACCACACGCCTTTGAGTACCCCCGTGGCGTGGTAAGGGTCTGGTTCGCAGAGCGCGACCACGAAACGCAGTAGGCCGGGTTTGAGCGCCCGCACCCGCCCTGGGAATCCCAGGCGCTGCGCCGTGGCCTGGCCAGGCGGCGTGGCGTCCAGCGTGCTCAGGCACTGGGTCAGCAATCCGTCGCAGAGCGTGTCGAACAACGGCTCGAGAAACGACGTGTTTCGATCGACGACCGGTGGGCGATCCCACTGGTACCCCAAAGCGTGTTCACGCTGCTCATCCGTCAGCGTGCGCTGCCAGGCGTTGAAGCCTGGCAAGGCATCGATACCGGTAATCACGACATGCACCGGCAATGCTTGGCCGCAGGCTTTGATCAGTTGTTCAAGCTGCTCACGCAGGCGACGCCCATGTTCATGCAGCTGCACCGGAGAATGCGTCTGCAGTGCCGTGCAATTGATCGAGACGAGCACGCCCTGGGGTGGCCGGACCTGCCTGGCCCATCGCACCAGGCGTTTCCAACTGCGCTGTGCCGTGGCATTGCCCGTTGAGAAATGACTACCGACGTCCAGCACACACAGGTGTTTGAAGAACCACCATTTCAATGTCCGGGTCGGGAGTATCCGTTCGCGCGTATCCAACTGGGACAACACGGGCAGTTGTGCGCTGTCGAGCAGCGTCGTCTTGCCATCGCGCCCACCTACGAATACAAACCAGGGCATTTGCGCACCAAAGCGATTCAAGCGCTTTAATGTACGCGCCCCGCTTCGCCAATGCTCACGCAACAAGAAAACCTTTCGGGAAACTTGAAAGCCGGCGAGGAACCGATGCATACGCGGATGCCCGCGAAGTTCGCCGAACGCCACCATCAACAGGCGAAACAGCAGAATAACCAACAGAACACCGGCCCACATAAACAAGGCAGCAAACAACGAGCCCTCTCGAGCGAGTGCAACTAACGCGCACAACAAAAAGAGCAAGCCAGCCAGTAAAATCCAGCCGGAGGATGAAAGTATCTTTTTCATGTTTGACTACAAGAAGGTGAACAACAATCCAACAGAAACCATCGCCCACAAGACTGTCAGGGTCAGAAAAAAACGATAACGCCATATCCAAAGATGCCGACGCTTACGCTTGATGCCTTGACGGTCGACAGGTGTTATTTCTGCGCAACTGTGTTCGGGTTGCCAGGCGTGGGGCAACGCTTGGCGCGCCGACGCGATACGTGCCCGTAATTGCGCCGGCTCAAGATGGCGATACTTGCCTTGGAATCCGAGCGACAGGCAAGTCAGATAGACCATGCGTATTTGGTGATTGCACGCGTCCAGAGCGTCAAACCTGGTAAAGAAGGCTTCCCCGCCCACCACTGTTTGATAGTGTTCAGACTGCAGCAAACGGTCGCGCCACTCATGGCGCAGCGCCAACGCGGAACACAGCACCCATTCATCGACCCAAGCCATGATGGCAAAGCGCGAGGCATGTAGATCATCCTTGCCGACAAGAATCGCGCTGGCCTGTGCGGCTTCGGCCAAGTACCGCTCCACCTGTTGCCGAAACGCGGTGAAATCCCCTGCCGTATCCGCTTTTGTGCTGGCAATGAATTGGATCAAGGGAAGGTAACACTCAACGACCTGCATCAATTCGCCCTGCATAAACCAGCTGAACGCTCAAATCATCGGGCGCGTATGCCCAGAAGAAACTGAGTTTCTGAAACTGTTCCGCCGTTACCCAATTTGGGTCACGGATATCAATTTCCAGATAGCATGTATCTTCACGCCTAGGCAGCTCTATAGGTGTTTTCTGACATAGGCGTAGCGAAACACCTGACAATGCATGCTGAATCAATGACTCCATTCTCTGAGGGTCGGCCAGTTTGGCGGTATCCAGCCCATGAACCATCGCCTCGTTGTCAATGAACCTGCTGCTTTGAAGTTTTATATATAAGCTCTTGGCTTGAGCGATCATTTGCCGATCAAGGCGGCTTTGATAAATCCCTCGCTCGTCCCGCTCGAAGGTGCGATAGGTATTTTTTTCCAGCGCAATGCTGTTGAGCAGCCTGTGCAAAACTCGCTGGACTTGCTCGAAACTTTCAAACAGCCGGTCGTGGTCGTACTGCAGCGCTGCCGACGCATCGTGCTGCCACTGGCCCAAATGGTTGCAGTCATCGTTGAAGGTGGAGAGTTCGCCGACCAACTGGGCCAACAACAGGTGCGCCTGCCAGGGGTGGACACCCGGCGCGCCCAGGTAGGCCTGCAACATCGGCAGCGCACGATTGAGCGAACGCATGACCAGGGTCAGCACCAAGGACTCATTGCTGACTTCGCTGGTGAGCCTGCATAACGAGTGTTTGAGCTCAGCCAGGCCCTGCGTACGCTGGGTCAGTTCGAAAAAGATCTGCTCGAGTTTCGAACGCAAGGCCTCGGAACTGTCCAAGACGATGCCAGGTGGTGCGTAGGTTTCGTCGACGACCACTTCATGGTCGCGCATACGCACACGCAACAATGGGAAGCACTGATCGCTCAATGCCTCCTGGCGCTCGTCGTCCCAGAGCAGACGCAGGCTGTGAAGGACACGCGGCACTTCGACTTCCGGGCCCTGGTGATACAGATCACGCATCGTGTGTTCGGGAGTCGCCGTGACCCAGCGCGTCAGTGGCTGCTCGCGGCCTTGCTCTAGCACGGTGACATTCTGTTGCTGCGGGTCGAGCCGGCGCAGCGCTCCCCAGATGGTGAACGGCTTGTCACGCTGCTTCCAGGCTTCACGAAAACAGCGTTTTTGCAGATGGCAGTTGCCTGGAAACGCAAGGTACTCACCGGCGGCTGTCACCACTTCCAGAGCGTGAAACTCCACCGTGAAGTCGAGCAAGGCGTGCGGGTTGACCTGAGCCTTGACGATCCCTGACTGCCACGGCTTGCCATGGCGCCAATGCTGCGCATGCTGCCAGCTTTGATGAAGATCCATCGACTGGAAATGCTGCGGCTGCAGGTAGAGCCCGGAGTACCAGTAAACGGGTAGTTGCGCCTGGATCATTGCCCATACTCCTGTCGATCCGAGGAGGTCGGCAGCAGGTTCGTCGCGCCCTCGAGCTTCACCAGCGCGCGCTCCCCCCACAATGTCGAGAAACGCAAGGTCTCGATCGATACCTTCCAGCCGAGCCATCCCCGCTTGATTTCAACCGGTACAGCAACCACCGCAGCCTGCTGGGCGCCGGGCACGGGATAGTAGCCAGCGATGACTGCGACGTACCGGGCGTTCTCGACACGGTTCACATGCAGGGTGGCCTGCTGGCCAGGCAAAGCCGTGAAACGGTCGATCGCAAGTATCTGCGGCGGCAATGCCGCACCGCTGAACAACGCGCGAGCAGCCTTTTCTGATGCGACGAGCGCGTTAAGGCTGTGTTGGTCACGCGCTTGCAGGATCAACAGCGATACCGAGTTGGCCAGCCCTTTCCAGGCATTGAGCGTCGGCTCGGTCTTCACATTGACCACGATGCCGGCCTCCGCATACCAGGGCGGCGATTGTTGCAGCAGTTTCTGGCGCTGCGCCTCGTTCAACGAACACGCGCTAGACAGACCCGCAACGCACAGCAGCACAAACCATCGAAGTGGACGCATCATGCTTGCGGCCCCTCCAGGACGAGGTTGATGTCCCTCAGGCAGTTCTCGTCGCGCACCATCTCCGCCAACCATTGCTGCAACGGCATGCTCGCCCAGCGCACCGCCCGGTCCATCAGCATCGGCACAGGACTGGAGGGCTCGTGCTGACGAAAATACCGGGCGATGTCCTGCATCTGGCTGATTGCGGCTTCACGAGACTGGGCTCCCTGCGCCGCACGTTCCGCCACACGCTCGGGGGATGGCGCCTGCCCCCCTTCATCGCTGACTCCGAGCGGAGCAAACCATTCCAGCATCCGCGACACAAAAGCGTCCCACTCATCAAACTTTTCCTGGGTTTTGGCCATCACGCTTGCGCCACTGCTGGCCATGACTGCGGACAACCCGTGGGCGAACGGTTGCAACAGGCTGCGACAGTTCCTGACCTGCTCAAGCAGAGCATCCAATTGCGCAGCCTCCAGTTCCCGAACCACCCACAGACGAAATTGCTCCAGGCTGTATTCGTCCGGTGTGTTCGTCTCTTCGCTGCGCTTGAGGTGCTCATGACGAAGCACCTGCTGCCACCAAGCCAGCGAGCACTGCGGCGAGCCGGTCATCGAGTGGGTTAGCAGCCATTGGCCAATGTCCCGATCCAGGCGACCGAACATCGCCAACCGATAAGGTTCGCCGTCGGCCTCCAAGGCCGGAAAGCCGCTCGCCCACCACTGGCGCACCATGCTTTCGAGCAAGGCCAGGCCTTGGGCCAATCCTGTCAGCCCTTGCTGGTGCATCCAGGCCTGGGTCACCCAGCAAGCGATCTGAAAGTGCTTGGAGTGCTCCCTGAGCACCTCCTCCCCGAGCAAAATGACTTGCTGCCAGTCGGCGACCTTGGCTTCGCAGGCCCACTCGTCCTCGGCCACCACCTCCTCGTGTTCGCGCGCCTGGCGAATCTGCTCATAGAGGCTGTCGTACTCGATGTCGTGCCCCGCCGGGGCCTCGGAGCCGATTGGCGCCATCAACGCCTGAATCCGCACGTTATGTTCTTCACTCATCTGGGTTGTTATCCAATCAGAACTTTCGGGTATCCCACAGCGATGCTGCCGCCATGCGCGCATTGGTCACCCATACGCGCGGCTGGCTTGCCGCCGATCAACACTTTGGCGCTGCCTTTGACGATGGTGTCCGCGGGCCCGGTGCAGGTCAGCAAGTCGCCGACCACCGCTGCGGGCATGCCACCGATGAGCACTTTCGGATTGCCGGGCCCGGTGATAGGCCCGCCGACATGGGGAACTGGGTCAGCGGCCGGGCAAAGGTGCATATCGCCCAGACGTGCTGCTGGCTGGCTCATGGTGTGCGCTCGCTATCCAATTTTGATCAGGCCACCATCGATGACCGTCAAAGCGTCACCCTTGAGGGTGATCTGCGGGGCTTTGAGAGAGATACCGGCAGGGCTGATGCTGATCTCGCTGCTACCCACCTTGATGACCACATTCTCGTTGGACTCGATCAGGCACGCCTTCGCCGCACTGATGGTGCTGCCTGCCGTGCGGCTTTTTATCCGGTGCTGGCCATCGAACTCCTGGGTGCAATCGCCTTTTGCCGTGAGGCGGTAACTCCCCTGCCCTAGGTCTAACAGGTCATCGCCTTCCTTGATCTGCGTGCTTCGTCCTGTACCGACGGTGATATGGACGGCATTGCCGAACTCGGCCAGCAAGTCATGCCGGGTTTTTAGCGAGAGGTCCTTTTCCGAGTGCAGCTGGATCAGTTCCGCGTCTTTTCGGTCATCGAACACCAGGCGATGACCGTGACGGGTATCGCCGCCAGGCTCGCTGCGCGTGGTGATCCCACTGCTGAGCTTTTGCGCTGGCAGCGGCACCGGCCAGCTATCGCGTTCGTTGTAAAGCGAGCCTGTGACCACCGGGCTATTGGGGTTGCCCTGGATGAAACTCACCAGGACTTCGGTGCCCACTCGGGGCAGGCAGAACGCGCCAAAGCCTGGCCCTGCCCAGCCCTGGGCCACGCGAATCCAGCAGGACGCGGAGTCACTCTGACGCTGCGCTTCATCCCAGTGAAAGCGCACTTTGATACGGCCATGTTCATCGACATTGACCGCCTCGGACGCAGGCCCCACCACGGTTGCCATCATCACGCCCGGAATGACCGGAACCGGTGTTTTCCAGTGAGGCCGCAGCTTGAGGCTTTTCGCTTGCAGACCAAGCCTTGCCGGCTCGGCCTTGCTGTTGGCAGACCGGTTGTCGATGGACATGTCCATCGAAACCACACAGTACTCGCCCTCGTGCGTAGGGTTTCTGCCCAGGCTGACCCGTTCTCCAACACTAATCCAGAATGCCATTGCATCGGCGTGCAGGATGCCCCGCGACGCGGCTTCTTCGTTGCGTACTTTCGCTTCGCTGTCAGCCCGACGCGTCCATTGCTCACCGTTGGGGTCCAGCACGGGCAATGCCGCGCTGTCGATCCAGCCGTGCACCGGCTCGACCGCTTCGGGCGGTGCCGGCGCCCACTGACTCGCGACCACCCCTCGAAGACTGTTGAGCTCCAAATCGCGCCATGTTTCCTGCCAGATCAATGTCGGGCCTTTGGCGCGTTCACAGCCGCCGGTATGGTCAATCAAGACAAGGTGGTGGGCATCGGGTGCATGCCGGAAGAAATAGTGGATGCCCGCACGCTCGAGCAGACGCGATATGAAGTCGAAGTCGGTTTCCTGGTACTGCAACCAGAACGGTTGTTCGGGGTACTCGCCGATCAAGTGCGTCGTCTGTGCGGACAACCCATACTCGGCCAGGATCGAAACCACCAGATCGACCACATTGATGTTCTGGAAAACCCGCAGATTCCGACGTTGTCGAGTCACCGCCAGTTGCGGAACCACACTGAGCTGCCAGCGGTGCTCCTCGCACTGATTGACGCTGCTGACATACCCGTGAATGAAGCGGTCGATTCCGGCGGATGCGATCCGACAACTCACCAGGGTACCCAGCGCGTCGATGACGGGCTCACCGGGGTAGGCACGTATGGTCATCGTGTACTCGAACAACGAGGAAAGTGCTTCCCGCCCCTCGACCCGGTGGATTTCCCACCGTGCGTGCGCGGGTGAACTGAAGCTCAGTTTGGTGAGGATCATGTCACTAGCTCCCAGGGTAGTTTGATACGGCGCTCGACCTGCCCTTGACCGAGACAAGCGCACATGCCCAACCGCCGCTTGCCCAGCACGGCAGGCAGCGGCATCGGTTCATGGATGGTGATTTCGATGTCGAAGCCAAGATCGGCCCCGACGAAGTACTGCAGGCAGCGATGCAGCTGCGCCAACGAGTCACGCCCAGGCATGAACGACTGCGCCTGCAGGGAACCCACCGGACCTATCGAAAGGGCAAAACGGCTTTGCGGCACCCAACGCACGCCCCCCAACATCGGCGCATGGCCCAGGGGCAATTTCATTGCGCCCAGGGGCGACAGCGTGTATTCGCTGGCTGGTTGCCAACTGCCGGTAAACGGACGAATCACCACTGGCACGTCGAAAACCTGCTGTATCCAGCTTTCGAGCACCGTGAGCGAGCGAACCGGCTGCGCCAGCAGCGACGCATAGCGGTACGACAACAATGCTTCGTCACGGGGGTTGTTCAGCACGCCGCTCAAAGCTCGGCTGGCCGTACTCAGTGGTACCTCGTCGCGCAGCTCTGCACGCGCATAGCACCGGCTTTTCTCCCAGACAAGAAAACGCAGCACCTGCAAGCGATGCGTGAACAGATCCAGAAATGCCTTGGCCGCACGCTCACCACGGGTGTAGTAGCGGTCGATCAGCCATTGGGTGTAAGCCGTCGGCAGCGCGCCCAATGCTCCTACCAGACCACGCTGCCAAACAGTGATTCGCCAACGGCCCTCCACCTTGTGCGCATCGCTGACTTCAGTGGGCGAGGCCTCTAGCGAGAGCGGTGAAACCATCTCCAGCGAGTCTTGCAACAGCTCGTTCTTTCCCGCTGGCCGCTCGCCGGCAATGCGGTTCAGCAGTTGGCGTACATATTGGTAAAAATGCCGGTTGACCGCCGACAGCCTTACAGCCACGAAAGCCTCCCCGCCCTGATCGGCCACTGTTGGCGGGACTCCTCGACTCCCTCGATGCAGGTAGTCAGGCGCGAAAACCCATTGACTGGGGCATATAGACCCAGCAGATGGTCAAGAAAACAGCAGAACAGGGTGTAATAGCCAAAGGTCCGGGCCTGGGTGGCGAAGCTGACCGTTATGCTCAGCCCGCGTGCCGTTGAATGGGGGTCGCTGGCGATCAGGCGTTCGTGGATCGAGGTCATCTGGAGGTCCCGGACAAGCTCAATCGCTTGGCGAAAGCGTGGACAATGGCTCAGGTTGTAGAGCGACAAGCTGTGCTTGAGATACTGGCACCCCTGTTGATCGCTCAGCAGCAGATGATTGAGGGTCAACTGGGAAACCAACCGCCAGACCGAGGCCGTCCCCTGCGGTGGATGTACGGGTGCCGAGGGACGCGTCAGGGCGTTGATGGTCATCCCTGGCAGCTCGGCCGGTGCCACGAAGTCTCCATCAGGATGCCCGTTGGCCATTTCCGTAGGCAGCGCGCCGTTAGTGCAAAGAATCTCCAGCATCACGACGCCCGCGAGCTCGGAATGGGGCAAGGGACGGCGGTCGGAAAACGCGATGAACGTGCCGATGCCAGCGCCGTCCTTTCGCAGTAGCTCTCGTTGCACAAGCTGCCAATGCAGCCCCGGCCCGGCATCGACGTGATAGCCCTCTAGGCCCAACAGTGGCGAAAGGATCGTCGTGACCGCTTCATCGCCTTTGACCTGGCGCAGCCTGACCGACTCAATGGCCCAGAACACTACGCTCTTCTGGTTTTTCATGTCCGCGATAACCGGATGTTCGTCGACTTGCGACTGCAAGGTGATCGGCTCTGCGCGGCATGCGAATAAATTAAGCGCTGGTGTGCAATTGATCTGGAAGTTGGCAGCACTTACCAAAGGTGCGATAGCAGCCAATGCAGGCGCCATCCAATTGCGCCGGAACGTGATTTCCCATTCCAAGGGCTCCGGCCCGGCAAGACTTGTCTTCTCCGGTAATGGCAGATCCAGGAAGTGAAAGCGTTGCGCGAACTGCGCGAAGTCCAGCATCAGGCCATGGGTCGGCGCGGTCCGCGCCTGCTTGTGCAACAACAGCTCGTCTTGCTCGAATCCCACGTGTCGAAGGCGCTGCACTGGCAAATCGAAGCGCTTGCCAGCGTGACGCACCGTGATGTGCTGGACATGCGCGCACAACTGGGCCAGCAGGGTATGCACCAGTTCTTCGCTGCCCTCCAGCCAAACGCGCAGATGGTTTTCGCGAATGACACTCCCTGGCCAGGGTTGCACTGACAAACGCAACTGCCACGTATCATCCAGGTGTGACTGCGCAAGGCACGCGTCATCGACTCGGGCCGGCCAGATCCGCAAGGGGTAATGAGTCAGGAACCGACAGGTCTGCCCGTCGATGGGATTGCTCTGCAGCTCGAACCCTGCCGGGATGTTCCGCACCTGGGTCATGCCCCCTTGCTGGACATCCGGCTGAAACTGCACGATGCACGACGAGGGAAAGGATCTGAGCAGTTGTGGCGCAAGGTTTTGCATCACGCCGTTGGCGATTTCCGGGACATCCTCGTCCAGCCGCTGGTGCAGTTGCGCGGTCAACAGCGCGAACGACTCCATCAGCCGTGCGGTATGCGGGTCGTCGAAATTGCCTTTTGACATACCCAATGCCTGGGCGACGCCCGGAAACCGTCGGGAAAAATACTTTCCCTGCTGCGCGAGCAACTGCAGCTCCTGGCGGAAATAAGACATCAAGTTACGCATAGAGTCTCTTCGTCTAGGGACGGATAGCTGCGCTATCGAGGGCATCGTTCCAGACGATGGAAAAAGCGATGTCTTCATCGCCGACGGCGGCGACGAACGAATAGGTCATACCTGCCGAGCACTGCTGCTGCTCGAGCAGTCGCACTTGGTGCATGCGGGGCTCGAATGCCAGGATCGCCTCCAGCAAACGCCGCCCAATTTCTTCCTGCTTCTGGGCAAGAGGCAAGCCATCGATACGCTCCAGCTGAATTCCGTACTGCAGGATGGTGTCTTCGCCACCTGCCCCGACAGGTGCTGCCGCCTTGGACTGCAGCACCATTTCCAGCTCACTGAGCAGCTGATGCAGCCATGCCTTTTCGTCACACGACACTTCGTGTTCGATCAAACGAGACAACAAGGACACATCAGCTTCCCTCAGCGTGGACGTGCGTCAATGCTGACGAACACCCTTCTCCCAAGTGATGTCCTTCTTCTGCGCGCCATTGGCGTACTGAGTCTGGATGGTTTGGAAATCGAGTACGAAGCCCGCGACGTATTCACCCGAGGTTTCTTCGGTATCCAGGCTCAGGTCCTGCACGATGACATTGGTCAACGTCACTTGAGTGAGGGGCTTGGCATTTTTGTCGTTGCGGTCCGCAACAGCGGCAATGACCACTTCCTTGATGGCTTCTTTTTTGTTGATGAAATGATCATGGATATCGCCGGCCATGTTGTCGGACAGTGACAGTTGGATTGGAATATCGAAGTACTCCGGCGCCTCGTTGACGGTCAGCGCTTTGCCATCGGCGGTACGCTGCATGCGGCGCACCATATGCAGCGAAGGGAAATTTCGCGCGGTTGCCCAGGTACTGAAATCGCTTTTGTTCATACCGCCAATCCCGTCAAGGTACACGGCGACTGTCTTACTCATCGTACTGCTCCAGTGGTTGGTTGATTAAGATGCCGAGGCAGGAAGTTCTGCCACCAGGCGAAGCGAGAGCGTGAGCCCTTCCAATTGGTAATGCGGTTTCAGGTAGGCCACTGCGCGGTACACGCCGGGAGCGCCCGCGACTTCCGACACTTCCACCCGGGCTTCACGCAACGGCCGACGCGCCTTGAATTCCGCAGAGGCGGAATCGGAAGCCAACACGTACTGGTCGATCCAGGCCTGCAGATAGTCCTGGCATTGTTCGCGAGACATGAAACTGCCCACTTTGTCGCGCACGATGACCTTTAAATAATGGGCAAAGCGGGACGTCGTCAGGATGTAGGGCAACTGGCTGGACAAGCGCGCATTGGCGTTGGCGTGGTCGGACAGGTATTTGCGCGGCTTGTTGACTGAGGAAACTGCGAAAAACGCAGCGAAATCGGTGTTCTTGCAGTAAATCAGGGGAATGAAGCCGAGGTCGGCGAGCTCTTTCTCCCGGCGGTCGGAAATGGCCACTTCGGTTGGGCATTGAAGCAAGCGCTCGCCGCTCTGCGCCGTGTAGGTGTGGGCCGGCAGAGACCGCACCAAGCCACCGCCTTCGACACCGCGGATATTCGCGCACCAACCGTACTCTTCGAATGCCTCGACCAACCGGCCGGCCAACTCGTAGGCTGCATTGACCCACAGGTAGCTTTCATCCGGGCTGACTTGGAGATGGCGTTCTTCGAACTGGAAGGTTTCGGCAGTCACCGTTTTGCTGCCGTAAGGCAAACGCCCGATGACACGCGGCAAAGTCAGGCCGACGTAACGCGCGTCGTCGGTCTGGCGGAAGCTGTTCCAGCGGGCGTAGTCGGTGGTGTCGAACAGCTTGCCCAAGTCGCGCGGTTGAGCGATATCCCGATAACTGTTCATTGCGAACATGCCTGGCGCCGCGGCACTGAAGAACGGCGCATGGGCCGCAGCGGCGACATGGGAGATCTGCTCGAGCAACTGGATGTCTTCTGCGGTGTTATCGAAGGCAAAGTCGCCGACGAAAGCGGAGAATGGCGTTCCGCCATAAGTGCCGTATTCGCTTTCGTAGACAGCCTTGAACAAGACGGATTGATCGAAATCCGACGCCGATTTGAAATCCTTGAGCAGTTCGCGCTTGTTGCAATTGAGCATGCGCACCCGCACGTTTTCCGTCACGCTGGTATGGACCAGTTTATGCAGCCCCGACCAAGCCGACTCTCGCTGCCTGAACGTCGGCGCCTGAATGATCAGGCTGACCTGTTCGGAAAGCAGCTGATCGATCTGGGCGATACGTGCCTCGAGGCTCGAGACCAGATCGCTGGACAACATGACCGAGCCCGCCTCGAGCTCCTGGAAAAAATGTGTCAACTGCGTGCGCAACTTGCCACGGTCGGACTCGCGACGGATGGCGTTGGTGGAATCGATGATTTCGTCGAGCAATTGCGTGGCGACAGGCTGGGCGAGCTGTTCTTGATGGGCTACCTGCGTCATGCGGTTTCCCCATCGTCGCCTGGCTGCCCTTCGGGGCGGTAGCCCTGCTCCAACGCAGCGCCAAGGCGCTCTTTCAATTGGATATTGCTGGCGGCGCGATTACGCAGCTCGCTCAGCTCGTTGCGCATTTGCAGCAACGCCTTGAGTTCAGGAACGTTCTGCACGACCTGGTCGGGCGTGAAGTCCTCCATGGACGAGAACGTCAAGGCCAACGCCATTGCCCCCTCTTTACCGGGCAATACGCTGTCCACTATCACGTCCGCGCAGGGGCGCAGGCTGCTCATCACCTCGTTGAAGTTGTCTTTATCGATGTTGATGAAACTGCGCTCGCGAAGATCGTTATCCTCTTCTGCAAATTCACCTACCGCACCAATCACCAGCGGCAACTCTTTGCTTTGTTCAGCGCCCCCTGTTTCTACGTCGTAGGTAATTTGCACGCGCGGCACGCGCACCTTGCCGATCTTCGATTGTGTTCCGGACATAACTACGCTTGATTCTCAACCATGAACGATACTGGTCTGCCCGATAAATCGCCGTTCACTGTGCGGTCATTAACCAGGCAGGCGCTTCAAATGCGCTACTGGGCAATCGCCCAACGCATTGAGTGGCGGAGATGATCGTCAGTTAGTCGCCCCCGAAGAAGACGGACAATCCATAAAACTTGTAAGGAAACCCTTATACAAGGAGGCGTAACTGCTGCGCGCTGAACGCGTTCGCACAAAAGTGCTAGAGCACCTGCGCATCGAAGATGAGCGTTACCGTCCCTGCGTAGGTACTGCCGGGGTATCCAAGCATGCTGCCGACATGCCCTGCTCGCACGGTGAGATGCAACGTCCCTTTTGCATTGGCGATAGCCGACACCGGCACCAACCGCCGTGCACGGAATGGGTCGGGAATGATGATCAGCCGCTGCACTGGCCCGTTACCATGCTGCACGCTGGAGGGAAGCGTCATCTCGACGAAATAGGGCACACGATGCCCCTGGTCGTTTCCGATCAGGCATAACGAGGTACCGGGAAGCTGATCGGAACACGTTGCGTACACGGTCAAAGGACCGGATGTGGTCAGGCGAAACGGCAGGTCGCGTGTAATCTGAGCAGGCGCTCGCCCACCGGACCATACCCCCCAGCCGCCTGGTGGCTCCAACACGGCACGGTCCGTCCCCGGCGGGAACTCGACCTTCAGTTCGTGCCGTAGATCGATCTCGAATTCGACCGTCAGCGTGCTGTCCAAGTCCCGGACACCTTCACCGAAGTCGAAATCCGCAGCGGCGCCCTCCATCGTGAAGACGAGAGTCCCCCTGTATATGCCTGAGACGATGTTGGTCGGTGCTGGCAGACTCAGCCTGTAGCCGATTCCCGTTCGGCTGACGAGCGAGACTTTCAGATCGCCCGACTCTCCTCGCGGGCTGCTGGCGTAACACCACTTCGAATCACGCTCCCAGAACGCCCATTGAAAGGTGCCCCCAAGCCCCTCCGGCGGAAACGGTGCACGCACCACGCTGCACGAGCCTTGCACATCGCGTGTCGCAATCGGGCTGTTGCTGGCTACAGGACTTTCGGCAGTTACGATCGCGTACTGGCTGATATGCGTGACCTCGAACTTCAAATTCAAGGTCTCGCTACCACCGTCACGACGCACCAGCAGGCTTCGAGGCTGCGGAACCCTCACGTAATACTGCTGCCGAGCCAGCCTGTCCTTAAGGGTCGTTTTGCGATAACTGATCGGTAGGTCCACTGCATTTTCCGACGCGCTTTTGCACAGGTCTCGCCAGGTTTTGCAGATCCACTCATTGGACGAGCCATAGCGCAGGAACTGGCTGCCCGTCTCGGTACGAAACCGCGCACCAATCGTGACATTGGCCGCTTCGGCCCACGACGATAGCAAAAGAACGAGCAGAACCACGGCCGCTCGCAACCCCGCGGGGAAATACCCCATCGACATGCCCTCCTGGTGATCATGCATGGGCGTGGGCCGTTTCAGTCTTTGAACGCCAGTTCCTGGCGCTGCCCTCCTTCGAGCAACTCGAAGCGATACTCACGCCCTGGCTGCTCGGGGAACTTGCGCGTCACACCGGGCAAGAGGTGATGCTTGGTGCCTGCAACGCATTCGGTGCCGTTTCGAACGCAATGTCGGAAGTTGTCCAGCACCACCGTACTGTTGCCCTGGTTGGCCACCACGAAGTCCGCGCCCTCACGATGCATGGGCGTGCGAAAGTGCGCGCCTTGAGGGCGAACGAACAGCAAAGTGCCATAGCCTGCCAGCAATTGAACGCCGGCCTTGAGGGTATCGCTGTACTGTTTGGCCTCTTCCTCGCTGATGGCGAAGCCATCGTTCTTTTCCGGCAGCACAGGCACGAAGCGCAGGCGGAAGTAGCGCTCCTTGTCGCGCTCACCGCGATACAGCAGGCGCACGGCCTGCATGCCGCGCGCCGGCACGATCAGTCGTGCGGGGCTGGCGATCACGCCGCGCTGCTCCAGAGGCAATTGCTCCAGGTCCACTTCCTTTGGCACCCCGTCTGCCCCGTAGACCAGCTCGGCGACACTGACCTTTACGAAGGCCGTGGCGTCCCCGCCGTTGTAGATACGTTTGAGCAGGGTGCTCTTGCCGTCGTCCAGGTAGTCGTAAAGACCGCCGACGTTGAGCTCGGGGCCTGCCTTGGCCACCAGTGGTACCAACAACAGCGCCAGACACAGCGATTTGAACCCGTGCATTTTCAACCTCCGATTTGCTAAGCACATCCTTGGCCTGCGGCCTCGATACCGCAGGCCGCATCTCATGAATCACCTGTGGGTGCGTTGCCGCGATCGGCCAGACTGCTGGTGCGGCACACTTGGTCGCCCGCCAGCAGCACATCCCCTTCACGCTTCAAGCTGCTCACCGGCAAGCTGAGCAGGCAGCTCACCGCACCGGCCTGGCGAATTTCCAAAGTCGGCGTGGAATGGCTCATTTCCACCGAGAAGAACCCATCGACTTCGCTGACACCGCGGCTGGCATGGTTGATGACATGCGCGCCACGCATGGGTTGGCCTTTCTCGTCGAGCAGCCTGCCAAGCACCGTGACCGTTCGCATCACATGCAACTGGCGGTACTCCACGCCCCCCCGGTTGAGGTGATAGTCCAGGCTCGACGGCTGAATGACAGCAGCCGGAGCATCGTCCCCGTCGAAATCGAACTGCACATGACCTGACTTGAACGCCGTGACCGGGATGATGTTGCGACCTGGACGCAAATTGGCGCTGCTGCCCTGCTGGTCATCGGCGCGCAGTTTCAGGCCATCGACATCGGAGTCCACATCCACGATCAGACCCGCCTCGTGTGTCAGATACTGGCCGCTCATGGCCATCTTGCCGCCACCGAAGGCCGTGATGCTCTGCAGATTCAGGCCGGCGCTGAGCTTGTTGTTGAGGGTCGAGGTTTGCGCATAAGCATCCCCGTACAAGCTGTCGCTTTGCAGTTGGGCATTGCCGCCGAAACCGCTGCCGTAGCGGTCGACCGTCGTGCTGATGCCCAGGCTTTGCACAGGGCCTGCGTCCACATCCTGCTGATAGGAGACCGACGCGTGCTGGTCGCTGCGTCCATCACGGGAAGTGCGGCTGCCCAGGCTGGCAGCGATACGCTTGCCTGGCCCGCCCAGGTTCATGCTCAGCGTCAGGTTGACGCCACGGCTGCGCGCATCGCCGCTGCTGGCGGTACCGGGGCGGTCGAACACCGAAAGACGCCAGTTGGTCTCCGAGCCCAACATCTTCCCGAAGAACGCCCAGCCCAAGTCGATGCCTGTACCACTGGCCGAACCTGAGCTGTGGGACAGACGCAAGGTGGCACTGCTGCGCTGGGTGACCCGGTGGCTGAGCGACAGGCTCGACTGACTGCGTTGCTCCTGCCGGGACGCCTCGCCTCGATGGGTGCGGCCGGTCTCGACCCACGACTGACTGTGACTGAGGACCATAGAGCCTTGGGCGTAGGACTGGATGAGCTGCATGTCGTAGCCCGTGCCGCGATCCTCGGTGTAATTGACGTTGCCATAGAGTTTCAGCCGTTCCAGGACATCCCAGTCCAGCGAGGTGCCGTACTGCAGCGCCTCGTCCACTCGCTGAGCGGACAGGCCAAGCACCGCACGCGGATGCAGCAGGTAATTGCTCATGACGCCGGCGCCGAAGCTGTCCTGACGTTCATAGCCCCAGTTGTTCAACAGGCTGGTTTGCTGCCCCAGGTAGGCGTTGTAGCGCCAGCGGCTTTCCGGGTTGCGCCAATTGGAAGGCTTGTAGATGAACGCCTCGGTACGCGAGGTCTCCTGACCGTCTTCGAGCAGGCGCACTTCCACCTCGTAGATGCCACCAGGCAAAACGCGGGTATCGAGGGTTTGCAGACCCGGCTGTACCGGCTGGCTGTTGATCAGCACGCCGTTGCGGTAGATCTCGACGATCCCCTGGCGATTGGGCGTGACATAGATCGGCGTGGAGCTGGGCTGGCCGTTGTCGATCAGCAGACTGTCACTGCTGCCGAACATCAACCCGAGCGTGGTATCGGGCGCGTCACCCAGTAACGTGGGCTGACGCGTCAGGCCCTGGGCACCCGGGGTGAAGTAACCCAGGCGAAAGAAATTCTGTTCGAGCAGACGCTCGGCATAGAGCTGGTCCATGCGATAGCGTGTGCCCGCCTGGCTTTGGCTGACACGGTCGGCCTGGGCATCGGCGACCGCGGTCCAGTTGCCCAGACTGCCTTGGCTCTGGAACGCGACGCGGCCGGTGGTGTCGTCACCATCATGGACAAGGTTGAGCTGGTTACGCACCAGCAAGCCCATGCTGCCGCCTTCGGGCATCTTGTGATAGCGCAACTGTTGCGCATTGTTTTCGGCATTGGCCGTGACCAGCGAGAGCTGGGAGTTGGCCAGGCTGTAATGGATGGCCTGCAACCCATCGGGGCAGTTGCGGGTGCAGTCTCCGAGCAGGCGCCCGGCCTGCAGACGCTCCTGCCATTGACGCCGGACCACAGGCGACTCCCGGCTTTCCTGGGTATCGGTGAACTCGAGCAGTTGCACGCGTTCGTCGCGGGTCAGGATCACCATGGCGTCGCCCAGATAGCGCCCGTCGAGCTCGACGCGAACCGCCAGCGGCACGTCGAAAAAATGCGCCTCGAACTCGCGCGGCAACCCATCGAACTGGCGAACCACCGAAGGTGGGACCTGAGATTCGGCCCAGGTCTGCAAGGGCATCAGGCAGGTGCTACAGACCAGCCAACCGCGCAGACAACGGTGAAGTGCAATGAAGTGGAACATGACTCTTTCCGCAGGCAAAGCCTACCCCCTGCCGCTCGAAGAACATCGAGCAGCGGAGGGAGGCAATGAAGAGGGAGTGCGGTGTGCCGCAGAGAGGGATCAGGCGCCGCCTGGAGCTTCGCTTTCGAACATCATGTTGACCATGCCTTGATAGGAGCCAGCCTTGTAACCACCGGCTGGTTTCACCGCGCTGACCACGAAATCCATGGTGGTGCCGGCAGCGGCCTGCTCCTTGGTCAACAGCGGAACAGGCGTAAGGCCCAGCGCCTTGCCAGCCAGGGTGACATTCAGGCCGAATTTGTCGATACCGCTGACGACCTCTGGCTGGTTGAGCAGGAAGGCAGTCACTGGACCGATGGTGCTCTTGGCCTGGAACTGACGACGAATTTCGCTGAAGTCCTCACGCTGCGGGTTCCAGGTAAGCGCTTGCGGATCGTCCATCCAGTTGCCGACTGGCTCGACATAGAACTTCTCGGTCGGTACCTGGGCAACGACCTGGACCTGCTTCTCGATCGTCTCGGCGGCTGTCACCGAACCTGCCGCCAGCGCCAGAAAAGGGATAGCCAGAAAACGCGCTTTCATTCCATTCATCTCCTTGAAAAATCTCAAATGTCATCTCGGCAATTCGCCGCTGACGGAGTGAATTATCGGCATGCGCTGTACGTGTATATGCAGGACCGCTCCGAGCGTACTGTGGAAATTTCAGACGGCACTCAGCCTGGAAAACCGTGGGTTGGCATCCTTGCCAATTGATGCTCCAGCTGCATCATCATTCGGCGTAGCGCCTGGACATCGCTGCGCAGGCGCTCGACATCCAGCGGTTGCGCGGTACAACTGCGCTCGAGCTGTTCGCAGCGGTCGTACAGTCGATCAGCCCGGGCGATTCTCGCCCCACCCTTCACGCGATGGGCCAGCTCCGCCAATGCCGACGCATCGTTGCCCACAGCCTCCAGGCGCTGCAGGTCTTCTCGGTTACTGCTGCGCAGGTCACCCAGCAAGGCCTTGAGCGCAGCCTGGTCCCGGTTGACTAGACGTTGCAGGTGTTCGAGGTCGAGCATGGGCTGCTCTGCGTTTTGCTGGCGCATGCCATCGGCCAGTGCCCGTTGCAGGCTATCCAGGCCGAGGGGCTTGAACAGGCAATCATCCATGCCCACGGCACGACACCGCCGGCGCTCGCGCGTCATGGCGCTGGCCGTCAGGCCGATCAAGCGACAGCGCGACCTGCCGCTGCGACGCTCGTGTTCGCGAATGGCTCGGGCCAAGGCATAGCCGTTGAGCTGCGGCATGTTGCAGTCGCTGATCACCACATCGAAGTGCTCCTTGAGCCACAGACGCAGTGCTTGCGAGCCATCCTCGGCCACCCGGGCATGGTGACCGAGAAAGTCCAGTTGCTGGGCCAACAGCAGGCGATTGGCCGGATAATCATCGACCACCAGTACCCGCAAGCGCAGTTCCCCCGCCAGGTCCGGAGGCGCATTGGCGGGCAGGGCCTGCTCACGCTCAGGTGCCAGCGCCAGGTCAAGGTTCAGTTCCACACGCGTTCCCTGCCCCAGGACGCTATGCAACTTGAGGTCGCCGCCCATCATCTGGCAGAGGCTGCGGCTGATACCCAGGCCAAGGCCGGCGCTACAGCGGGCCGATTGACGCTGATTGCTGGCCTGGCGGAAAGGCTGGCCGAGCGCATCCAGCTCTGCTGCATCGATGCCGATACCGGTGTCCTCGACATGCAACTCGACCAGCAGCCTCGTTTCATCCTGCAAGGCCCGCACCCACACCCGCACATGGCCTTGGGGCGTGAACTTGACCGCATTGCTCAACAGATTCGCCAGCACTTGCTTGAACCGCAGCGGATCGAGCATCACCTGCGTATCGACCGGACCTTGCGTGTCCAAGAGCAACTCCAGCCCTTTACCCTTGGCCTGTTGGGCAAAAAGCTGCACGACCCGGGCAACCTGCTCATCCAATCGAACCCGCTCAAGCACCAGCTGCAGGTGCCCGGACTCGATACGCGTGATATCGAGTATGTCGCCGATCAGCTCCAGCAGGCCGCGTGCCGCATCGCTGGCAACCTCGATGGCCAGCCGATCGAGTACCCCTTGGGCCGCCTTGCGCTGGGCCAGTTCGAGCATGCCCTGCACCGCATGCAAGGGCGTGCGGATTTCATGGCTCATGGTGGCCAGGAAATGGGTCTTGGCCTGGTTGGCTTGCTCGGCGTCCTGCTTGGCACCCCGTAGTTGCAGGTGCAGGCGCCGCAGATAACGCACCCACAGCAATGCCATGGCCAGCAATACGACGATCACGGCAAAGCCTGCCATCACCTTGGCCCGGTAACGAGGCCAGTTGCCGTCGGCGACGATCATGGGGTTGCGCCAGCGGCGCACCAGCGCGTCGATTTCCTGTGGTGCCAGGCTGAACATGGCCTTATTGATGATGCCTTGCAGCTCTGTCGCGCCGCGAAGGCTCGCCAAGGCGAAATGCACAGGCGGCAGTGCCAGGCTGGCGCCGATCTTCAAGCGTCCCGGGTACCAGCGGATGATCAGCGGCCGGGCGTCGTCGAGTGACAGCACGGCAGCGGCGGCCTTGCCTTTGGCCACGGCGTGCAGCGCGTCCAAAGGGGTTGCGACGTTCAACTGACGAAGCTTTGGATGGTGCTGTCGCAGTTCGTCCTGCACAGCGCTGCCCTGGACCAGCGCCAACCGCTGCCCCTGCAACTGCGCAAGCGCTGTCGGCGCCTGCGGTTCATCGCGCGTCACCAATACCCGCGGTGCACTCAGGTAGGCACGACTGAAGCTCAAATATCGGCGCCGTCCGGGGCTATCGGGCAAGCCGGCGATCAACTGCGCCTGCCCCTGGCGCAGTTGATCGATCATTCGCTCGATGGTACCGCCAGGCCGAACATCGAACTGCAAACCGGTACGACGCTCGATCAACTGCAGGATGTCCAGGCTCATGCCTCGCCAGTTGCCGTTGGCGTCGTGATAGCTCAACGGCACCAGATGCTCATCGGCCAATACCGTCACGCGCGGGTTGTCGCGCAGCCAGAGTTGCTCGGCGACACTCAATTGCAGAGGCTCGGGATGGTGACTGTCGATCAACGTGGGCCGCCAGCGCTTGCTCACCTCAAGGCGCTGAGACACCGAGAGGCTGTCCAGAGCGATATCGATCAGATCCGCCAACGGACTGGCGCCCTCGGCCATGGCAAAGCCGAGCATCTGCTCAGGCAGACTGGCACGCCCAACCTCCTCGAAGCCACCAGACTCATTGCGCCCCAGCACATAGCGCACACCCAGCGCGCTGCCCAGGTAAAGGTCCGCCTGGCCAAGCGACAGCGCGGCCAAGGCGCTCGCCGGCGAAGGAAAGGTTTGCAGTTGGGCCTGGGGAAAGGCCGCCTCCACCTGATCCGGTGCACGGTAGCCGTCGACCATTGCCAGCCGCACAGCCTGCCTGGTGTCCAGGAGCGCACGCATGCTCGGCGCCAACAAGGTGGGCGCATCGCTGACATAGGGGCGGGACAGCCGCAAGCCCTGGGCCTTGGCCTGTTCCAGTGTCATCGAGCCAAGCAGGTCGATATCCCCCTCGCGCAAGCCTTTGATTGCACCGCCCAAGGACGTGTACACCTTGACCTTCACCTGTAGCCGCAACTGTGCAGCCAACAGGCTGGCGTAGTCGGCGGTGATACCTTCGAAAGACAAGCCTGTGCCCAGAATTTCGAACGGCGGGTTCTCTCGATCGATCACCCCAAGGCGCAAGGTGCGGCGCTCCCACAACCAACGAAGCTGTCGATTGTCCAGGTCCGGCCGCGCACCTTCGGAAAAGGGATGCGTGTTGAGTTGTGGAGCACCATGGGCGACAGAGACGGCGATGCAATACAGCAACGCCGTCAGTAAAAGACGTAAGGGCACGGAGAAATGTTCTAGATGAGCTGATTGCGGCGAGCGAGGTCGGCCAGCTCGATCAACGAGCTCACCCTGAGTTTTTCCAGCAAACGTGTCTTGTAGGTACTGACCGTTTTGTTGCTGATCAGCATCAATTCACCAATGACCTTGTTGCTCATGCCACGCGCCAGGTATTGGAAAATGATCACTTCACGGTCGCTGAGCGCAGCGATGCGTTGAGCTTCGGTGGTGATCATGTCCTTATGGTTGACGGAGCTGTACGACACATCCGGGAAATAACTGTACCCAGAGCGCAAGGCCAGCACGGCCTTGCTCAGCTCATCGAGATTGTCGCTCTTGGACAAAAATCCCGACGCCCCTGCCCGCATGCATCGCAAGGAAAAATAGTCGGCCAGGTGCGAAGTCAGCACCAAGACCTTCGGTGGCTGAGGCATGTCCCGAATCCGGAGCAGAACCTGCAGGCCGTCCATGTCGGGCAGCACAAGATCCAGCACCACCAGATCCGGCACATGCTCGCGCACCAGGCGCACGGCATCGACGCCGTTGTCTGCCTGGCCGACCACCTCGAGCCTGTCCTGGCGAAGCTGCATGCTCACACTGGAACGGATGAAGGGGTGGTCGTCCACGATCACAACTTTCATGGAGTGTCATCCTTTACAAATCAGCAGTTGGCCTTTGCAGAAGTCCGATAGTGGCCAATTGACTATCACTGGATCTATTGTTCGCTGATTGACGCATATGAATAGTCGGACACCTCCCAAACGTAATAGGAAACATCCGCCTGGCGTGTCAGACGAAACCTACATCCAGGCATCAGTCATGCAACGGGCTTCAACGTGTAAAAGCGCCCCATGAGGTCGTCAATCGGCCTTGCCGGAAGTACGGGGTCGAAGCGGGAAGTGTGGGCAATCTGGCTTACCTTTTTAACGAGACTGGTCCCAATGAAACTGCGAAACGTCCTATGGGATTGCGAAATTTCTCATAGCCAATAAAAACGCCCCGACTGGCGGGGCGTCATTGGCAGAAGCAAGACCTTAGTGGGAAACCGCGCCACTGGCCCCCAGACCGGTCTGCGAACGGACGAACTGCGGGAAGAACAGCGCGCGCTCGTCTTCGGCAGCCTTGGACTTGTCGGTCACCGAGAAGAACCAGATACCGGCAAAGGCGATGAGCATGGAGAACAGCGCCGGGTACTCGTACGGGTAGATGGCTTTTTCATGGCCGAGGATTTGCACCCAGATGGTTGGGCCAAGGATCATCAGGCCGACCGCGCTGACCAGGCCCATCCAGCCACCGATCATGGCGCCGCGGGTGGTCAGCTTCTTCCAGTACATCGAGAGCAGCAACACAGGGAAGTTGCAGCTGGCGGCGATGGAGAAGGCCAGGCCCACCATGAAGGCGATGTTCTGGTTCTCGAACAGGATGCCCAGGCCGATCGCCAGCACGCCCAGGGCGATGGTGGTGATCTTCGACACACGGATCTCGTCCTTGTCGTTGGCCTTGCCCTTGCGCCATACGCTGGCGTACAGGTCATGGGACACCGCCGAGGCGCCGGCCAAGGTCAGACCCGCCACTACCGCCAGGATGGTGGCGAAGGCCACTGCGGAGATGAAGCCCAGGAACACGCTGCCGCCCACGGCATTGGCCAGGTGCACCGCCGCCATGTTGTTGCCGCCGATCAGGGCGCCAGCGGCGTCCTTGAAGTCCGGGTTGGTGCTCACCAGCAGGATCGCGCCGAAGCCGATGATGAAGGTCAGGATGTAGAAGTAACCGATGAAACCGGTGGCGTAGAGCACGCTCTTGCGCGCTTCCTTGGCGTCGCTGACGGTGAAGAAGCGCATCAGGATGTGCGGCAGGCCGGCGGTGCCGAACATCAGCGCCAGACCCAGAGAGAACGCCGAGATCGGGTCCTTGACCAGGCCGCCCGGGCTCATGATCGCCTCGCCCTTGGCGTGGACCTTGATCGCCTCGGAGAACAGGGTATTGAAGTCAAAGCCTACGTGCTTCATCACCATCAGCGCCATGAAGCTCGCGCCGGAGAGTAGCAGCACGGCCTTGATGATCTGTACCCAGGTAGTGGCCAGCATGCCGCCGAACAGCACATACAGGCACATCAGGATACCCACCAGAATCACCGCGACGTGGTAGTCCAGGCCAAACAGCAGTTGGATCAGCTTACCGGCACCGACCATCTGGGCGATCAGGTAGAACGCCACGACCACCAGAGAACCGGAAGCCGACAGCGTGCGGATTTCCTTCTGCCCGAGGCGATAGGAAGCCACGTCGGCGAAGGTGTACTTGCCCAGGTTGCGCAGACGCTCGGCAATCAGGAACAGGATGATCGGCCAGCCGACCAAAAAGCCGATCGAATAGATCAGGCCGTCATAGCCGGAGGTGAACACCAGCGCGGAAATCCCTAGGAAGGAAGCGGCCGACATGTAGTCACCGGCAATCGCCAGGCCGTTCTGGAAGCCCGTGATACGACCGCCCGCGGCATAGTAGTCCGAGGCCGACTTGTTGCGCTTGGAGGCCCAATAGGTAATACCCAGGGTAAAGGCGACGAAAGCGACGAACATGGCGATCGCCGAGACGTTGAGCGGCTGCTTGTGCACCTCGCCGGTCAGGGCATCGGCGGCCCACACGGCGGGTGCGAAAGCGCCGCAGGCCAGTACGGCCAGGGCTTTGGCTTGGCGGATCATTGTTGCGCCTCCTTGAGGATCTCTTTGTTCAGCTCATCGAATTCGCCATTGGCGCGACGCACGTAGATAGCGGTCAGGACAAATGCCGCAACGATCAGGCCGACGCCCAAGGGAATGCCCCAGGTGATCGACGAGTCAGGGCTGAGCTTGGAGCCCAGGATTTGCGGGCCATAGGCGATGAGGAGGATGAAGCCGCAGTAGAGACCGAGCATGATCGCCGAAAGAATCCAGGCGAAACGCTCGCGCTTGGTGACCAGTTCCTTGAAGCGCGGACTGTTCTGTATCGATTGGTAGATGCTGTCGTTCATTGTTTTTGTCCTAGCAGCAACGCAAATAAGGGAGAACCCGCCCTTACTTTATTCTGCCGATGGACACCAACCAGACGACCTTAGTCTTAGATGCAACGGTGTTTTACAGATTGCGTAACAAATTCGCGGGTAAACCCGCTCATACAGGCCTGTGCAATACCTGCAGGAGCGGGTTTACCCGCGAAAACAGCAGAGTCGACTACAGAGGCTGATTACTTGCCGGTCCACTCCTTCACGCGCTCTGGGTGCTTGGCAACCCAATCCTTGGCCGCGGCATCGGGCTTGGCACCTTCCTGGATGGCCAGCATGACCTCGCCGATCTCATCCTTGGACTGCCAGTGGAAGTTCTTCAGGAACTCGGCCACTTCTGGCGCCTTGGTCGCCAGTTCCTTGCTGCCGATGCTGTTGACGGTTTCGGCGGCGCCGTACACACCTTTCGGATCTTCAAGGAATTTGAGTTTCCACTTGGCGAACATCCAGTGCGGCACCCAGCCGGTCACGGCGATGGACTGCTGCTTGGCGTAGGCGCGGCCCAGTTCGGCAGTCATCGCCGCGCCGGAGCTGGCTTGCAGTTTGTAACCGTCCAGGGCGTAGTCCTTGATGGCCTGGTCGGTCTTGAGCATCACGCCGGAACCGGCGTCGATGCCAACGATCTTGTGCTTGAAGCTCTCATCGGTCTTGAGGTCGGCAATGCTGGCAGCCTTGACGTACTCCGGCACGATCAGGCCGATCTTGGCATCCCTGAAGTTGGGGCCGTAGTCGACCACCTTGTCCTTGTTCTTGCCCCAGTATTCCCCGTGGGTGACCGGCAGCCAGGCCGACAGCATGGCGTCGAGCTTACCGGTGGCTACGCCCTGCCACATGATGCCGGTGGCGACGGGCTTGAGGTCCACGTCATAACCGAGTTTCTGCTTGATCACTTCGGCGGCCACATAGGTGGTTGCCACACTGTCGGACCAACCATCCACGTAACCTATGCTTACTTCTTTGGCCATTGCCTGTGCAGCGCTCATGGACAAAACCAGGGCTGTCCCCACACCCAGGACACGTCGCATTCTTGTAAACGTAGCCATCAAAGCATCCCCTCGTCAGGTCTCGGAAGTTGCATCATCATCCTCACACCATAGCCGACCTGCTCTGAGCACGACCTTTACCGACCGATAAACGACAGCAAATCGCCATCAATCACTGAGCCATCATGCGCCCTGCGTGATCCTTGCATGGTGAATACTTGATCTAGAGCGTTTGCGGCTATCATCTAGCCCTTTGCACCTGACGACGGACCGCCCGATGCCCAGCAGCACACGCCTTCTGCCCCTCTACCTGATCGCCTGCTTGTTCGCCCTGATCGGGCTCGGGTCGCTCTGGTACGGGCTTGGCAAGCCTGTGCACCTGCCCGATGCGGCCAGCCCTACGCACAAATTGCAGTGCGCCTCCTATACGCCGTTCGACAAGGACCAGTCGCCGTTCGACCAACCCTTCCGCTTGCGTCCGGCCCGCATGGACGCGGACCTTGCGCTGCTGGCCGAGCGATTTGAGTGCATCCGCACCTACTCGATGACCGGTCTCGAGGCGATTCCGGGCCTGGCGCGCAAACATGGGCTAAAGGTGATGCTTGGCGCCTGGGTCAATGCCAACCCGGTGGACACCGATAAGGAGGTCGACGCGCTGATTGCCTCGGCCAACGCCAATCCGGATGTGGTCAGCGCCGTAATCGTTGGTAACGAGGCGTTACTGCGCAAGGAAGTGACCGGCGACCGCCTGGCTGGCTTGATCGCCCGGGTCAAAAGCCAGGTGAAGGTACCGGTGACCTATGCCGACGTCTGGGAATTCTGGCTGCAGCATCCGCAGATAGCACCGGAGGTGGATTTTCTCACCATCCACCTGCTGCCCTACTGGGAGGACGACCCCCGCGGCATCGACGATGCCTTGGCCCATGTGGCCGATGTGCGCCGACAGTTCGGCGCACGCTTTGCCCCCAAGGACATTCTCATCGGCGAGACCGGCTGGCCCAGCGAAGGGCGCCAGCGTGAAACCGCCACACCAAGCCGAGCCAACGAAGCACGCTTCATCCGTGGTTTCGTTGCATTGGCCGAAGCCAACGGTTGGCGCTACAACCTGATCGAAGCCTTTGACCAGCCCTGGAAGCGCGCCAGCGAGGGAGCAGTTGGCGGTTACTGGGGGCTGTACGACGCCGACCGTCAGGATAAGGGCGTGCTCGAAGGACCGGTGAGCAACCTGCCGTACTGGACGCAGTGGTGGCTGGCAGGTGTGCTGCTGTGTGCGGCCACCTTGCTGCTGGCTGGACGACCTGGCAATCGGCACGCGGCCACGCTGCTGCCGCTGCTGGCCGCGCTGGGCGCGGCAAGCCTGGGGTTGTGGGGCGAGCTGGTGCGCACGAACGCACGCTTCACCGGCGAGTGGGTGTGGGCAGGATGGCTGGCCGGGCTCAACCTGGTAGTGCTGGCCCATGGCGCGCTGGCACTGGCCGCTCGCGGCGGCTGGCGTGAGCGTCTGTTCGCCTGGCTGGAACATCACGCCCGATGGTGGCTGCTGGCGGCGGGTTTCGCGGCGGCGGTGAGCATGCTGGCGATGGTGTTCGACCCGCGTTATCGCAGCTTCCCAACGGCGGCACTGGTGCTGCCGGCAGTGGTCTACCTGGCGCGCCCCGTGGCGGCACCCAGGGCTGAGATCGCGTTGCTGGCGCTCATTGTAGGGGCCGGGATCGCACCGCAGTTGTTCATCGAAGGGGCGAACAATGTCCAGGCGTGGGGCTGGGCGGTTGTCAGCGCGGCGATGGTTGCAGCGTTGTGGCGCAGTCTGCGCAAAAACGAAGAGGTGCCTTCACGGTAAACCCGCTCCCGCAACGCCCGCGGTGCTTCGTACGGGAGCGGGTTTACCCACGAACAGGAGCTCCCGGGTGTTGGCTAGTACGCAGGCTGCCGAACCAACCGCAACCCCGCCAGCACCACCGCGAATACCGCAATGCTCGCGGTATACAACACCAAAGCCGGAATCCCGAACAACAGCCCCAGCACCGCCAGCCCCCACCCGCCCCGCCCCGGCACCCACTGCGCCAGCAGCGAAATACCCAGCGCGCCCCAGGCCAGCACCTGATGATGGATGCCCAATCCCAGCAGCGAGCGGGCCTGGCATTGCCAGTACCCCTGCGCCGCGCTGCACAGCCCGACCCAGCGGGCATCCTCCATCAGCCCATAACGTACCCCATAGCTGGCCGCCAGCCACGCCGACAGCAACAGCAGGAACAGGGCGATGGGCAACGAGCGGGCCATGGGAACTCCAACGGGTTGAAAACAAACGCCAGCATAAACGCCCGTGCCTACCTTGCAAGGCAAAATCCGCGCATGGCGGCTATGTTCCAAGAATGACCGTTTGCCGCGCCGTAGACTGTCGCGGCAACATCTGGCACGACAAAGAACACTGCGGCAGGCAACTTTGCCCTGCCTATCATGGTCCTAGGTAGCGATTTGCCTTACGTACTTTCTTGGGGGATCCCATGCTTCGACCCTTGTGCCTCGTCGCCTCGCTCTGCGGCCTGCTCCTGGCCACAGCCGCCTCGGCGCGGGATATCGACGCCGCGAGCTATGGCTATCCGCTGACCAATCCGTTCGAGGCCACCATCGCCACCACGCCGCCAGAGCAGCGCCCGACGCTGCCCAACGACGAGGACATCAGCCAATCCGACTACAGCCTCAACCTGCGACCGGAGCGAGCCTTCACGTTGCCGGACAACTTCTGGCCGGTGCGCAAGCTCAAATACCGTCTGGCCCGCCAGGATCACGAAGCACCGCTGATCTTCCTCATCGCCGGCACCGGCGCGCCCTACTCCAGCAGCATCAACGAATACCTCAAAAAGCTCTTCTACCAGGCGGGCTTCCATGTGGTGCAACTGTCCTCGCCCACCAGTTGGGACTTCATGAGCGCTGCCTCGCGCTTTGCCACGCCGGGCGTGAGCAAGGACGATGCCGAGGATCTGTATCGCGTCATGCAGGCCGTGCGTGCCCAACACCCGCGCCTGCCGGTGAGCGAGTTCTACCTCACCGGGTACAGCCTCGGAGCCCTAGACGCAGCCTTCGTCAGCCACCTGGACGAGACCCGGCGCAGCTTCAACTTCAAGCGCGTGCTGCTGCTCAACCCACCGGTCAACCTCTACACCTCGGTCAGCAATCTGGACAAGCTGGTGCAAACTCGGGTCAAAGGCATCGATCGCAGCACCACGTTCTATGAGCTGATGCTCGAAAAGCTCACCCTGTACTTCCAGCAGAAGGGCTACATCGACCTCAACGAGGCGCTGCTCTACGACTTCCAGAAGTCGCGCCAACACTTGTCCAACGAGCAGATGGCCATGCTGATCGGCACCTCGTTCCGCTTCTCGGCGGCCGACATCGCCTTTACCTCCGACCTGGTCAACCGCCGTGGTTTGATCACTCCGCCGAAATTCCCGATCACCGAAGGCAGCAGCCTCACGCCGTTCTTCAAGCGTGCGCTGCAGTGCGATTTCGAGTGCTACATCACCGAGCAGGTGATTCCGATGTGGCGAGCCCGCACCGATGGCGGCAGCGTGCTGCAACTGATCGACCAGGTGAGCCTCTACGCACTGGCCGACTACCTGCGGGACAGTCCCAAGATCGCCGTGATGCACAACGCCGACGACGTCATCCTCGGCCCTGGCGATATCGGCTTCCTGCGCAAGGTGTTCGGTGATCGCCTGACGCTCTACCCTCATGGCGGCCATTGCGGCAACCTCAACTACCGCGTCAACAGCGATGCGATGCTGGAGTTCTTCCGTGGTTAACAAATTGCTGCTCGTCACCGCCCTGCTCGTCGCCGGCAACGCCCTGGCAGCCGAGACAGCGCCCCGCACCAGCGTGGTGGAAGCCGACAAGGCCGACTCCCCGACGGTCGAGCCCGACGGCTTCCTCGACCCACTGCGCGAACTGAAATTCAACCCAGGGCTTGACCAGCGCGAGTTCGAACGCTCCACCCTGACCGCGCTGAATGTCTATGACCCGCTGGAGTCGATGAACCGGCGCGTGTATCACTTCAACTACCGCTTCGACCAGTGGGTGATGCTGCCGGTGGTCGACGGCTATCGCTACGTCACTCCACGCTTCGTACGCACCGGGGTAAGCAACTTCTTCAATAACCTGGGCGATGTGCCCAACCTGTTCAACAGTCTGTTGCAACTCAAAGCCAAGCGCTCGGCCGAGATCACCGCACGTCTGATGTTCAACACCCTCATAGGCGTAGGTGGGTTGTGGGATCCGGCGACCAAGATGGGCCTGCCGCGCCAGAGCGAAGACTTCGGCCAGACCCTTGGGTTCTATGGGGTGCCTGACGGGCCTTACATCATGCTGCCGATCCTGGGGCCGTCGAACCTGCGCGACACTGCCGGGCTGGCGGTGGATTATGTGGGTGAACGGGAGGCGAACTTCCTCAATGTTGCCGATGCCAGCAGCGATCACCCGGAAATCACTGTGCTGCGGGCAGTGGACAAGCGCTACACCACCAACTTCCGCTACGGGCAGCTGAACTCACCTTTCGAGTACGAGAAGGTGCGCTACGTATACACCCAGGCACGCAAGCTACAGATCGCCGAGTAGATCCTTCACCCCTTCGCGGGCAAACCCGCGCCCACACGTAGGAAACTTGTGGGCGCGGCCCTCGTCGGCATCAAGGCGGATTCAACCCCAGGAATTGACACAGTTCCCGCCGCTTGGCCAAAGCATCCTTACGCCCAAGCTCGATCAGTTCACTGCAATAGCTGGCCTCGAACAACAAATAGCTCAACACCCCCGCGCCACTGGTACGGGTCGCCCCCGGCCCACGCAGGAACAGACGCAGCGCCGCCGGCAGTTCGCGGCGATGGCGCGCTGCGATTTCGTCCAGCGGCTGACTGGGCGCTACCACCAACACATCGATCGGTGCCAGACCCAGGCGCCGGGCATTGAGGTGTGCCGGCAGCAGGTGGCTGAGGTGGTTCAGGCGTTGGAGAAGCTCGATGTCATCCTCGAGGCTGTCGATGAACGTGCTGTTGAGCATGTGCGCGCCGATTTGCGCAAGGCTGGGCTGCTGGCCACTGAATACCCGCTGGTTTGGCATCGGTGCCGAAGGCCGCTGCGGGTTGCCACTGACCCCTACCACCAGCACCCGGCTGGCGCCCAGGTGCAGCGCTGGGCTGATCGGCGCCGACTGGCGTACCGCACCATCGCCGAAGTACTCATCGTCGAGCTTGACCGGGGCGAACAGCAACGGAATCGCCGAGCTCGCCAACAGGTGCTCGATGGTCAGGGAAGTCGGGACGCCAATGCGCCGATGGCGCAACCAGGGCTCGATGGTGCCGCGCCCCTGATAGAACGTCACCGCCTGGCCCGACTCATAACCGAAGGCAGTGATGGCCACCGCCCTGAGCTGCTCGGCAGCCAGGGAGTGGCCGATTCCATCAAGATCCAGATGTGATTGCAGCAGGCCCCGCAAGGGGCTGCTGTCGAGCAGCGCCACCGGGACCTGACCGCCGATCCCCAACAGATTGTGGCTGACGAAGCGGCTGGCCTGGCGGATGACACCGGGCCAGTCGCTGCGCAGCACAAGGTGGCTGCGGAAGTTCTGCCAGAAGGTTGTCAGCCGCTGTACCGCCTCGGTGAAGCGCGTAGCCCCGCTGGCCAGGGTGACGGCGTTGATGGCGCCAGCCGAGGTCCCGACGATCACGGGGAACGGGTTGGCCGCGCCCGGCGGCAGCAACTCGGCGATACCAGCCAGCACCCCCACCTGGTAGGCGGCACGGGCGCCGCCGCCGGAGAGAATCAGGCCTGTGGTGGGGAGGGGCGCCATCGTTGTCACTCGCGATCAGCGCTTTTTCTTGTCATAAAGCCGCGGTTCTCCCGGCGGACGCGACTTGAAACGCCGGTGGGCCCACAGGTACTGCTCCGGACACTCCCGCAGCACACCTTCGACCCATTGGTTGATACGCAGGCAATCGGCCTCTTCGGTCTCGCCGGGGAAGTCCTCCAGTGGTGGGTGAACGACCAAACGATAGCCGCTGCCATCTTCCAGGCGCTTCTGGGTGAAAGGGATCACCCGGGCCTTGCCCAGGCGGGCGAACTTGGTGGTCGCCGTGACGGTTGCGGCCTGAATGCCGAACAACGGCACGAAGATGCTCTGCTTGGCGCCGTAGTCCTGGTCCGGCGCGTACCAGATGGCGCGGCCGCCGCGCAGCAGCTTGAGCATGCCGCGCACATCGTCGCGCTCCACCGCCAGCGAATCGAGGTTGTGGCGCTCGCGACCAAGGCGCTGGATGTAGTCGAACAGCGGGTTACCGTGCTCTCGGTACATGCCATCGATGGTATGGGCCTGGCCCAGCAGGGCGGCGCCGATCTCCAAAGTGGTGAAATGCACAGCCATCAGGATGGCACCCTGCCCCTCCCGCTGGGCGGCCTGCAGGTGCTCAAGGCCCTCGATATGGGCCAGGCGTGCCAAACGCGGCTTGGGCCACCACCAGCTCATGGCCATCTCGAAGAAGGCGATGCCGGTCGAAGCGAAGTTTTCCTTGAGCAGATGTTGCCGTTCGTCGCGCGACAGCTCCGGAAAACACAGCTCCAGATTGCGCGCGGCAATACGCCGGCGCTCACCGGCGACCCGGTACATCAGCGCGCCCAAGGCACGGCCCAAGGCCAACAGGGCACGGTATGGCAACTGGGCGACCAGCCACAGCAGGCCAAGGCCCAACCAAAGACCCCAAAATCGTGGGTGAAGAAAATACGGACGAAAACGCGGGCGTTCCATTGAAGCTTCCGGCAAGACAAAGGTGGCCATTCTACATCGGTTCGGCTGCGGTTGCGGCCAACGGGTCTTATCGTTATAAGTCAGGGCACTTTTTTCGCAACAAGCCGTCTATGCAGACCATGAGCCTCAACCCGACCTCCGATACCGCACCCGTCTTCCAGCTCAAAGGCAGCATGCTTGCCATCACTGTGCTGGAACTGGCGCGCAACGACCTCGAAGCCCTCGACCGGCAACTGGCGGCGAAAGTGGCCCAGGCCCCCAATTTCTTCAGCAATACCCCCTTGGTACTGGCCCTGGACAAGCTGCCGGCCGACTGCGGGACGATCGACCTCCCCGGCCTCATGCGCGTCTGCCGCCACCATGGCCTGCGCACCCTGGCCGTGCGGGCCAGCCGGATCGAGGACATCGCCGCGGCGATCGCCATCGATCTGCCCGTGTTGCCGCCCTCCGGTGCGCGTGAGCGGCCATTGGAACCGGAGCCCGAGGTGAAGAAACCCGAACCCGCGCCAGCTCCGCCGCCACCACCGGCTGAACCTGAAGTGCGCCCCACCCGCATCATCACGACGCCGGTACGCGGCGGCCAGCAGATCTACGCCCAGGGCGGCGACCTGATCGTCACTGCCTCGGTCAGCCCCGGCGCGGAACTTCTCGCCGATGGCAACATCCATGTGTACGGCGCCATGCGCGGTCGCGCGCTTGCTGGCATCAAGGGCAACACCCGGGCCCGTATCTTCTGCCAGCAGATGACGGCGGAGATGGTCTCCATCGCCGGTCAGTACAAGGTGTGCGAAGACCTGCGTCGCGACCCGCTGTGGGGGGCTGGCGTGCAGATCAGCCTGTCCGGCGATGTGTTGAACATCACCCGTCTTTAACGGATACTTGCCGGCATTTTTAGCGCAACTTTTTTCCCGTTGCCGTTTTTTGTATTTGCAGGGACACGCGTCCCGTTTATTTAGGGGTGAAACACCTTGGCCAAGATTCTCGTGGTTACTTCCGGCAAGGGGGGTGTGGGCAAGACCACCACCAGCGCCGCTATCGGTACCGGCCTCGCACTGCGTGGCTACAAGACTGTCATCGTCGACTTCGACGTGGGCCTGCGTAACCTCGACCTGATCATGGGCTGCGAGCGCCGCGTAGTGTATGACTTCGTCAACGTGGTCAACGGCGAAGCCAACCTGCAGCAGGCCCTGATCAAGGACAAGCGCCTGGAAAACCTGTTCGTGCTGGCTGCCAGCCAGACCCGCGACAAGGACGCCCTGACCCAGGAAGGCGTCGAGAAGGTCCTGATGGAGCTCAAGGAATCCTTCGACTTCGTTATCTGCGACTCCCCGGCCGGCATCGAGAAAGGCGCTCACTTGGCGATGTACTTCGCCGACGAAGCCATCGTGGTGACCAACCCGGAAGTTTCCTCGGTTCGTGACTCCGACCGCATGCTGGGCATCCTGTCGAGCAAGTCGCGCCGCTCCGAGAACGGCGAAGAGCCGATCAAGGAACACCTGCTGATCACCCGTTACCATCCTGAGCGCGTCGAAAAGGGCGAAATGCTCAGCATCGCCGACGTCGAAGAGATCCTGGCGATCAAGCTCAAGGGTGTGATCCCTGAATCCCAAGCCGTGCTCAAGGCCTCCAACCAAGGTATTCCAGTGATCCTGGACGACCAGAGCGATGCCGGTCAGGCATACAGCGACACTGTCGACCGCCTGCTGGGCAAAGAGAAGCCACTGCGGTTCATCGATGTGCAGAAGCAAGGATTCTTCGCGCGCCTGTTTGGAGGCAAGTAAACCATGAACCTTTTTGACTTCTTTCGTGGCAGACAGAAACAAAGCAGCGCGTCGGTAGCGAAAGAGCGTCTACAGATCATCGTGGCGCACGAGCGCGGCCAACGTAGCGAGCCGGACTACCTCCCAGCCCTGCAGAAAGAACTGCTGGAAGTGATCCGCAAGTACGTGAACATCGGCAGCGACGACGTGCATATCGAGCTTGAGAACCAGGGTAGCTGCTCGATCCTGGAGCTGAACATCACCCTGCCCGATCGCTGATCCAGCTATTTCGGGTCGCCCCTGTGGGAGCGGCTTGTCCGATGATCGTGCCAGCCCAGGCTGACGCAAGCATTGGACAAGCCGCTCCCACAGTGCTTTCCAAAGAGACTTTGCAATGCCGCTGTCGAACGTCCAGATCCTCCATGAAGACGCTGCCATCCTGGTGGTCAACAAGCCGACACTGTTGCTGTCGGTGCCAGGTCGCGCCGAGGACAACAAGGACTGCCTGATCACCCGCCTGCAGCACAACGGCTATCCTGATGCGCTGATCGTTCATCGACTGGACTGGGAAACTTCCGGGATCATCCTGCTGGCCCGCGATGCCGACAGCCACCGCGAGCTTTCGCGCCAGTTCCATGACCGCGAGACCGAAAAGGCCTACACCGCGTTGTGCTGGGGTCAACCGACGCTGGACAGCGGCAGCATCGATCTTCCCCTGCGCTACGACCCACCGACCAAACCCCGTCATGTGGTGGACCACGAACAGGGCAAGCATGCCCTGACCTTCTGGCGCATCCTCGAGCGCTGCGGCGATCACTGCCGGGTGGAGCTGACCCCAATCACCGGGCGCTCGCACCAATTGCGCGTGCACATGCTCTCGATCGGCCACCCACTGCTGGGCGACCGCCTGTACGCCAATCCCCAAGCCCTGGCCGCCCACGATCGACTGTGCCTGCATGCGAGCATGCTGAGCTTCACCCACCCGGTGACGGGCGAGCGGTTGAAGTTCGAGTGCCCGGCACCTTTTTGAGCTACAAGCTTCAAGCGACAAGTTGCAAGAAATAGCTAAAGCGGATGGCGCGGAACTTGCCCAAGCTGCCGCTCTTGCTTGAAGCTTGCAGCTTAAAGCTTGAAGCTCGAACCGGAGTGAGTTATGCGCGATTCCCTGAATGCTGGCCTGATCGATTTCCTCAAGGCCTCCCCGACGCCTTTTCATGCGACCGCGAGCCTCGCCCAACGTCTGGAGGCCGCCGGCTATCAGCGCCTGGACGAGCGCGACAGCTGGGCGACGGTGCCAGGTGGCCGCTATTACGTGACCCGCAACGACTCCTCGATCATCGCTATCAAGCTGGGCAAGCAATCGCCATTGCTCGGCGGTATCCGCATGGTCGGCGCCCATACCGACAGCCCGTGCCTGCGCGTCAAGCCGCAGCCTGAGCTGCAGCGCCACGGTTTTCTGCAACTGGGCGTCGAGGTCTACGGCGGCGCGCTGCTCGCGCCTTGGTTCGACCGCGACCTGTCGTTGGCCGGCCGGGTCACCTTCCGTCGCGACGGCAAGGTCGAGAGCCAACTGGTGGACTTCAAGCTGCCGATCGCGGTGATCCCGAACCTGGCTATCCACCTCAACCGCACCGCCAACGAAGGCTGGGCGATCAACCCTCAGCTCGAACTGCCCCCCATCCTGGCCCAGGTGGCCGGTGACGAGCGCGTGGACTTCCGGGCCCTGCTCACCGAGCAACTGGCGCGCGAGCACGACCTCAATGCCGACGTGGTGCTGGATTACGAGCTGAGCTTCTACGACACACAGGATGCTGCGCTGATCGGCCTCAATGGTGACTTCATCGCTGCTGCCCGCCTGGACAACCTGCTTTCCTGCTATGCCGGTCTGCAGGCGCTGTTGGCGGCGGACAGCGACGAAACCTGCGTGCTGGTATGCAACGACCACGAGGAAGTCGGTTCCTGCTCAGCCTGCGGCGCCGACGGTCCAATGCTCGAACAGACCCTGCAGCGCCTGCTGCCCGATGGCGACGACTATGTGCGAACCATCCAGCGCTCGCTGATGGTCTCGGCTGACAACGCCCACGGCGTGCACCCCAACTATGCCGACAAGCACGACGGCAACCATGGGCCGAAGCTCAACGCGGGCCCCGTCATCAAGGTCAACAACAACCAGCGCTACGCCACCAACAGCGAAACCGCGGGCTTCTTCCGCCACCTGTGCATGGCCGAGGAAGTGCCGGTGCAGAGCTTCGTGGTACGCAGCGACATGGGGTGCGGCTCGACCATCGGCCCGATCGCCGCCAGCCACCTGGGCGTGCGCACGGTGGACATCGGCCTGCCGACCTTCGCCATGCACTCGATCCGCGAGCTATGCGGCAGCCATGACCTGGCGCACCTGGTGAAGGTGCTCACCGCGTTCTACCGTAGCCGCGAACTGCCCTGAGTGGCCCAAGGGCCGCTTTGCGGCCCTTTTCCCGGCGTCGCCAGCACCCACCGATGCCCTGTCGGCATGCTCGATTCCTGTCCTTGATCAATCTCGCCTGCGTCCCGAGCCGCTATGCTTAAAGCATGGCCCCATCTTTCAGAAGGATTCCTGTCCATGACGTTCCTGTCGCTGTTCCTGCCGGTCTTCCTGTTCCTGCTGCTGCTAACCATCGGTTTCAGCCTGCGCGAACGCAATATCGGCGTGCTGATGATGTGGATCGGAACCCTGGGTATCTTCGGCCTCACTTGCTGGAAGATCCTGGAGCAACTGCCCTCATAAACCTCTACACTCGGTCAATCGTTTGACCTGAGGTAGATTTCCCGGTGCCTGCACTCCTGCGTTGCCTGTTCCTGCTGTTGTTCCTGTTCATCACCCCGGCCCAGGCCGCGGGCCTGCCAAGCCTGCTCGGATCGAGTGCGCCAGCGCAGCCGGAGGCGACCGAGCCTTTGGGCAAGTCGCTCGATGAGGTGATCAAGAACCTGGAGAACGACCAGCAACGCGCCAAGCTGCTGGCCGACCTGAAAAAACTGCGCGATGCCACCAAACAGTCGCAACCGACCGTCGAACAAGGCGTGCTCGGGCTGATCGGCGGCGCGTTGCACGACCTGGAAAAGCAATTCAGCGGCGACGCCAGCCCATTCCGGCGCTGGTCCCTGGAAATCGACCAGGCCCAGCAGGAACTCGCGGCCCTGATCGTTCCCGTGCATCAATGGCCGGCGATCCTGTTCGGCTTCGCGGCGATCATCGCGGTCTGGAGCCTGCTGGCGTATGCCTTCAACTGGATCGGCCATCGCGTGCGCCTGCGCTTCGGCCTGACCGAAGAACTACCCCAACACCCGCGCACCTGGGACTTGGTCCGCTTTGCCTTGCGCAAGCTTGGGCCCTGGATGGTGGCACTGGTGTTCACGGTCTACCTGAGCTTCGCCCTGCCCTCTTCCCTGGGCAAATCACTGGCCATGGTCCTGGCCTACGCCTTGGTGGTCGGCACCCTGTTCTCGGCGATCTGCGTGATCGCCTTCTCACTGCTCGACGGCCCGCATCGCCACCGCGCCCTGTACATCCTGCGCCATCAGGCGTTCCGCCCGCTGTGGCTGATCGGCAGCTTCGCCGCGTTTGGCGAGGCGATGAGCGACCCGCGCATGACGACCGCCCTGGGCAGCCACCTGGCCCATGCCCTGGCGACACTGGCCAATGTGGTGGCGGCGGTGTGCACCGGCCTGTTCATCCTGCGCTTTCGCCGCCCCATCGCTCACTTGATTCGCAACCAGCCGTTGTCCCGACGCCTGACCCGGCGAACCCTGAGCGACACCATCGAGATCCTCGGCAGCTTCTGGTTCGTACCGGCGCTGCTCTTGGTAGCTGTCTCGTTGTTCGCCACGTTCGTCTCGGCCGGTGACACCAGCACGGCCTTGCGCCAGTCGCTGATGTGCACCGTGCTAGTGGTGGTGTGCATGGTGCTCAACGGCCTGGTGCGTCGTCACGCGGCCAACCCCAAGCGCGCCAACCGACGCCAGGAGGTATACGCCGAGCGCCTGCGCAACTTCGGCTACGCTCTGGTGCACCTGTTCATCTGGTTGGTGTTCATCGAACTGGGCCTGCGGGTCTGGGGGCTGTCGATGATCAATTTCGCCGGGGGCGATGGCCATGAAGTGAGCATGCGCCTGGTGGGTCTGGCAGGAACCATGATTGCTGCCTGGCTGGTGTGGATCCTGGCCGACACGGCCGTACACCACGCTCTGGTGCGCTCACGCCGGGGCCTGGCCAACGCTCGCGCACAAACCATGATGCCGCTGATCCGCAACGTCATGTTCGTGGCGATCTTCATCATCGCGGTGATCGTCGCCCTGGCGAACATGGGCATGAATGTCACTCCGCTGCTCGCCGGTGCCGGTGTCATCGGCCTGGCGATCGGTTTCGGCGCCCAGTCGCTGGTAGCCGATCTGATCACCGGCCTGTTCATCATCATCGAGGACTCCTTGGCCATCGATGACTATGTGGATGTCGGTGGTCACCTGGGCACGGTCGAAGGCCTGACCATTCGTACCGTGCGGCTGCGAGACATCGACGGCATCGTGCATACGATTCCGTTCAGCGAGATCAAGAGCATCAAGAACTACTCCCGCGAGTTCGGCTACGCGATCTTCAGGGTGGCCATTCCCCACAGCATGGCGATCGACCAAGCGATCACCTTGATTCGCGAGGTCGGGCAGAAGCTGCGCAACGACCCGCTGATGCGGCGCAACATCTGGTCCCCTTTGGAGCTGCAGGGGGTAGAGAGCTTCGAATCAGGGTCGGCCATCTTGCGGGCGCGGTTCAAGACGGCGCCCATCAAGCAATGGGAGGTGTCGCGGGCATTCAATCTGGCCTTGAAGCGCCAGCTCGATGAAGCAGGGCTGGATCTGGCGACACCACGGTTGTCGGTGCAGGTCGTGACGGCGGGTGGAGGCACGGCCGCCGATTGATACTCATCTGATTACGACAGGGATGCCGCCATGCCTGGCGGCTTTTCCGATACATCAAACAGCGCTTTCCGACTAGCAGTCAGCCATACAGCCAAATCAAGCTGATTCTTCACTCCCCTCTGGGGGTGGCGAAAAATCAACATGATCAAGGTAACTGCAAGTTGAGACACATAGACTTTTCACTTCATAACGGAACGCCTACGGTCACCGTCCGAGACAACCGAGGATTAGGCATCCGCGATATCGCTTATCATCGCCATCCCGATACGCCCGAACAACTCGACGAACGCATCACCCGCCACCGGTTCAACGCCCTTGCGCAGCTTGAGCAAAGCATCGATCCTCGCCTCCATGAACGCCAAGCCGTAGACGCGACGACCCAACCCAATTACAAATTTCATAACTCGCTGACGGGCGATGTCCTGCGTAGCGACAGTGCCGACGCGGGCGTCACGCTCTCGCTCAACGATGTTCACGGCCGCCCGTGCCTGAGCATTGGCGCCACAGGCGTGCTCCATCGCTGGCACTATGAAACCCCACCGCTTGCAGGGCGATTGCTACACGTGAGTGAGCATATCGCCGAAGCCCCCCCCCGCATCACAGAACGCTTGGTCTGGGGCGACAACACCCAGACTGCGAAGGATCAGAATCTTGCAGGCCGATGCGTGCGCCACTATGACACGGCAGGTTGTTGGCAGACGGACAGCGCCGGCTTGACCGCAAGCGTACTTTCCGCCACCCAACAGTTGCTGGCGGAAGGCACCGAAGCCGATTGGCAGGGAGAGGACGCGGCAGTTTGGGACAAGCTACTGGCACCGGATGCGTTCACGACCTCATATCGTATCGACGCGACGGGAGCCGCCATCGAGCAACGCGATGCGCTCGGCCATACCCGATGCCAGACCTATGACATAGCCGGCATGCTGCGTAGCACTCGGCTGATCATGAAAGGCGGTACGACGCGGGTTATCTTGAAGGCTGTGGAATACTCCGCGTTCGGACAAAAGCTGTGGGAAGAACAGGGCAACGGCGTCATTACCACCTACACCTACGAACAGCGGACTCAGCGCCTGCTAGGTAGCAAGATCGAACGACGTGCCGGGCGCAGCGAGGCGAAAGTCCTGCAAGACATACGGTACGAATATGACCCAGTTGGTAATATCCTGAGTGTGCACAATGATGCGGAGGCGACGCGGTTCTGGCGTAATCAGAAGATCGTACCGGTCAATCGCTATGTATATGACAGCCTCTATCAACTGATCTCAGCCAGCGGCCGTGAAATGGCCGATATGCCCCGCCAAGGCCCTAGGCCTCCCTCCCCCACCATCCCACTCCCGACCAACGACGGGGCCTACACCAACTACACACGTCGTTACCAATACGATCGCGCTGGCAACCTGACGCGTATCTCACACAGCGCACCCGCTTCCAACAACAGCTACACCCTGGACATGACAGTGTCCAATCGCAGCAATCGGGCGGTATTGCAGTCGCTGACCGAAGACCCTGCAAAGGTCGATGCCTTGTTCGATGCAGCGGGCAATCAGTTGCAACTGCAACCTGGCCAATCCCTTCATTGGACGCCCCGCGGGCAGCTCGACAAGGTCGTGCCACAGGCCGGTGATGAAAGCGCCGTCGACCAGGAAAGCTACCGCTACGGTGCAGACGGCCAACGGATCGCCAAATACAACTCCCAACAGGCAGGCGCCCAAACGGGATACGTACTTTATTTGCCAGGGTTGGAAATGCGTGCCCGTGCCAGGGGCGATGCGATAAAAGAACGGCTTCACGTGATCACCGTCGGCGAAGCAGGTAATGCTCAAGTGCGATTACTGCACTGGGAAACCGGCACGCCGCCAGGCGTCAGCAACGACTCACTGCGCTACGGCTATTCCAATCTCATAGACAGCGTCGGGCTCGAACTCGATAGCGACGGTCAAATCATCAGCTATGAAGAGTACTACCCCTACGGCGGTTCTGCGGTATGGACTGCCCGCAACCAGACAGAAGCCGATTACAAAACCGTGCGTTACTCCGGGAAAGAGCGCGATGCCACGGGACTCTATTATTACGGCTATCGGTATTACCAACCCTGGGTAGGGCGCTGGCTCAGTGCAGACCCAGCCGGTACGGTCGATGGACTTAATCTTTATCGAATGGTACGAAACAACCCCATTGCCTTAAAAGACAACAACGGGTTGAATGCCGAAGGGTATTACCATGAGTTCCAAGCGCTGAAGAGCGCACCCAGTATGATCCGTAACACCAGGCTTCAAATTCAAGATTATATGCGAAGCCAAACCGAAAGCCGGATTATTTACGTGTTGATGTCGATCGTTTTGGAAGCGCTCGCTACGACCATTGGCATGGCCGGCGGCCTTCTGGGCGGTGCGGCGGGAGGGGCTATAGGAGGCGCTGTAGGAGGGGTTATCGCCAACGTTCCAGGAGCCGCTGTAGGCGCAACCTGGGGGGCTAGCGTAGGAGGGCTCGTCGGGAAAACCGTTGTAAAGAAAGCGGCAGAGAAAATACTCCCGCAGGCTGAGTTGACGCCAGACCTCGACATGACAAAAAAAATAAACGAAACGGCCGAAGGCGGCCTTGGGCATAAAATCAAACATTTCCTAGAAAAAGAAATAACCATGGAAAAGCTCCGTGAAAAAATAACCGATGATCAAATGACCAACGATGCAAACAAAATGGCGACAGGCGTGGGTTTACCACAATACCCTCTTACCCTTCCCGTATCAAAAGCGATAAAAGTCGCCACAGAAGTGGAAAAATCAATAACCGTTACCACAAAACATGCAGTAGCCGGGGCAATACCTGCTCAAGTAGAGAATGCAAAAGGTGCCCTTCATGCCATTTACTCAAAGATAGACGCGCAATTCGGTAAGCTCAGCAGCATGCGCAGCCGTAAAAGCCTGTTGAGGCCTTTCATACCCGATGGCCCACGAGAGCTTTCCATTACATTGAATAATGACCCGTTCAACCCTGATGCATGGGTGGGAAGATCGGAGGTCGAGAAGCCTTACCAGGCAGCCTTGGCCGAACTGGATAAACTTAACGAACTGTACGTTAAGTACGAAAAAAAATTTCGTACTTAAGCGATCTCAACAACCGGCCCCGCCGGTCTGCTGCATGCAAGACCGGCGGTACCCCAATGCCTGAACTCACCCCGCCTCAGCCCGAATCCGTATCGCGTCATGACGCCAATATTCCAGGTCACAGTCGATCAGATGCCCATGCTGGTCGCTGTTGACCCGGGTGACATGCAACCCCGGGCTACCCGCCGAGACCTTGAGGGCTGCGGCAGCCGGAGCCGGCAACGCGGTCGGCAGGATCTCGAAGCATACCCGGCCATAAGCGATCCCATAGGCTCTGGCATAGATCTCGGTCAGCGACTGACCAAGATCCAACTCCAGGATCCCAGGAAAATACTTAGGGTTCAGGTAATGCTCGGCATACAGCACCGCACGCCCGTCGATGCGCCGCAAGCGGCAGATCTGCACCACGCTGGACAACGCCGGCAAGCGTAACCGCGCACAAATCACCGCCGAAGCCGGCTGCAAGCGCGCCGACAGCAATTCGGTGCTCGGCACCCGCCCCTGCGCCCGGACCATGGCATGGAAGTGACTGCGCTCGATCAGATCGTACGTCAGCCGCTCCGGCGCCACGAACCAGCCCCGCCGCTCCTCACGATAGATCAGCCCCTGGGCTTCCAACTGCACCAGCGCCTCGCGCAGAGTAATGCGAGTAGTGTCGAACACCTCACTGAGCTTGCGTTCGGCCGGCAGCTTGCCGCCCGGCGCCAGCAGGCCGTGTTCGATCTGCTCCTGCAGGGCATGGCAGATGGCTGTTACCGCGCGCGGTGGCGTCGAGTGCATCAAGGTTACCTGTATGGACTAGTCCAGCCCCAATGTTGGGCAATTGGAGAATAGTGCAAGCCTAGGGAGGGCTGATGAACATCCTGTGACAAAGACTACCAGTGCTGGCCCGGGAAACGAGCAAGGCCTTGCGAATAAAGGCCTGCGATCTGGTCTACGCTGTAGTGCCAGGGCCTGCATCGCAGGGTTGCGGGTCTGCTCGTACATCAAACTGTCACGCAACCGGCCTACCTTGGCTCGAGGATTGCTGACCTAGACCAAAGGTTCGCAAACGAACGGTTTTCCTACAACAACACTGCAAGGCCCCACCAAAGGAGCTTCGGATGAAAAAGTTCTTCATGGCGTCACTGCTGGGCTCGGCCATCGCCCTGTGCACCTCGGCCATGGCCGCCGATACCGATCTCAAGGCCCTGGAAGAGGCCGCTCGCAAGGAAGGCACCGTCAATAGCGTGGGCATGCCGGATGCCTGGGCCAACTGGAAAGGCACCTGGGCGGACCTTGCCAGCAAATACGGGCTCAAGCACAGCGACACGGACATGAGCTCGGCCCAGGAGATCGCCAAGCTCGATGCCGAGAAGGACAATGCCAGTGCCGACATCGGTGACGTGGGCGCCGCCTTCGGCCCCATCGCCGCCACCAAAGGTGTGACCCAACCGTACAAACCCAGTACTTGGGATCAAGTTCCAGAGTGGGCCAAGGACAAGGACGGCCACTGGGCCTTGGCCTATACCGGTACCATCGCGTTCATCATCAACAAGGACCTGGTCAAGGAAAGCGAGCGCCCGAAAACCTGGCACGACCTGGAAAAAGGCAAGTACAAGGTCGCCATCGGCGACGTAGGCACCGCCGCCCAGGCTGCCAATGGCGTGCTCGCCGCAGCCATCGCCTACAAGGGCGACGAGAGCAACCTGCAACCCGGCCTGCAACTGTTCACCAAACTCGCCCAGCAAAAGCGCCTGTCGCTGGCCAACCCGACCATCCAGACTCTAGAGAAGGGTGAAGTGGAAGTTGGCGTGGTGTGGGACTTCAACGGCCTGAGCTACCGGGAGCAGATCGATCCCAAGCGTTTCGAGGTGCTGATCCCGTCCGATGGCTCAGTGATCTCCGGCTACACCACTATCATCAACAAGTACGCCAAGCACCCCAACGCGGCCAAGTTGACGCGTGAGTACATTTTCAGTGATGCCGGTCAGACCAACCTGGCCATCGGCCACGCCCGTCCGATTCGCGCCGAACACCTGAAGCTGCCGGCCGAGGTGCAGGCCAAGCTGCTGCCGAACGAGCAGTACAGCGCCGCCCAACCGATCAAAAATGCCGAGGCCTGGGAGGCCACTTCCAAGAAGCTGCCGCAGATGTGGCAAGAGCAAGTGATCATCGAGATGGAATAAAAAGCTTCAAGTGCCAAGCTGCAAGCTTCAAGTCAAAGCAGGTGATCGACATGCCTGCTTCTTCTTGCCGCTTGTAGCTTGCAGCTTGCAGCTCCACTGGGAGCCACCATGCAACACAACGTCATCTTGGTCCTGCTCGACGGCCTCAACCATCAGGTGGCCCACCACGCCATGGGTCATCTGCATGCCTATGTCGAGGCCGACCGTGCCGCCCTGTACCGCGTAGAGTGCGAGCTGCCATCGCTGTCACGCCCGCTGTACGAATGCATTCTCACCGGTGTCCCGCCCATCGACAGCGGCATCGTGCACAACAACATCAATCGTCTGTCCACCCAGCGCAGTGTCTTCCACTATGCCCGCGAAGCGGGCCTAGGGACCGCGGCGGCGGCATATCACTGGTTTAGCGAGCTGTACAACCGCTCGCCCTTCGACCCGTTGCGCGACCGTCACACCCACGCGCCGAAGCTGCCGATCCAACACGGCCTGTTCTACTACGCCGACCACTACCCCGACTCGCACTTGCTGGCCGATGCCGAGTACCTGCGTCGGCGCCATGCGCCGAACTTCCTGCTGGTCCATCCGATGAACATCGATGACGCCGGGCACCGCCATGGTCTGGACAGCAGCCAGTACCGCAATGCCGCTCGCAGCGCCGACATCCTGCTGGCCGACTACCTACCGCTGTGGCTGCAGGAGGGCTATCAGGTGCTGGTGACCGCCGACCACGGCATGAACAACGACCGCTCGCACAATGGCTTGCTGGCCGAGGAGCGCGAAGTGCCGTTGTTCGTGTTCGGCGAGGCATTCAGCCTGGACCCTGCGGCCACGCCCCTGCAGACTGAATTGTGCGGCACGATCTGCGAGCTGCTCGGCGCGCCACATGACAAGCCAGTCTGCCGGGAGCTGCTCAAGTGAATGCCAGCCAACGTGGCCGCTACCTGGCCCTGCTCTGCCTGCTCCCGTTTGCCGTGTTCTTCATTGTTTTCCAGATCGCGCCCTTGGCCTGGGTGGCCATCAACAGCCTGCAGAGTGAAAGCGGCTGGGGACTTGCCAATTTCAGCAAGGTCTTCGCCTCGAAGTTCTACTTGCAGGCGCTGCAACGCAGTCTGGAGATCAGCTTCTGGTCGAGCCTGTTCGGCATCGTCATCGCGACCCTCGGCGCCTACTCCCTGCGCCAGGTGGATTCACGCTTGCGTGATTTCGTCAGTGCCTTCGCCAACATGACCAGCAACTTCGCTGGCGTACCGCTGGCCTTCGCCTTCATCATCCTGCTCGGCTTCAACGGCGCCCTGACCCTGCTGCTCAAGCAGGTGGGCCTGCTCGAGGATTTCAGTATCTATTCCAAGAGCGGCCTGATCCTGGTGTACACCTACTTCCAGATTCCCCTCGGCGTGCTGCTGCTCTACCCGGCTTTCGACGCCCTGCGGGAAGACTGGCGCGAGTCGGCAGCCCTGCTGGGTGCCAGTCATTGGCAGTTCTGGCGGCACATCGGCCTGCCGGTGCTGGCTCCGGCGTTGCTGGGCACGTTCGTGATCCTGCTGGCCAACGCTCTGGGCGCCTACGCCACCGTCTACGCCCTGACCACCGGCAACTTCAACGTACTGCCGATCCGCATCGCCGCCCTGGTGGCCGGTGACATCACCCTGGATCCGAACCTGGCCAGCGCCCTGGCCATGGTGCTGGTGGGGCTGATGACACTGGTCACCGTGGTCCATCAATGGCTGCTCAAGAGGAGCTACCATGCGCGCTGAACCTCGCACCAGCTTCTATCACCGGGTTGTGGTGTACCTGCTGTTCATTATCCTGCTGTTGCCGCTGGCCGGCACCCTGCTCTACTCCTTGGCCACCAGTTGGTCGGCGAGCCTGCTGCCCAGCGGCCTGACCTTCAAGTGGTACCTGGCGTTGTGGAGTGAGCCGCGCTTTCTCGCAGCCTTCGGCCAGTCGCTGCTGGTGTGCGTAGGTGCGCTGGTGCTGTCGGTGGTGCTGATCCTGCCTTTGCTGTTCGTGGTGCATTACCACTTTCCGCGGCTGGACGCGCTGATGAACATCCTCATCCTCCTGCCGTTCGCCGTGCCACCAGTGGTGTCCTCGGTGGGCCTGCTGCAGTTGTATGGCAGTGGCCCGATGGCCATGGTCGGTACGCCTTGGATCCTGATCGGCTGCTACTTCACCATCGCCCTGCCCTTCATGTACCGGGCGATCACCAACAACCTGCAGGCGATCAACCTGCGCGACCTGATGGACGCCGCCCAACTGCTTGGTGCCAGCACCTGGCAGGCAGCGTTCCTGGTGGTGCTGCCGAACCTGCGCAAGGGCCTGATGGTGGCACTGCTGCTGTCGTTCTCCTTCCTGTTCGGCGAGTTCGTCTTCGCCAACCTGCTGGTGGGTACACGCTACGAGACCTTGCAGGTGTACCTGAACAACATGCGCAACAGCAGCGGCCATTTCAACAGTGCACTGGTAATCTCCTACTTCGCCTTCGTGCTGGTGCTGACCTGGGTCGCCAATCGCCTGAACAAGGACAAATCCTGACATGAGCTTCGTCAGCGTACAGAAACTGCACAAAAGCTATGCCGGCAGCCCGGTGTTCCACGACATCGACTGTCAGATCGAACGCGGCGAGTTCGTCACACTGCTGGGCCCATCCGGCTGCGGCAAGTCGACCCTGCTGCGTTGCATCGCCGGCCTCACCCCCGTGGACAGCGGCCGGATCCTGCTCGATGGCCAAGACCTGGTGCCCGTCAGCCCGCAGAAGCGCGGCATCGGCATGGTCTTCCAGAGCTACGCGCTGTTCCCCAACATGACCGTGGAGCAGAATGTCGCCTTCGGCCTGCGCATGCAGAAGACCAAGGCCGACGAGAGCCAGGCCCGGGTTCGCGAGGCCTTGGAGCTGGTGGAGCTGGGCAGTTTTGCCGGGCGCTATCCGCACCAGCTCTCCGGCGGCCAATGCCAGCGCGTGGCCCTGGCCCGATCGCTGGTGACCCGCCCTCGTCTGCTGTTGCTAGACGAGCCACTGTCGGCCCTGGATGCGCGTATCCGCAAGCACCTGCGAGAGCAGATCCGCGCGATCCAACGCGAGCTGGGGCTGACCACCATTTTCGTCACCCACGACCAGGAAGAAGCGCTGACGATGTCCGATCGGATCTTCCTGATGAACCAAGGACGCATTGTCCAGAGCGGCGATGCCGAAACCCTCTATACAGCACCCGTGGACCTGTTCGCCGCAGGTTTCATCGGCAACTACAACCTGCTCGACCCGGACGCCGCCAGCCGCCTGTTGCAGCGCCCGGTGGCCGCCCGCCTGGCGATCCGCCCGGAAGCCATCAGCCTGCACCTGGACGGCGAGCTCGAAGGCCAGGTACGCAGCCACAGCCTGCTGGGCAACGTCATCCGCTACCGGGTGCAGGTGCGTGGCGTGGAACTGGTGGTGGACGTACTCAATCGCTCATCGGCCGACCTGCATGCCGATGGCCAGCGGGTGTCCCTGTCGATCGACCCCACGGCGCTACGAGAAGTGGCCTAAGGAGAACAACACAATGGCATTGGCAATATTCGATCTGGACGAAACCCTGATCCACGGCGACTGCGCCTCGCTGTGGAGCAAGCAGATGGCTCAGTTGGGCTGGGTCGACGGCAAGGAATTCCTGCGACGCGACCAGGAATTGATGGAAGCCTATGGCAAAGGCCACCTGCAGATGGAAGAGTACATGGCCTTCAGCCTGGAGCCGATAGCAGGACGTACCCTCGAGGAGGTCGAACACCTGATCGAGCCCTGGGTCGAAGACGTGATAGAACCGATCATCTTTGGCGATGCCTGCCGCTGCATTGCCGAACACCGCAAGCGTGGCGACCGCATCCTGATCATCTCCGCCTCGGGAACCCATCTGGTGGGACCGATCGCGGCGCGTCTGGGCGTGGACGAATACCTGGCCATCGAGCTGGAAGCGGTGAATGGCGTGTACACCGGCAAGACCCATGGCGTGCTGACCTATCGTGAAGGCAAGATCACCCGACTGCTGGAGTGGCTGGACCAAGAGCAGGAGAACCTCGAAGGCGCCAGCTTCTATTCGGACTCGCGCAATGACCTGCCACTGCTGCTGAAAGTCGACTACCCGCATGTGGTCAACCCGGACCCGGTGTTGCGTGAGCATGCGCAGATCAATGGGTGGCCAATCCTGAGCTGGAGCTGATGTTCACAGCCTGTTCGCGGGTAGAAACGCTCCCACAACACCAGTGGGAGCGGCTTACCTGCGAACAGGCCTGCCCGGCTTACACCAAGGCAGGATCGATCACCAGCACCAGCTTGCCCGACACCTGGTTGCTCGCCAGCTCCGCAAACGCCGCCTCGGCAAAGGCCACCGGGTAGGTGTCCACCAGTTGCGGTGAAAGCCGACCTTCGCTGAACAGCGGCCACACCTGCTGGCCCAGGTCTCGCAGCAGTTCAGCCTTGAAGGTATCGTCACGGTTGCGCAGCGTGGAGCCTGTGACTTGCACCCGTTTGGCCAGCAGTTGCGCCAAGTCCAGCTCGGCCTTGCGCCCGCCCATAAGACCGATGATCACCCAACGCCCGTCTCGGGCCAGCAGCTTGAGGTTGAGCGGCCCGTAGCTGGCCCCCACCGGATCGAGGATCGCATCGAACGGGCCGAAGCCTTCCAGCGCCTCCAGATTCTCGTTGCGCACCACGCCACCGGTCGCACCCAGCGCCTGGCAGTAGGCCAGACGATCCTGCGAGCCGACACTGACCCACACGGGGTTGCCGAACGCCTTGCACAGCTGGATCGCCGCCGACCCCACTCCACTGGCCCCGGCATGTACCAAGACCTTTTCACCGGCCTGCAGGCCCGCTAGCTGGAACAGGTTCAGCCAGGCCGTGGCATACACCTCAGGGATCGCTGCCGCCTCGTGCAGGCTCAGGCCTTCGGGGACCGGCAGGACATGGCGGGCATCGACCACCACCTCCTCGGCCATGCCGCCACCTGCGAGCAATGCGCAAACCCGGTCGCCAACACGCCAATCCGCGCCCGGGCCGACCTCCGCGATCACCCCCGCGCACTCCAGGCCCAGGTACGGGCTGGCACCTGGGGGCGGCGGGTACAAGCCTGCGCGCTGGAGCAGATCGGCACGGTTGAGTCCCGCTGCAGCCACACGGATTCGGACCTGACCCGCATCACAGGCCGGGCGCTCGGCTTCTACCCAGGCCACATGTCCGTCAACGCCTTGCAATGCCTTCACAGTGCCTCCATAGTTGAGTCATGACTGAGCCCGGGATCGCCATGTCCCGGGCTTTTTGCAGTATGCGTCCGGCTCTCCTGGAGCCGGCGAACGGAAAAGACGGCCTACTATGCGTGATCAATTGCCTTTACGTCGAATCAGCATGAAGCATTTCCTGCCCAGCACAGCCCTCGCCCTCATGATCGGCCTCGGCAGTCTCACGCTCGGCGGCAATGCATCGGCCGCCAACAAGTGGGACAGCCTGCAGCCTGACCGCGACGAGATCGTCGCCAGTCTCAACGTAGTGGAACTGCTCAAGCGCCACCACTACAGCAAGCCGCCGCTGGACGACGCCCGTTCGATCATCATCTACGACAGCTACATCAAGCTGCTCGATCCTTCGCGTAGCTACTTCACCGCCGCCGACATCGCCCAGTTCGACAAGTGGAAGACCCAGTTCGACGACTTCCTCAAAAGCGGCAACCTGGAGCCTGGCTTCACCATCTACAAGCGCTACCTGGACCGCGTGAAATCGCGCCTGGACTTCGCGCTCGCGGAGCTGGACAAGGGCGTCGACAAAATGGACTTCACCACCCGCGAAACCTTGCTGGTCGACCGCAAGGATGCCCCGTGGATGAAGAACGAGGCCGAGCTCGACGACCTGTGGCGCAAGCGCGTCAAAGATGAAGTCTTGCGCCAGAAGATCGCAGGCAAAGATCCCAAGCAGATCCAGGAAACCCTGACCAAGCGCTACAAGAACCAACTTTCGCGCCTGGACCAGACCCGTGCCGAGGATATCTTCCAGGCCTACATCAATACCTTCGCCCAGTCGTACGATCCGCACACCAACTACCTGTCGCCGGATAACGCCGAAAACTTCGATATCAACATGAGCCTGTCGCTCGAAGGCATCGGCGCTGTGCTGCAAAGTGACAACGACCAGGTCAAGATCGTGCGCCTGGTGCCGGCAGGCCCGGCGGCCAAGACCAAGCAGGTGGCACCGGCCGACAAGATCATCGGCGTGGCCCAGGGCAACAAGGAAATGGTCGACGTGGTCGGCTGGCGCCTGGACGAAGTGGTCAAGCTGATCCGCGGCCCGAAAGGCTCGGTGGTGCGCCTGGAGATCATCCCGGCCAGCAACGCGCCCAACGACCAGACCAGCAAGATTGTGTCGATCACCCGCGAGGCGGTGAAGCTCGAGGAGCAGGCCGCCAAGAAGTCGGTGCTCAAGCTCAAGCAGGATGGGCGCGAGTACAAGCTGGGCATCATCGAGATTCCAGCCTTCTACCTGGACTTCAAGGCCTATCGCGCAGGCGATCCGGACTACAAGAGCACTACCCGCGACGTGAAGAAGCTACTCACCGAGCTGCAGAAAGAAAAAGTCGACGGTGTGGTCATCGACCTTCGCAACAACGGCGGCGGCTCCCTCCAGGAAGCCACCGAACTGACCAGCCTGTTCATCGAGAAAGGCCCGACGGTGCTGGTGCGCAACAGCGACGGCCGTGTCGACGTGCTCGAGGATGAAAACCCCGGTGCCTTCTACAAAGGCCCGCTGGCCCTGCTGGTCAACCGCCTCTCGGCCTCGGCCTCGGAGATCTTCGCCGGTGCCATGCAGGACTACCATCGTGCCCTGATCATCGGCGGCCAGACCTTCGGCAAAGGCACCGTGCAGACCATCCAGCCGCTCAATCACGGCGAGCTGAAACTGACCCTGGCCAAGTTCTACCGGGTTTCCGGACAGAGCACCCAGCACCAGGGCGTGCTGCCGGATATCGACTACCCATCGATCATCGACACCAAGGAAATCGGCGAAAGCGCCCTGCCCGAAGCCATGCCATGGGACACCATCCGCCCTGTCGTGCGCCCGGCCATGGACCCGTTCAAGCCGTTCCTGACCGAGCTCAAGGCCCGTCACGATGCGCGTAGCGCCAAGGATCCGGAATTTGCCTATATCCGCGATCGCCTGGCCCTGACCCAGAAGCTGATGAACGAAAAGACTGTCAGCCTCAACGAGCAGGAGCGCCGCGCCCGCCACGACGAGATCGAAGCCAAGCAACTGGCACTGGAGAACATCCGTCGCAAAGCCAAGGGCGAAGAGCCACTCAAGGAGCTCAAGAAGGAAGACGAGGACGCCTTGCCCACCGAGGACGAGGACACCAAGCCGGAAGACGATGCCTACCTGTCCGAGACAGGGCGCATCCTACTCGACTACCTGAGCCTCAATTCGCAGGTGGCCAAGCACTGAGAGCGTGATGGCAGAATAATGCGACCTGTCATCAAATAGTCATTCGGCTGTCGTGAAATAGAAGGGCCGGACGCGCAAGCGCCCGGCCCTTTTTCTTTCAGGAAGCAGTCCATGACCGTCACCGAACAGCTCAGCGCATTGAGCGCCATCCTGGCTCAACGCAGCATCCACAGCCTGTTCCAGCCGATCATCTGTCTTTCCGAACGCCGCGTCCTCGGTTACGAGGCACTCAGTCGCGGCCCCTCCAACAGCCCGTTGCACGCGCCCCTGAACCTGTTCGCCATCGCCCATCAGGCCGGCCGCCTCACTGAACTGGAAGAAGCCTGCCGCGACAGTGCCTGCCGGCGGTTCTGCGACCAGGCACTGGAGGGCAAGCTGTTTCTCAACGTCTCACCCGAGTCGCTGCTCGAACCCAACTACCCCTCCGGCCGCACCCTCAAGCTATTGGAGCAAGTCGGGTTGCCGCCGAGCCGAGTGGTCATCGAGCTGACCGAACACACCCCGACCGACGATTTCCAGTTGTTGTCCAACGCTTTGCACCACTACCGCGACATGGGCTTTTCCATCGCCCTGGACGATTTGGGCGCAGGCTATTCCAGCCTGCGCCTGTGGTCGGAGCTGCGGCCGGACTACGTGAAGATCGATCGTCATTTCATCGACGGTATCCACCTGGACCCGCTCAAGCGCGAATTCGTTGGTTCCATCTTGCAGATCGCCCGCGCCTCAAAGGCCCAAGTGATCGCCGAAGGCATCGAGCTGGCCGAAGAACTGACGGTACTTGGGGAAATGGGCGTGGATCTGGTTCAGGGCTATCTGCTCGGCCGCCCGCAGGAGTATCCGCTACGCGAAGACTTCCAGCCGCTGTTGCAGACGGACAGCGAGGCGCCTGCCGCCAGGGCCAGGCCTAACGATTTGCGCGCGTTGCTGATCGAGCAGCGGGCAGTGAGGGTTGATAGCGAGATTGAAGAGGTGCTCAATGCCTTCAAGGCCTGCGCCGGGGTCAATTCCCTGGCTGTGCTGGATGATCATGGCAGGCCTTGCGGCCTCATCCATCGCCAGGACTTGTTGATCACTCCGGGCAAGGCGGTTGCGCAACTGATGAGCGTAGAGTTTCTGGCCATGGAGCGTCTGCACTCACTACGCCAGGCCAGCCGCCTGATCACCAGCCGGGTTCGCCAACGCCTCGATGAGGACTTCGTCATCACCCAAAACGGCCGTTATCTGGGCATAGGACGCGTGCTGGACCTGCTGAGGTTGATCACCGAACAGACCGCAGCCTGAACGTGCTGCTGCGTCAGGCGTGTTCCGGATAGCTGTACTCGAACACCCGCACCACTTCGGAGGCATGCCAAGACGCCGCTTCCAGGCCATCGACTGGCCCGGAGAAACGCCCCAGACGCTCGACACACTCGAAAAAGCCGGTACGCGGCAGGCGGCTGGCACCTTGGCTGATCACCAACGAGCTGCGCAATGGCTGATCGGCACGGGCATCGAGGACAGCGAGGTACTCCAGGGCAGCGGTCAAGGTCTGCATGGCCGGGCTGGGAAGCTGCAGGCGTTCGATCAAGGCACGGTACGTGAGCAGGTGACGTTGACGCCGGGCCACATCCAGTTCGCCCAGCAGGCTCTCCCAATGCTGTCGGCTGATCCTGACCTGGCTCATGATGGCTCGCTCCAGCCTGCGATACCCAGATGCCAGGCCAGGCTGCGCAGGATCGCAGCGTCTGGTTGGCGCTCGCCGGACTCGATCATGCCCAGATAGGCGGGGCTGATACCGACATTGCGTGCCAGTTGTTCCGGCGCCAGCCCCTTGGCTTCACGCAATCGCGTCAAATCGCTCAACGATGCCAGGCTCGGCGCCTGGGCATCCACAGTGGCTTTTGGTTCAACGCTAGCAGGCGCCTGCCCGGCCGCCTTGAGCAACGCCTGATATTGCTCCCAGGGAACTACGGCGTACTCGGGTTGACCGTCCCGGCTGATGACCTGAATACCCATTACAACCCCCTTTACGTAGGATTACAGCATGTAATCCGTAGGCATAATCCTTATGCCAATTATATGTCCAAGCGCGGGCGTCTGTGCAGGTCGGGCAGATCAGCGTTTTGCATGACGAAATAGGCTCAGTTTCATATCAGAACGGCAAGGAATCCGGTGCCATCCTCAAGGGGCGCGACGCTCCAGGCGCAGGCTTTCAGGGGAATCCGGCAGCCGTTCCACCACCCGCAGCCGCTCGGGCGCCTGGCTGTCGCGCCAGGCCTTGAAGCGGTTCAACTCATCGGCCACGGTCTTGAGCACCCAGCCGAGCACGGCGATGTCATCGAGAAAACCAATGCCCACCAGCCAATCGGGAATGGCGTCCAGCGGGCTTACGAAGTACAGCAGGCCAGCCACCACCGTGACCAGCGCCTTGGGGCTGATGGCCCGGTACTCGCCACGCCACCACGCCAGGCACAGGGCCTGCAGCAGACGCACATCCTCACGCAATTGGCTCAGCTTCGGCCCCTTGCGCGCGACGGCGAACAACAGGGCTGGCAGACGGCCACGGCTGAGCAGACGCTCCGCCAAGGGCAGGAAGCGGGCAAAATTCCAGGGTGCGCTCATGAGGCCTCCATATCGGCAGGGAAGGTTATCCACATTTATTGTGGATAACCTTGTGAACAGGGTGCAGTTTCCGACGCGAGGCGCCCACTGGGCAAGGGTCTCGCTCAGATCGGGCGTTTTTTACACAGTCGTTTCATAACCGCAAACGTTTTGCTGCGGGGCTGCCCTACTCCTGCTACGACCGTACAGCCGCGGCGAGGTTCGCCTTCGTCAAATCCCAGAAACGACAACGCCCCGTCGAGACGGGGCGTTGTAAACAGCGCGATTACTTGGCAGGTGCTTCAGCTTCCGGAGCCTCGGCCTCACCTTCTGCCTTGGCCGGATCCTTGATACCGATCAGTTCCAGGTCGAACACCAGGACCGAGTTGGCCGGGATCAGCGGGCTCGGGCTCTGGGCGCCGTAAGCCAGGTCAGCCGGGATGTACAACTTGTACTTCTCGCCGACGTGCATCAGTTGCAGGCCTTCTACCCAGCCTGGGATCACACCGCTGACAGGCAGGTCGATCGGGCTGCCGCGCTCGACGGAGCTGTCGAAGACCTTGCCATCGATCAGCTTGCCTTCATAGTGGACAGTCACCACGTCGGTAGGCTTGGGCTGCGGGCCGTCGGCTTTCTTGACCACTTCATACTGCAGGCCCGACGCAGTGGTGACCACGCCTGGCTTCTTGGCGTTTTCTTCGAGGAATTTCTTGCCGGCGCTAGCCGCTTCCTCGCTGGCCTTGGCCAGGCGTTCTTCGGCGCGCTTCTGCAGCGCGGTGAAAGCCTCGACCAATTCTTCATCCTTGATGCGTTGCTCTTTCTTGGCAACCGCATCCTCGATACCGAGAGCTACTGCTTTGGAATCAAGGTCTTCCATGCCTTCCTGAGCCAGGCTCTTGCCCATGTTCAGGCCGATACCGTAGGAGGCTTTCTGTGCCGGAGTCTTCAGCTCGACGCTGCTGGTCTGAGCGTCGCAGCCCGCCAGGACCAGGCCAACCAGGGCAACCGCAGCCGCCAAACGATGCTGTTTCATGCTAGTTCCTTGTTCATGCGCCATAAGGGCAATCAGGTAAAGCCGCGAGCTTAGCAGGCGGCCGTGACCAATGGCTACCGGCATGAGAGCAGGGAATGTCCGATAAGTTCACGGATATTTCCGATCAATTGAAGGTGTCATTGTCCCTACGTAAGTCAGATTTGAGCTGCCCGTGCACCTTCAGCATGGCCAAAGGCCTGCACGCTCACGGATACAGACCATCCCGGTACTGCCCTGCGACTTCACGCATCACCTCGCATACCCATTGTCCAGGCACACCCTGGGGCAACGCGGCATTACGACAGATACCCACCGAACCACCAGGCTCGCGCACACCAAGGTCGAGTTCGACCAATTCGCCACGCCCCAAGTCGATCAGTACCGCGTCACGCGGCGCCACCCAGACCGCATCGCTGCCGAGCAGGTAACGACGGCTCAAGGCCAAGGACAAGGTCTCCAGGCGCTGGGCTGGCATCTGGATCGCGCACTGCACGAACAGGCTATCAGCGTGCTGGCGGATGGTCGTGCCCTGGGGCGGCAGGACCAGCGGGTAGTCGCCAACCCGCGCGCGCTCAATGGGATGGCGCGCCAGCAAAGGATGGCCGGGCCGTACCACCAAACTCATCGACTCGCTGTACAAATGCTCGAAGGACAACCCCTGGATCTGGGGGCTGTCGGTCATGCGCCCTACAACCAGCTCCAGCTCACCCAGACGCAACTGCCCAAGCAGTTGCGCACTGGCGCCAGTCACCACTTCGATCACCAAGGCCGAATGCCGCTGGTGAAGCCGGCACAGCACCTCCGGCATGAGCAGGCTCTCGACTGTCGACAACACACCGATGCGCACCTGCGACGGCGCCCGCGCCTCGCCGCGCACACTTCCCACGCCTTCACGTAGAGCGTGGACGCTGGGCCCGGCGTAACGCATGAACAAGGTGCCAGCGGCGGTCAGTTCGACGCCTTGCCGGGTGCGCTCGAACAGGCGGGTTTCGAGCAGCTCTTCGAGCTCGCGCAACGTCTTGGATATCGCCGGCTGGCTGATCGCCAATACATCGGCAGCCCTGGCCAGGCTACCCTGGCGGGCAATCTCCAGAAAACACAACAGATGGCGGTACTTGATGCGGGTATCGAGGTTCATGCCCGGCAGCTTGCAGCTTCGGGCCTCGCGCTTCAAGCACCTGTTCGCCCTCCCTGGCAAGCGGTGGCGCATGTATCGTCCGTAGGGCTATTCTGGCGACTCTTTGCCATTGTGATCCTAGCCCTGCCCATGTCCCAAGTGATCTTCAAGACCCCGGCCCAACTCGACCTCATGCGCCGGGCAGGTCAACTGCTGGCCCAGGTGTTCGCTGACCTGGACAGCTTCATTCGCCCTGGCGTGACCACCCTGCAGATCAACGACCGCGCCGAGGCCTTCATCGTCCAGACGCTCAAGGCGCGGCCGGCGAGCAAGGGGCAGTACGGCTTTCCTTATGCGCTGAACACCTCCGTGGACCACGTGGTGTGCCATGGCATGCCAAAGGCCGATGAGGTGCTTAGGGAAGGGTCGATCATCAACGTCGACATCACCCTGGAACAGGGCGGCTACATTGCCGACTCATCGAAAATGTACTGTCTCGGCCAGGTCAGCGATGACGCCCGGCGCCTGGTGGATACCACCTATACGGCGCTCTGGAAAGGCATCGCCCAGGTACGCCCCGGCGCGACCCTCGGCGATATCGGCCATGCCATCCAGGTTCATGCCGAGGCGGCAGGCTACAGCGTGGTCCGGGAGTACTGCGGCCATGGTATCGGCCAGCAGATGCACGAAGGCCCTGAAGTGCTGCACTTCGGCCAGCCGGGCATGGGCATGAAACTCAAGCCTGGCATGGTCTTTACCATCGAACCGATGATCAACCAGGGTGGGCGTGGTACGCGTACATTGCGCGATGGCTGGACCGTGATTACCCGCGATCATTCGCTGTCGGCCCAGTGGGAACATACCGTGGCCGTGACAGAGACTAGCGTGGAAGTGCTGACGCTGCGCGAGGAAGAAAAGGCCTTGGCAACCGCGATGGCTTGAATTCCGGGAAGGGGCGTAAGCGGCGCCCCAATCACGATGCCGAGCGCCACGCTCGCGAAGCCTGGATGAGAAGAGCAGAAACAAAAAAAGCGACCCTAAGGTCGCTTTTTTTGTGGCTTCCGGGTGTTCAGTGGGCCCTGGAAGCTGGAATATGGCGCAGCGGACGGGACTCGAACCCGCGACCCCCGGCGTGACAGGCCGGTATTCTAACCGACTGAACTACCGCTGCGCTAAACATCGAGAAGTGGTGGGTGATGACGGGATCGAACCGCCGACCCTCTGCTTGTAAGGCAGATGCTCTCCCGGCTGAGCTAATCACCCAACGTCTCGGTGTGGCGCGCATTCTACGGAGGACCTGCCACCCTGGCAAGCACTTTTTTAAAAAAAATTTTCAGATCTTTCAAAGACCTAGCACAACCAGGCTTTTCCTTATGAATAAGTGTCTGGTGGCCCTCTGACAGGGTTGGCCTGTGACCGCCCCTCGGAGAATAATGCCCGCCTTATGCATTAAGGAGAGATTCCCCCTCATGTGGTTCAAGAACCTGCTGACCTACCGCCTGACCCAGGACATCCCGTTCGAACCCGAGGCGCTGGAAGCCGCCTTGGCCAGCAAGCCGGCCCGCCCTTGTGCCAGCCAGGAGCTGACCACCTACGGTTTCGTCGCCCCATTCGGCAAGGGCGAGGATGCTCCTCTGGTGCACGTCAGCGGTGACTTCCTGCTGATCGCCGCGCGCAAGGAAGAGCGCATCCTGCCAAGCAGCGTGGTCAACGATGCGGTCAAGGAAAAGATCGAGGAGATCGAGACCGAACAGATGCGCAAGGTCTACAAGAAGGAGCGCGACCAGATCAAGGACGACATCATCCAATCGTTCCTGCCCCGCGCCTTCATCCGCCGTTCGATGATCTTCGCCGCCATCGCCCCGCGCCTAGGCCTGATCCTAGTCAATTCGGCCAGCGCCAAGCGCGCTGAAGACCTGCTGTCGACCCTGCGTGAAGTCATGGGTTCGCTGCCGGTGCGTCCGGTCACCGTGAAGATCGCCCCGAGCGCGACCATGACCGACTGGGTCAAGTCTCAGGCACCTGCACCAGACTTCTTCGTCCTGGACGAGTGCGAGCTGCGCGATACCCACGAGGACGGCGGCATCGTTCGTTGCAAGCGTCAGGATCTGGCCAGCGAAGAGATCCAGCTGCACCTGGGCACCGGCAAGGTAGTCACCCAATTGGCCTTGGCCTGGCAGGACAAGCTCTCGTTTGTGCTGGACGACAAGACCGTGATCAAGCGCCTGAAGTTCGAGGAGTTGCTGCAGGAACAAGCCGAGCAGGATGGCGGTGAAGAAGCCCAGCAGCAGTTCGATGCCAGCTTCACCCTGATGATGATGACCTTCACCGAGTTCCTGCCGGCGCTGTTCGAAGCCCTGGGTGGCGAGGAGATCCCGCAGGGGGTCTAAGAGCGGTCACAAGCTGCAAGAAGAAAGTCAAAAGCGACAGCGCGGTGCGGCCAGCACCGTGCTGCTTCACTTAAGGCTTGGAGCTTGAAGCTGCGACACCGTGAGTCCGTCGGACTTGCCCTGTTTTCTGGAAATGGGCAGTATAGTGCGCACTGTGAGGACGACCTCACGACGCTCTGCGTGATCATTCAGGGGGACGGCCCCATCCTTAACAACGATGGAGACCCACCATGTCCTGGATCATCCTGTTCTTCGCTGGCCTGTTCGAAGTCGGCTGGGCCGTAGGCCTGAAGTACACCGACGGTTTCACCCGTCCACTCCCCACCGCACTGACTGTTGCCGCCATGGCCGTGAGCTTGGGCCTGCTGGGTCTGGCAATGAAGGAGCTGCCGCTGGGCACGGCGTATGCCGTATGGACCGGCGTCGGCGCCGTCGGCACCGTCATCGCTGGCATCATCCTGTTCGGCGAATCCATGGCGATCATGCGCCTAATCAGTGTTGCACTGATCATCGCCGGCCTGATCGGCCTGAAGGTCAGCACTAGCTGACCTTGCGCCCACATCACTCAACGCACATCGCCACGCAGGGCACTGACCTTCTCGCGTAGTGCATTGGGCTGCGCCGCCTCCACCGGGATGGCGGCGCCAGCCACCAACGTCACCCTCGACCAAAGACGCTTGAAAAAGCCCTTGTTCGGATCGCGGCTGAAGAAGCTGCCCCAGAGCCCTCGCAAGGCCAGCGGAATCACCGGCACGGGTGTTTCCTGCAGGATGCGGCTCACCCCTCCCTTGAACACATCTATCTCGCCATCGGCGCTCAGCTTTCCTTCAGGGAAGATGCAGACCAGTTCGCCATCGGCCAGGTACTCGGCAATTCGCGCAAAGGCGCGCTCATAGGTGGCCTCGTCTTCGCTGCGTCCGGCGATGGGGATGGCCCCGGCGGTGCGGAACACGAAATTGAGCACCGGCAGGTTATAGATCTTGTAGTACATGACAAAGCGTATCGGCCTGCGAATGGCGCCGCCGATGAGCAGTGCATCGACGAAAGACACATGGTTGCACACCAGCAACGCCGGGCCCTCATCGGGGATGCACTGCAGGTCCCGATGTTCGACGCGGTACATGGAGTGGCTGAGCAGCCAGATCAGGAAGCGCATGGTGAATTCGGGCACGATGCGGAAGATGTAGGCGTTGACCGCGACGTTGAGCAACGACACCACCAGAAACAGCTGAGGGATACTCAGTTTTGCCACGCTCAACAGCACGATGGTGATGATCGCCGAGACCACCATGAACAGCGCATTGAGGATGTTGTTGGCAGCGATCACCCGGGCCCGCTGGTCTTCGGGCGTACGCGCCTGGATCAAGGCGTACAGCGGCACGATATAGAAGCCACCAAACACCCCCAGGCCCACGATCGAAAGCAGGATCCACCAAGCCTGGCCCATGCCAAGCAGCGCCAGCCAGTCATGGGGCACCTCCCCTGCCGGTACATCGCCCGAGTGCCACCACCACAGCAGGCCGAACAGGGTCAGGCCGAAGGAGCCGAACGGCACCAGGCCGATCTCCACCTTACGCCCGCTCAAACGCTCACAGAGCAGCGACCCCAAGGCGATACCCACCGAGAACAACGTCAGCACCAGCGTCACCACGGTCTCATCGCCGTGCAACCAGTCCTTCGCATAAGCCGGGATCTGGGTCAGGTAAATGGCGCCGACGAACCAGAACCAGGAGTTGCCGACGATCGAGCGCGACACCGCTGGCGTTTGCCCCAGCCCCAGGCGCAAGGTGGCCCAGGATTGCTTGAAGATGTTCCAATCCAGCTTCATTTGCGGGGCAGCGGCGGCCGCCCGAGGGATCCAGCGGCTGGCCAGGTAGCCGAGCACCGCGGTGCCGACCACTCCCCCTGCGACCACCGCAGCATAACTGCCAGAGGACATCATCACCCCAGCCCCGATGGTTCCGGCCAGGATCGCCAGGAAGGTGCCCATTTCCACCAGGCCATTACCGCCGACCAGTTCCTCTTCACGCAAAGCCTGGGGCAGGATCGAGTACTTCACCGGGCCGAACAGCGCCGAATGGGTGCCCATCGCGAACAACGCGAGCAGCATTAGGTACAGGTGGCCAGTGACAAATCCGGTCGCGCCAATGGCCATGATGACGACCTCTGCCAACTTGATCGCGCGGATCAACGCATCCTTGGCGAACTTCTCGCCAAACTGCCCGGCCAGTGCCGAGAACAGGAAGAACGGCAGGATGAACAGCAGCGCGCAGAGATTGACCCAAATCGAGCGATCGCCTTCCAGGCTGAGCTTGTACAAGATCGCCAGGATCAGCGACTGCTTGAACAGATTGTCGTTGAAGGCACCCAGCGACTGGGTAATGAAGAACGGCAGAAAACGCCGCTTGCCGAGCAGGGTGAATTGCGAGGGGTGACTCATCGTCCGTGTACCTGATTGGGCTTTTACATTGGAGGCACGCACAGCGCGAGAAGCCACAAATCTGCATGGGAATGGGGCTCACTGGCAACCGGAAGAATGCGTGCGGCTATTTGCGACCGCCACGCCCTCCTCCACCGGACACACGACAAACCGTGTGCCTATCCTTATGCTTGGCCACTGGCACCACTCGACAACAAGGATGTCCGATGCTCGCCGCCCTATATCGCTACCCCACCCCCGTGCGCCTGCTGCTTGCGATCACGTTCGCACTGACCTTGGCCCGGGCGATTACCCTTCCTTACCTGGTGGTTTACCTGGCGGACAACTTCCAGTTGCCGGTCAGCCACATCGGGCTGCTGATCGGCGGCGCGCTGATCCTGGCGTCATTGCTGAGCCTGTATGGCGGACATCTGGTCGACACCCTGAGCAACTATGCCCTGCTAATCGGCGCCATGCTGACGTTCGCCCTGGCCTTCGTCGGCGCCATCGCCAGCCGCTGGGCCGCATTGTTCTTCCTGTGCCTGGTGCTGATCAACCTGGCCCTGGCGGTGGTCGACATCGCCGCCAAGGCAGGCTTTTGCACATTACTGCCAGTGTCCGAGCGGGCCGAGGTATTCGCCATAAAGTACACCTTGAGCAACATCGCCTATGCAGCAGGCCCTCTGCTCGGGGTGGCCCTGCTCGAGCTGAACGACCACCTGCCTTTTGTGGTGTCCGCAGCGATCGGCTTGGGCATGGCCCTTTTGTACCAGCGCCTGGGCGTGCGACAACTGAAGATAAGCGAGCCAAACCAGCCCGGCGCCGGCTTTGCCCAGGTCGGTCTGCAACTGGCGCGGGACCGTCGGCTGGTGTGTTTCACCCTAGGCGGCGTGCTCAGTGCCGTGGTGTTCGGACAGTTCACCGCCTACCTCTCCCAATACCTGGTGGTCACCACCAGCGCCAGCGAGGCAGCGAGGTTGGTGGGGTACCTTGTGACCACCAACGCCACCACGGTGATCGCACTGCAGTACCTGGTGGGCCGCCGCATCGACCGCCAGCGTCTGATGCCTTGGCTGATGGCCGGCATGACACTGTTCGTGCTCGGTCTGCTGGGCTTTTCCCTGGCAGGCTCGGTCATGGCCTGGTGCCTGGCGATGCTGGTGTTCACCTTGGGCGAGATCATCGTGATCCCGGCCGAATACATGTTCATCGACCTGATCGCGCCGGAGCACCTGCGCGGGGTCTATTATGGCGCGCAGAACCTCTCCAACCTCGGCGCGGCCCTGGGACCTGTGCTCGTCGGTTTCGCCCTGGGGCTGATGGTGCCGGTGGCAATCTTCTACCTGCTGGTGTTGTCGGTGATACTGGCGGCAGGGTTCTATTACCTGGGGACAAGAGGTGCGATGGAGCGGCCATGACGCCTTAATACGCCACCTGCTGTGCCAAGCCGGCGCCGACAGGGTCGTGACAAAGCCCAGGCCTGCGGCGTCCTGCCACTGCGACCATCGTCTGCGCTGACGAACCCCAGACTGCGTGCCAGACTGATTGATCGGGACCGCGTTTCCTTTTTTGCTCCGGAGTTTGCATGTCGTTGTCCAGTGGGCTGATCGCCGTGGTCGCCCTGGCCTATATGGCCATCATGTTCGCCATCGCCTTCTATGGCGACCGTCGCAGCACGCCATTGCCGCCACGCCTGCGCGCCTGGGTGTACAGCCTGTCGCTGGCGGTGTACTGCACAAGCTGGACCTTCTTCGGCGCGGTCGGCCAGGCTGCCGAACAGCTCTGGGCGTTCCTGCCAATCTATCTGGGGCCTGTGCTGCTGCTGGTCTTCGCGCCCTGGGTGGTGCAGAAGATGGTGCTGATCAGCAAGCAAGAGAACATCACCTCGATTGCCGACTTCATCGCCGCACGCTACGGCAAGTCCCAGTCGCTGGCGGTGGTGGTGGCGCTGATCTGCCTGGTAGGCGTGCTGCCTTACATCGCCTTGCAGCTCAAGGGCATCGTGCTCGGTGTCAATCTGCTGATCGGTGCCAACGCCGACGCCACTGGCCCCCGAGTGCAAGACACCGCACTGGTGATTTCGCTGGTGCTGGCATTATTTGCCATCGTCTTCGGCACGCGCAGCCTTGATGTCACCGAACACCACCGGGGCATGGTCCTGGCGATTGCCTTCGAATCCCTGGTCAAGCTGCTGGCCTTCCTCGCCGTCGGCGCGTTCGTCGTGTTCAATCTGTACGACGGCTTCGATGATTTGTTCACTCAGGCGCGACAGTCGGTGCATCTAGAAACCTACTGGCAGGAAACCGTCAACTGGCCTTCGATGGTGGTGCAGACTGCCGTGGCGATGATGGCCATCATCTGCCTGCCCCGCCAGTTCCATGTCACTGTGGTGGAAAACATCGAGCCTCAGGACATGCGTATGGCCCGCTGGGTGTTCCCCCTGTACCTGGCACTGGCCGCGCTGTTCGTGGTACCGATCGCCCTGGCCGGGCAGATGTTGCTGCCAGGCACGGTGATCTCCGACTCCTTCGTCATCAGCCTACCCTTGGCCGAGGCCCACCCGAGCCTGGCATTGCTGGCGTTCATCGGTGGTGCCTCAGCCGCCACCGGCATGGTCATCGTCGAGGCGGTGGCCTTGTCGACCATGGTATCCAACGACATGCTGCTGCCGTGGCTGCTGCGTCGCAAGAACGCCGAGCGGCCGTTCGAGGCGTTCCGCCACTGGATGCTCTCGGTGCGCCGAGTGACCATCGTTGCCATTCTCCTGCTGGCCTATGTCAGCTACCGTCTGCTGGGTTCCACCGCGAGCCTGGCGACCATCGGCCAGATCGCCTTCGCCGCCGTAACCCAATTGACGCCAGCCATGCTGGGGGCGCTGTATTGGAAGCAGGCCAACCGCCGCGGCGTATTCGCAGGCCTCGCGGCCGGGATATTCCTATGGTTCTACACCCTGGTGCTGCCGATCGCCGCCCACAGCCTGGGATGGTCACTGCAACTGTTCCCCGGCCTTGCCTGGCTGCACGGCAACCCGCTGAACCTGCCGATCACCCCACTGACCCAGGGTGTGGTGCTGTCCCTGGCGGGTAATTTCATCCTGTTCGCCTGGGTCTCGATCCTGTCGCGCACACGCGTCTCGGAGCACTGGCAGGCAGGCCGCTTCATCGGTCAACAGAGCAGCGCCAGGCCCAGCAACCGGTCGCTGCTGGCGGTACAGATCGACGATCTGCTCAAGCTGGCTGCGCGCTTTGTGGGCGAAGAGCGGGCGCGGCAGAGCTTCATTCGTTTCGCCTATCGCCAGGGCAAGGGCTTCAACCCCAACCAGAACGCCGACGGCGACTGGATCGAGCACACTGAGCGGCTGTTGGCGGGTGTGCTTGGCACCTCTTCGACCCGCGCAGTGGTCAAGGCGGCCATCGAAGGCCGAGAGATGCAGCTTGAAGACGTGGTTCGCATCGCCGACGAAGCCAGCGAGGTGCTGCAGTTCAACCGCGCCCTGCTGCAAGGCGCCATCGAGAACATCAACCAGGGCATCAGCGTGGTAGACCAGAACCTGCACTTGGTGGCCTGGAACCGCCGCTACCTGGAGTTGTTCAACTACCCCGACGGGCTGATCAGCGTGGGTCGGCCGATCGCCGACATCATCCGCTACAACGCCGAACGCGGCCTGTGCGGCCCAGGCGAGGCACAGGTGCATGTCGCACGCCGTCTGCACTGGATGCGCCAGGGCCGAGCACACACCTCCGAGCGGCTGTTCCCCAATGGCCGGGTCATCGAGTTGATCGGCAACCCCATGCCAGGCGGGGGCTTTGTCATGAGCTTCACCGACATCACGCCCTTCCGCGAAGCCGAACAGGCGCTCAAGGATGCCAACGAAAGCCTGGAGCAACGGGTAGCCGAACGGACCCAAGAACTCTCCCAGCTCAACCAGGCGTTATCGGAAGCCAAGAGCCGTGCCGAAGCGGTCAGTCAGTCCAAGACCCGCTTCCTGGCCGCGGTCAGCCATGACCTGATGCAGCCGCTCAATGCTGCGCGGCTGTTCTCCGCCGCCCTGTCGCAACAGGCTGAAGGCATGAACGAAGAGGCCCGGCAACTGGTGCAGCACATGGACAGCTCTCTGCGCTCGGCGGAGGAACTGATCAGCGACCTGCTGGACATCTCACGGCTGGAAAACGGCAAGATCACGCCCGATCCCAAGCCGTTCGCCCTCAACGAACTGTTCGATACCCTGGGTACCGAATTCAAGGTGCTGGCGGCGGAGAAGGGGTTGGAGTTCCGCCTGCGGGGCAGCCGGCTGCGGGTCGAAAGCGACATGAAACTGCTGCGCCGGGTGTTGCAGAACTTCCTGACCAACGCCCTACGGTACGGCAAGAGTCCGCTGCTGCTCGGCGTGCGCCGCCAGGGCGAGCGCCTGTGGCTGGAGGTCTGGGATCGAGGCCCGGGTATTGCCGACGACAAGTTGCAGGTGATCTTCCAAGAGTTCAAGCGCCTGGACAGTCACCAGACCCGCGCTGAAAAAGGCCTGGGCCTGGGCCTGGCAATCGCCGATGGCCTGTGCCGGGTGCTGGGGCATCCACTGGAAGTGCGCTCCTGGCCAGGCAAGGGCAGTGTCTTCAGGGTCAGCGTGCCGATCGCCCGAGCCCCGGCGCCCGAGACCCGCACGCCCGTGGAACAGGTCAGCCAGCCCCTGGCCGGCTTGCAGGTGCTGTGCGTGGACAACGAAGACAGCATTCTCCTGGGCATGAACAGCCTGCTCAGCCGCTGGGGCTGCCAGGTCTGGACGGCGCGCAACCGGGAACAATGCGAAGAGTTGCTGGCCCAAGGCATGCGCCCGCACCTGGCGCTGGTGGATTTCCACCTGGACGATGGCGAGACCGGTACCGAGCTGATGGCTTGGCTACGCACCCGCCTGGGCGAACCGGTGCCTGGCGTGGTGATCAGCGCGGACGGGCGCAACGAAACCATCGCCATGGTGCACGCCGCCGGCCTCGACTACCTGGCTAAACCAGTCAAGCCGGCGGCCTTGCGCGCCTTGCTCAATCGCCATCTGAGCCTGGTTCAGTAAGCGCTTCGCCAGCCGGCACACCCTCGGCAAGCGCCCGCTCGAGCAATTCGCCCGGCAGGCTCTTGCTGGCCCGGGCGCCAAGCAGTTTGAGTTGCTCGCTGCGGCTGACCAGGTTGCCGCGACCCTCGCAGAGTTTGTTGCGGGCAGCGGCATAGGCCTTGTCTACCTGCTGCAGGCGGCTGCCCAGTTCGTCCAGGTCCTGGATGAACAAGACGAATTTGTCGTACAGCCACCCGGCTCGCTCGGCGATTTCCCGGGCATTCTGGCTCTGGCGCTCCTGCTTCCACAGGCTGTCTATGACCCGCAAAGTCGCCAGCAAGGTGGTCGGGCTGACAATGACGATCTGCCGATCGAAGGCTTCCTGGAACAGGTTGGGCTCAGCCTGCAAGGCTGCCGAGAACGCCGCTTCTATGGGCACGAACAGCAGGACGAAATCCAGGCTGTGCAAACCGTCCAGACGATTGTAATCCTTGCTTGATAGCCCTTTGACATGGCTGCGCAGGGATTGAACGTGCTGCTTGAGGGCAGCCTGGGCGCGTTCGGCATCGGTGTCAGCCACAAACTGTTGGTAGGCCGTGAGGCTGACCTTGGCATCGACCACGACCTGTTTGTTGCCTGGCAGCATGATCAGCACGTCGGGCTGGTAACGCTCCCCGTCGGCACTCTTGAGGCTAACCTGGGTTTGGTACTCCCGCCCCTTCTCCAGCCCCGCATGCTCCAGCACCCGCTCGAGAATCAGCTCCCCCCAGTTGCCCTGGGTCTTCTGGCCCTTCAAGGCTTGAGTCAGGTTCGTGGCTTCATCCGACAGGCGCAAGTTGAGCTGCTGTAGGCGCTCGAGCTCCTTGCCCAGGGAAAAGCGCTCGCGCGCCTCTTGCTGGTAGCTTTCCTCAACGCGCTTCTCAAACGCCTGGATGCGTTCCTTGAGTGGGTCGAGCAACTGGCCCAGGTGCTGCTGGCTGGTCTGGGTGAAACGTTGTTCACGCTCATCGAAGATCTTGGTAGCCATCTCGGCGAACTGGGCACGCAAGGTATCGCGCGCCTCCTGCAGGTCTTCGAGACGCTGTTGGTGGCTTTCCTGCTGTTCACGCAGCTCGGCCTCCAGGCGTGCGGCCTGGGCCTCCAGGCGACGCTGCTCGGCTTCGCGATTGGCCCGCTCGAGCTGCCAGGCGTGGGCGGCATCACGGGCGTTGTCGCGATCGATCTGCAATAACTCGAGTTCTCGGGCCTGGGCCGCCAAGGTGGTCTGCTTGACCACGTTCGCCTCGCTCAGGTCGCTGATCTCATCACGGCAAGCCTCCAGTTGCGCTTGCAGACCTTCCTGGGCAAGTTGGGCGCTGGACAGGCGCTCTTGCACCAAGGCCAGCTCCGATTGCCTGGCCGACAGCTGTCGCTGCAACTGCAATGCCCAACCCAGGCAAGGGACGGCTGCGGCAACGAGGCCCAGCAGGATACTGGCAAGATCCACTGCCATAGCGACTCCAATCGATGTTCGACAATGCCGTGCAGCTTATCAGTTGAGGCTTTGGGTGGCTTTACCGCTCCTGCCACAAGGGTAAAGCCTGCTCCATCGCGGGCGTAGCAGGACTCTCCTGCGATAGGCGCTCAAACCGGAAGCAGCTGTCGGAGCAACCGCCGCGCCTCTTGCGACCCCTGCCCTGCCGCCAACTCCAACCAATAACGGGCCTGCTCCGGCTCGCTGGCCTGACACAGGCGACCATATTCGAGTTGCGCACGACGATCGCCCGCGCGCGCAGCCTGGCGCAACAGGTCATGACCGATGCGCCGGTCGCGGGCATTGCCGCACTCCCGGCAAAGCATCTGCCCCAGGCGGCTCTGGGCCACTACCACGCCCTGGCGCGCGGGTTGCTTTAACAGGCGGCCGGCCAGGTGCTTGACGTGCGTCTTGTCCCCCAGGCGTGGACTGTCGAGCAGCCACAGGGCCACTTTCAAGGAAAAGCGTTTGGAATAAGGCTCTGACGAAGAGACAGGAGGACTGGCGAGGTGTTTACCGCGAAACTTCATGACCAACAGCGAAGGCAACTCGAGAGGCGCGCCACTCTACTCTTTTTTTATCCGGATGACCCGGCGCTTTTGGGGCGAAGTAAAAAAATTTCTATGATCTTTTCTTGACGTTTTTTGAAGCCATGGTATCGCTTCTGGGCTGCCTCATGATTGTCGGACAATTCGAAAAACAGCTGGCACGCCCGTCCTAGAGCAAGCGCTCGGGACAATCCACAGAAGCTGTGGATAACTCGGTGGACAACCCCCCCTACGAGGCCTCAAAGCCCCATGAAATGGGGCTTTTGGTCAAACTGTCGATTTTTTCACCAGCAAAAATTAGTGTTTTTTTTCATTGACTTAAGCGCACAGTCAAGTCATTGGCGAGGCTCCCGTAGCCTGTTGCCAAGTTGTTACAAGTCGTTGTCAGTGTGTGCACAAGTGAGCGATTTAAAGCCATTTGGATGTCACTGGTGTAGGCATCGTCCCCACTGCCGGGCTGCGCCCCACTTCACAGTCAGTCAATTAAACGCCATACTGCTCGGCTAGCCTGGCAAAACACGAAATCGCTTGCCAGGTACAGATGGTTAGGGTAGGGTGCTCACCGTTAGTACCCAGCTGAAAGTCAATTCTGGCCAACAGTGTCCTTGCAGTGCCTCGCTCGACCCAACGAGTAGCCATTGCTGAAACCAGGACCGGCCCTTTCGATGATTCCCAGGCAGCCCCGCTGCTCCATCACGAATCACGTAACAGATTGATCGGGATTCTTCACCCAGAGGCCTCGAACCTTGGTCCTGGCGTGCCTTGCCCGCCTTCTGATGTACCTACCAGTCAGCCCAGCGCCCACATTTTGCTTGCGCCTCCTCTGGCTGCCCTGTTCCAGTCAGGTTCTTCGTCCCTTAATAAAGGCGTCACTGGAACGTTTCTAAGATGCACGGATCGAACCCCGTGTTAAATGCAGGAACATCCAAACAATATGAATACTCATCATCAGATCCAATCCGCCATCGGCACCCTGTCCCAGGCCTTCGCCCCCTTGAAGTGCCTCATCGTCGCACCTCGCAAGGGCAGCTTCAGCTTCACCCTGGTCGACGAGCATGGCGTCGCGTGCCATACCGAACGTCTGTACCCCGAGCAGTACAACCGCAGCGCGCCGCTGCAGGCCATCATCGAGCGCACTCGCCAGTCGTTGGCCGCGTGAACGACATATACCCATGTATTCACACGCTCGGTAACCCCTTCGCTTGCCAGCCTGATCGTTCTTGGCGTAATTGCTACAAGGCATATACGCCGAGGCGTCCGGCAGCAATCGATTTAAAAACAGCCCTTTACACCACGATTATCACACTACACTTCAACTCGAGCGGTGCGAGCCGCTTCCGGCGGGCCTGATCAATTCACCAGCTGCCAAGCTCCAGCGCCCGTCGGCCCTTAACTGATCGAGGGCATCATGGGCATCGCAGCGAAAGAGTTGTGTCAGTATGTGATCCGACCGACCCTGATCTACCTGGATCGTCATTGCGAAAGCGCCGAAGCCTTGCTGCTGGGCGTGGCCGCTAGCCAGTCGGCACTCGGCTCGGCATTGCACGACAGGCGCGGTCACGGCCTCTACCGAATCGGCGAAACTCGACATCAGGCCCTCTGGGACGACTACCTGGCACGCGATCCGGATCTGGCGAGCCTGGTCCGCGGCCTGGCCAGCCAACATGCATTCCTTCGCGGTCCTCACCTAGAACTTGCAGTCAACCTGCGTTACTCCACCGCGATCGCCTGGATGCTCATCGAAGAGCAGGCCCCTCGATTGCCAGCTGCCGATGACCTGTTGGGACTGGCGCGCATCTGGCGCCAAATCTTCCACCCCCAAGGGCGCCTGCGCGATTTCACCCACGCTTGGCATCTTTGTGTGAACCCCATTCTTTCGGAAGCATCTTAAGAGGTGCCTTACAAATTAACCGGAAAAAAGGGAATTTTGGTCGGATTGTCCTACAAAACTACACGAACTGCTGCGATTGAGCCTATAGCGCAGCACGTAAATTGTTGGTAGCTTTTCGCCCCGGAGAACCCAAGGAGTTTCACAATAATGAAAAAAGCAATGCTCAAAACCTCCCTCGGTGTAGCTGTCGCCCTCGCATCCAGCCAACTGTTCGCAGCAGGTTTCGCCCTCAACGAACAAAGCGTCAGCGGTATGGGGACAGGTTTCGCAGGGCGTTCGTCTTCTGCCGAAGATGCCAGCACTGTCTATGGCAACCCTGCCGGCATGTCGCGCCTGAAGCGCGAACAAGTTACCGTCGGCGGAGCTGCCGTCATCGCCAAGACCGATATCTCGGGTCGCGGAAGTAACTACGGGGGTGAGACTGACGGTGACATGGTGCCAACCGTCGGCGTACCAATGGGTTACTACGTCAAGCCGATCGATGACCACTGGAGCGTAGGCTTCGGTGTGTATGTACCCTTCGGCCTGATCACCGACTACGGTGGAGATGATGCCGCACGTTACTGGGGCAAGAAGAGCAAAGTCGAGGTCGTAACATTCCAGCCGACCGTCAGCTATGCATTCAACGACAAGGTGTCGATTGGCTTTGGCCCGACCATCAACCGTATCAAGGGTGAACTGGGTTCGAACCTCAGCAGCCAGGCCTTTGCTGGCCCGGGCTCTCGCGATGGCGAAGTCAAGATCAAGGGCGACGATACCGCCGTGGGCTACAACATCGGTGTACTGGTACAGGCCACTGATCGCACCCGCCTGGGCCTGACCTACCATTCGATGGTCGACTACAAGCTCGAAGGCAACACCCGCGTTTCATACCCTCTGCCCATCGGCCTGAGCGGCAAGTTCGACGCCAGTCTGAAGATCAAGACCCCTGAGTCGGTAGATTTCTCCATTACTCACGAACTGGATGACAACTGGACGCTGTATGCCGGTAGCACCTGGACTCGTTGGAGCCGTCTGGAAAACATTACTGTCGAGAACGAGGCTCCCGCAGGCTATCCGCTCAAGACCATCACCGAAGAGCAGAACTGGCACGACACCTGGGCCCACGCCATTGGCGCAGCCTACAAGGTGAACAAGGAGTGGACCCTGCGCGCAGGCTTCTCCGTCGACCAGTCGCCAACCAACAACCACGACCGTTCGCCACGTATCCCGACTGGCGATCGCAAGGCGGTCAGCTTCGGTGCTGGCTGGAGCCCGAACGACGACATGACCATCGACGTGGCTTACTCCTACCTGTGGGAAGAAGACACCAAGGTCAACAATCGTCCGGACTCCCTGCAGGAAGGCGCTTTGAAGGGCAGCTACCAGGCCAAGTACGAAAACAGCGCTCACGGCATCGGTGCATCCCTCACCTACCGCTTCTGAGTTGCACCCGCTACATGAAGAAACCGCCCTCGTGGCGGTTTTTTCATGCCTGTACCAACCCAGGCTCGGCCAACGTGGGATCAACGCCCCCACGCGCACTGAACATCATGGCTGGGAAGCGATGGCTTTTTCGATCGCTGCCTGGAAGGCGGGGTCGTCAGGCTTGGTCAGGCTGGAGAAGTTGGCGATCACCTTGCCCTGGCGATCTACCACGTACTTGTAGAAATTCCATTTCGGCGCACTGCTCTGACGCGCCAGCTCAACGAACAAGGGCACCGCATCCTTGCCACGCACAGCCTGGGCCTTGGTCATGGTGAAGGTCACGCCATAGTTGGCGTAGCACACCTTGGCGGTCTTCTCACTGTCGGCATCTTCCTGCTTGAAGTCGTTCGAAGGCACGCCGAGCATTTCCAGGCCCTTTTCGTGGTAAGCCTTGTAGGTCGACTCCAACCCCTCGAACTGCGGCGCAAAACCGCAATAGCTGGCGGTATTGACCACCACCAGCGGTTTGCCGGCAAAGCGCTCACACAAATCGATCTGCTCCTTGCCACGCAGTTCGGGCAGGCTGCCTTGCAGCAAGGCGGGGCAATCGGCCGCCCAACTGGACGAAGCGGCGGCAAGAACCAGTAACGAGAGGGTAAACCTGCGTAGAGACATCGTCGGCACTCCTGCAAGATGAAAATCCGTTACCTGCAGGGTAGCGCCTAACAAACGCCCATGCCCAACTGCATCAACGCCAGACCACCCTCATGCCAGCCCCACCATGCCAGTGCCAGCAGCACGAACGCGCCTGCTGCCAGCAACCCGCGCGTCAGGGAGCGGTTCATGCTGGCTGGGCCTGCAGGCGTGCCACAGGACGCTCGCGCACAGGCCAGTTCAGGGCAGCAGCCAACACGCTCAACAGAATCGAGATCTGCCAGACCAGCTCGTAGCTGCCGGTACGGTCATACACCACGCCGCCCAGCCAACCACCGAGGAAGGCGCCCAACTGATGGAACAGGAAGACGATGCCACCGAGCATGGACAGGTTACGTACACCGAACACTGTGGCCACGGTGCCATTGGTCAGCGGGACCGTGGACAACCACAAAAGCCCCATGGCGATGCCAAACAGATAAGCACTGACCTGAGTCACCGGCGCCCACAGGAACAACACGATCACCACCGCCCGCAACAGGTACAAGCCCGTGAGCAAACGCGGTTTGGACATGCGCCCGCCCAACCAACCGGCGGTGTAGGTACCGACGATATTGAACAGCCCGACCAACGCCAGCACGGTGGTGCCGGTGGTCGCCGGCAGATGCTGGTCCACCAGGTAGGCCGGCAGATGTACGCCGATGAACACCACCTGGAAACCGCAGACGAAAAAGCCCAGCGCCAGCAACCAGAACCCTGAATGCGAACACGCCTCGCGCAGCGCCTGGCCGAGTGTCTGCTCGGTACCGTGATTCGGAAGCGGTCGATCACGCAACAGGCCCACGAACGGCACGATCAAAGCCACCAGAAGGCCCAGTACCAGCAAGGCCGCCGACCAACCCAGCCACTGGATCAGGCCGAGCGTCCCCGGCAGCATGGCGAATTGGCCGAATGAGCCGGCGGCACTGGCGATACCCATGGCCAGGCTGCGTTTTTCCGCCGGGACCGCGCGTCCCACAACCCCGAGAATGACCGAGAAGGATGTACCGGACAGCCCAATGCCGATCAGCAGACCCGCGCTTAGCGAGAGCGACCAGGCCGAGTCGGCCATGCCCATCAATACCAGCCCAACGGTGTAGAGAATCCCGCCGATGATCACGACCCGCGCGGCGCCCAGGCGGTCAGCCAGGGCCCCGGCAAAGGGCTGGGCCAGGCCCCAGATCAGATTCTGCAGGGCAATGGCGAAGGCGAACACTTCCCTTCCCCAGCCGAACTCGGAACTCATGGGCGCCAGGAACAGGCCAAAGCCATGCCGCACCCCCAGGGACAACGCCAAAATCAGCGCCGCCCCCAACAATACCCACCCGCTGGTTCGCCATACCGAGGTCATCGTCGTTCTCTCCAGCACATCGCAAGGTTCATGCGGGTATATACCCACTTATTAGTTGTAAAACATCAGGCCAGGCGTTCCAGCAGCCCGATCAGCACGTCCCGCTGCCCTTCGCCCAATCGCTCGATCAATTTCCGCTGAGCCTGTTCCCACGCGGGGTGCGCAGCGCGCAACAACGCTTCGCCCGTCGCGCTCAGGAGCACCAGGCGATTGCGTTGGTCATCGCCATCGGACAGCTTCACCAGCCCTTCAGCCTCCAGCACGCGCAAGTTGCGCCCTAGGGTGCTGCGGTCCAGGCCCATGGCTTCGGCCAGGGTGGTGATGCTTGGCCGATCGAGCCGCTGCAGGTGACGTAACAGGGAAAACTGCGCGACATTGACACCGAAGCCGGCAAGGGCTTCGTCGTAGTGCCGGCTCACCCCGCGGGCGGCGCGGCGCAGATGGGTACAGATGCATTCACTGGTCAGCATGAGTGCGTGTATATACCCGCATCCGAAATGTTGCAATAAATTTCAAAGTTGATGTTATGGCGCCAACCGCCGGCGAATCGGCTCGAACTCAGCCGTGGCCTGGCGGGCCAGCGGATCAGGTTCATCCTTTTCGATCGCCTGCCAGTAGCGCCAGGGGACCTTGGTCGCGCCCAGTTCGTAGTCCATGCCGTCCCAGTTGTCTTCCCGGAAGCTGTAGAAGGCCCAGTGCAGTTGCTGCTTGTCCAAGACAGTGAGGACATCCTCGAGGTATTGCTTGCAACCGGCCAGTCGGCGCATGCAGCCGAACTCCCCCACCACCAGACGAGAGCGGGGAACCCCCATCGCATCCGCCCAATCCAGCGGCTTTTGAAGATAAGCCGCTACCCGTTCACCATCCCATCGTTCACGCTTGCCGCCGAAGGGTGCCGGCCCCGGATAGGGAATCGGCTGCTTGCGCGCCATGTTCGGCGCGCTGGTGGCCGAGTACGGCTCATACATGTGCACGCTGTAGAGCACTCGCCCATCCGCCAAAGCCGCCGGCCAATAGCCGAAGGCATCGGCTGCTGCGTACCAGCCGGCATCGACCATGATCGGGGTGGTCGCATCCACCTCACGAATTGCCGCCACCAGCTCGCGATACAGGGCCGGCAGATCACGCGGCCCACCCTGCTCGCCGGCGTACCACTGCTGCATACGCTGCTGCTCGGCATGCTCGGCCAGGCCGGCATTGCGCTCTGGCGCAGGCTCGTTGATCAAGTTGTAGGCCGCCACGGCAGGGTGATCCTTCAGTGCCTGGGCAAGGTCGCGCCAGAAGTTGACCGCCTGGGCCCAGTAGCGCTTGTCCTGCCAGAGTCGGTCGTCGAACTGGCCTTGGTTGTTTTGTGACCAGCGCATGCCCGGCAACGAAAGCGGGGCGATCACCACCTTCAGACCTGCGGCATGGGCGTTGTCCAGCACGGTCTTCAACTGCGCCAGATCTTGCTGTGAAAGACTGTTGTAGGCGTCAGCATCACCGAGCAGAAAGTCACGCCCCTCAGGCTTCCACTTGTCGTATGACAACCGCACCCAGGTGGCGCCGTAGCCACTCAGTGCCTGGAAGTAGGATTGATCGGGAGGCAAACGATTGAAGCTGTTGCCGCCATGGCGGGGGGTGTTCCAGAAATCGATGAGGTCTGCAGCGTTGGCCGGCAGGCTTGCCAGTGCCAAGAGGCTGGCGAACATCCAATGGCGCATGCGAGGGCTCCCTGATCTATGAGTCGGCCCGTGAGCATACGCCCGCCTCGCCAGGGAAACCGTTCAGCAACATTGCGGGAAGTTGCATGGTGTCGTTGTGTCAGGCCTTTGCACGTGAAAAATCCAGCTTTGACAACAGAGACCTCAATGCCCCGACAACGCCAGCCCCAATACCACCGTCAGTTCCAAGAGCTCCAACAGAGCCCCGGCGGTGTCCCCTGTGGTCCCGCCCAGGCGTCGGCACATCAGGTGACGAATCCAGAAAAAGACCACGACCGACACCAGCAGCACCCACAGCACCGTCGAACCACCGAACAGCACGCAGACCAGCGCACTGGCAACCAGAATCCAGCCCGCCGCCTGCCTGGGCAGATGGTCGGCCAGCGCCTGGCCAAGTCCTCCCGGTCGCACATAAGGGGTGCCCATGAACAGCCCCAGCAAGGCAGCCCGGCCGACCACTGGGGCCAATACCAGCCAGGCACCTGCATCGCGCTCCACCAGCACCCAGAGAGCGCAGAACTTGAGCAACAGCACCAGTACCACGGTTACGACTGCGATCGGTCCGCTGCGTGGGTCCTTCATGATCTGCAAGGTGCGCTCGCGATCACCAAAGCCCCCCAGCCAGGCGTCGGCAGTGTCGGCCAGGCCGTCCAGATGCAGCGCACCACTGAGCAGCACCCACAGTGTGAGCAGCAAGGCCGCGTGCAAGGGCGCGGCGACACCTGCGAGCCAATGACTGGCCAACCACAGCAGCAGGCCGAACAGCAGGCCGATCACCGGGTAAAACAACAACGAACGGCCCATCTGCCGAGGCTCCGGCATCCCCGGCAAGCGCACCGGCAAACTGCTGAGAAACTGCAGGGCGATCCAGAACGGCAGCACTTCAGCCCTCCTCACGCAACTGGCCATCGCTCGCCAGGCGCAAGCGCCGCAACGCCCCGTGCCCGACCTCGACTTGAAGCAGCTGTTCACGCGGCAGGCCGCGGGCACGCGCCAGCAGCAGCCGCATCACGCCGCCATGGGTGACCATCAACACGCGCTTGCCCAGGTGCTGCCTGCCCAAGTCGTCGACGGCCGCGAGCACCCGCTCGGCAAATGCACTCACTGGCTCGCCATTGGGCGGCGTGTAGCCATACGGGTCGGCCCAGAAGCGCCCCAGGTCATCCGCTTGTTCCTGCATGATCTGCGTAGCACTACGCCCTTCCCAATCCCCAAAGTGCAGCTCACGCACGCCAGCTTCGCGTTGCACCGGCAGCACCAGTCTCGCGCCGAGCTCATCGGCAAACTGTGCGCAGCGACGCAGCGGGGAACTGACCAGCACGTCCCAGGGCCCCGCATCGGCTACCGCTTCGCGCATCTGTGCCCAACCGCGCTCGGTCAAGGCGTCGTCCAGGCTACCGCGCAGGCCACCGCCCAATTCGGTTTCGCCGTGGCGTAGCAGGTCGAGCCTCATGCCGAGCGATCCGCCACTGCGGCCTCGGCGAAGGTCGCCATCTGCCCGTGCAAGGCGCAGGCCAGACGCATCAGCGGCACGGCCAATGCCGCACCGCTGCCCTCGCCCAGCCGCAAGCCGAGGGCCAGCAGCGGGGTCGCTTGCAGCGCTTCGAGCAATGCCCGATGTCCCGGCTCCGCGCCCTGGTGAGCGAACAGCAGCCAAGGTCGGCAATCAGGGTTCAGGCGCACCGCCACCAGGGCAGCGACACTGCAGATGAAGCCGTCCACCAACACCGCCACCCCCTGCTGGGCACAGGCCAGGTAAGCACCGACCAGCGCGGCGATTTCAAAACCACCGACACAGGCCAGGGCCTGCAGCGGGTCGTCGGCACGCAAGCCGTGCAGCGCCAGGGCACGCTCGATCACCTGCGCCTTGTGCCGCACGCCGAGAGCATCCAGACCGGTACCCGGACCGCTCAGGGCCTGCGCCGAGCACTCCAACAGGACACTGGCCAACGCAGCTGCGGCGGTGGTGTTGCCGATGCCCATTTCACCACCAATGAACAACGTGGCGCCCAGCTCGGCGGCACGCAACGCACTGTCGCGCCCGGCTGCGAGCGCCGCCTGCCATTGCGCCTCGGTCATCGCCGGTTGGCGGGCGAAGTTGGCAGTGCCGGCGCCCAGGCGCAGATGGCGTACCCCAGGCAAGGCAAGCTCAAGATCGATGGTGCCCAGATCGACCACGTCCAAAGTGGCCTGAAGTTGGCGCGCCAGTACGCTGATCGCCGCGCCACCCCCGACAAAATTGCGCAGCATCTGGCCGGTCACCGCTTGTGGATACGCGGAGATGCCCTCCTCCACCACCCCGTGGTCACCTGCGAAGATCGTAATGGCCACCCGTTCCAGGGTCGGTCGCTCACAGCCTTGCAGGCCCGCCAGTTGCACGGCCAGGCCTTCCAGTTGACCGAGCGAGCCGGCCGGCTTGGTCAGTTGCTGCTGACGGGCACGGGCCTGCTCCATGGCGGCGCTGTCGAGGGGTTGGCAGGCGTCACGCCACCAGGGTTGAGTCATAGGGAGGGTCCTTTGAGCATGAGAGGAAGGCCAGCCACGGTCAGTACCACGCGCTCGCAGCGCTCGGCCACCGCCTGGTGCAGCCAGCCGGCCTGGTCGACATAGCGACGGGTCAGCTCGCCCATGGGCACCACGCCCAGGCCGGTTTCGTTGCTGACCAGGATGATGGTGCCTGGCAGTGTCTCCAGGCATTCGAGCAGCGCATCGCGCTCCTGGGCCAGGCGTGTGTCGTCGTCCAGCATCAGCAGGTTGGTCAGCCACAGGGTCAGGCAGTCCACCAGCAGGCAGCGCCCTTCGGCGGCTTCGGCACGCAGCACGCTGGCCAAGGCCAAGGGCTCTTCGATCAGCGCCCAATCGACGGGGCGACGTTGGCGATGCAGTTGCACGCGCTCGTTCATCTCACCGTCCAGCGGCTCGCTGGTGGCGATATAGGTCACCGGCAGGCCGCTGGCCTGGGCCAATTGCTCGGCCAGGCGGCTCTTGCCGGAGCGGGCACCGCCCAGGATCAGGTTGCGCATGTCAGGCGACTCCACACAGTTGGCGCAGGCGCGCGGTGTCCAGGTGTTGTTCCACGAGGTCGGCCAGGCGCTCGATGTCCCGCTCGCGCAAGGCCTCATAGTCGATGGTCTGGGCGTCCTCCAGCCCGGCCCAACGCAGCAGCGCCGCACATGAGTGGCTGCCCTCGAACAGGCCGTGCAGGTAGGTGGCGAACACCTGTCCGTCGGCGCTGATCGCGCCGTCACAACGGCCATCTTCCAGGTGCACGGCGGGGTGCTCCAGGGCCGGGCCGCGGGTGACGCCTGCGTGGATTTCATACCCCCCGACCTCAGCCTGCTCCAGGCTCAGGGAGCCGCGTACGTTGCGCAGTTGCTTTTCAGCCTCCAGCTGCGTGACGTAATCCAGCAGGCCCAACCCCGGGCTTGAGCCTGCCGGGCCTTCCAGGCCGAGCGGGTCGTGAACTTCACGGCCGAGCATCTGCAGCCCGCCACAGATACCGATGACCTTGCCGCCATAGCGCAGGTGGCGAGCGATGGCAGTGTCCCAGCCGCGTGCGCGCAATTGCGCCAGATCGCCCCGCACGCTCTTGGAGCCGGGCAGGATGATCAGGTCCGCCGCAGGGATCGGCTGGCCAGGGCCGATGAACTGCAGGTCGACCTGCGGGTGCAAGCGCAGCGGGTCGAAGTCGGTGTGATTGCTGATGCGTGGCAGCACCGGGACGATCACCTTGAACAGGCGACCGGCCTGGATCGCCTGGCGTGCATCGATGGCATCCTCGGCTTCCAGGTGCAGGTCGGTCACGTACGGCAACACGCCCAGTACCGGCTTGCCGGTGCGCTGCTCCAGCCAGTCCAGGCCCGGCTGCAGCAAGGCGATGTCACCGCGAAAACGATTGATGACGAAGCCCTTGACCCGCGCCTGCTCGCTCGGCGACAGCAGCTCCAGGGTACCGACCAGGTGGGCGAACACCCCGCCACGATTGATATCCGCCACCAGAATCACCGGGCAGTCCACCGCTTCGGCAAAGCCCATGTTGGCGATATCACCCGCACGCAGGTTGATTTCCGCCGGCGAGCCCGCGCCCTCGACCATCACCACCGGGTAGGCGGTGCTCAGGCGTTGGTGGGATTGCAACACCGCTTGCATGGCGATGGCCTTGTAGTCGTGGTAGGCCACGGCATTCATGCAGGTGACGGCACGGCCATGGACGATCACCTGGGCTCCGGTGTCGCTGTTGGGCTTGAGCAGCACGGGGTTCATGTCGGTGTGTGGCGCCAGGCGGCACGCCTGGGCCTGTACCGCCTGGGCGCGGCCGATCTCGCCGCCGTCGGCGGTCACCGCGCTGTTGAGCGCCATGTTCTGCGGCTTGAACGGCACCACACCGATGCCTTGGCGCAACAGCCAGCGGCACAGGGCGGTGACCAGCGTGCTTTTGCCGGCATCGGAGGTGGTGCCTTGCACCATGAGCGTGGTCATGCCGATTCCTTCTGGTATTGCGCCAGGGCCTGGCGCAGGCGCTGTTCGTCCGCTTCGTTGGCCGGCAGCCCCAGGCGCACGGCCTGGGGCTGTTCGAACAGCCGCACCAGGATGCCCCGACGGGCGAGAAACTCATGCAGGTGCGCGGCCCGCGGCGTACGCACGTACTGGAACAGATCGCAGCCGCCGCTGGGCATCAGCCCCACCTCTTCGAGCAGCGCCGCCAGACGCCGACTGGCGTGGGCACAACGGGTGATCTGGGTGCGATGAGCCGCTGCGTCATTGAAGCAAGACTGCCCCAAGACCCGCGTCGGCCCGCTGATGGTCCAGGGGCCGAGCAGTTCGGCCAAGCGCTGCAACAGGGCCTGCTCGGCCATGACGAAGCCTAGTCGCACCCCCGCCAAGCCAAAGAACTTGCCGAACGAGCGCAACACGATCAGGCCCGCACGATCGGCACAATCGACGATGCTCTGGGCGGGGGTGTTGTCCATGAAGGCTTCGTCGACCAACAACCAACCGCCACGACGCGCCAGGCGAGCGTGCCAATCGAGCAAGCGCTCGCGCGGTACGCACCGCCCCGTAGGGTTGTTGGGGTTGACCAGCACCAGCACATCGAGGCTGTCCAGGTCCTGTTCGACCTGCTCATCGGCCAGTTCGACCACCTGGTGCCCTGCACGCTGCCAGGCGTGGGGGTGCTCGGCATAGCAAGGCGCGAGCACGCCAACCCGCCCGGCCGGTCGCAGGGATGGCAAGGCCTGGATCGCCGCCTGGGAGCCGGCCACCGCCAGCAGGCTGCCGACGCCGTAGTAGGTGCGCGCTGCATGCTCCAGGCCGTCCTCGACTTCGGGCAGGCGCGCCCAAGCCTCCACCGCAATCGCCGGGATGGCGTAGGGCCACGGGGCGATGCCGCTGGAAAGGTCTAGCCAGTGTTCACGGGCAATGCCGTACTGACGCACTGCGCGCAGCAGACGACCACCATGTTCAAGCATTCCAATACGCTCCCAGGCAGATCACCAGCAACCACAGCCATACCCCGCGCTGCACCAGGCTCCAACCGCGCTCGATGGCCTCGGCGTCGGCCATAGGCCCCTCCCCTAAGCGCGCACGCTCGTGCAACTCGCCGTGGTACACCGCAGGTCCGCCCAGCTCGACGCCCAGGGCACCTGCGCCCGCAGCCATCACCGGGCCGGCATTCGGGCTGTCCCACAACGGCGCCTGGTTGCGCCAACAGGCCAGGGCCAGGCGGGTCTTGCCCAGCAGCGCGTAGGTCAGTGCCACCAGCCGGGCTGGAATGTAGTTCAGGGCATCGTCGATACGCGCCGCAGCCCAGCCGAAGCGTTCGAAGCGTTCGTTGCGATAGCCCCACATGGCATCGAGGGTATTGCTCAGGCGATACAGCACCACCCCGGGCGCACCGGCCACGACAAACCAGAACAACGCCGCAAAGACCGCGTCACTGCCGTTCTCCAGCACCGATTCGGTGGCGGCGCGGGCCACGGCGGGCTCGTCCAGCTCACGGGTTTCACGGCTCACCAGATACCCCACCCGTCGCCGCGCCTCGTCCAGATCCCCCCGGCGCAGGGCCTCAGCCACAGGCTGAACATGCTCGCCGAGGCTGCGTAGCCCCACGGCGCAATACAGCGCCAGCACATCCACCAGCCAGCCGATAAAGGGCAGCCAGGAGAGTACCAGCGCCAGCAGAGTCAAGGGCACCACGGCAAGCAGCCAGGCACTGACGCCATGGCTGCGCCAACCCCGACCGCCCGCGTTCAGACGCTGCTCAAGGCGCGCAGCGAAGTTGCCGAACCCCACCAGCGGATGGCGCCGTTTCGGCTCACCCAGCAAGGCATCCAGAGCTACCCCGGCCACAGTCAGCAAAGCAACGCTCATTGCCGCTCTCCCCAATGGTTCTCATAGAGCATGTCACTCAGCGGCCGCTCCTGGGCCCACTGCTCCAGCACCAACATCGGCGCCGGGTAGAACTCGACCACCGGCCCCAGACACAGCACGGCCACCGGCTTGGCACCCGCCGGCATGCCCAGCAGCTCGCCCAGCGCCTGCGGGTCGAACAACGACACCCAGCCCATGCCCAGGCCCTCGGCACGGGCTGCCAGCCAGAGGTTCTGAATGGCACAGGCCAGCGATGCCAGGTCCATCTCCGGCAAGGTCCTGCGGCCGAAGATGTGTGCTTCGCGGTGGTCCATCAGTGCCGCCACCAATACCTCGGCACAATCCTGGATACCTTCGACCTTGAGCTTCATGAATTCATCGGAGCGCTCTCCCAGGGCCTGGGCGGTGCATGCTCGCTCCTTTTCCACCAGCGCCTGGACTTGGCCACGCAAGGCGCGATCACTGATGCGGATGAAGCGCCAAGGCTGCATCAACCCGACACTGGGCGCCTGATGGGCAGCGGCCAGCAGGCGGGCGAGCAGCTCGGGCGCGACCTCGCCGCCTGCGAAATGGCGCATGTCGCGGCGCTCGCCGATGGCGCGGTAGACCGCGGCGCGCTCGGCAGCGGAAAAGGCATGTTCGCTCATGGTCTCAGCAGCGCCGCCGTCGCGTCGGGGTTGGAGGGGAAATAGAAGTGTACGTAGGACGCCGTCAGGCGCCCGATCCGATAGACCGCCTCGTTGCCGCGCCCACCATTGGGGCTCTGGCCTCGGGCGATCGGCTCGAGCGCCGTCTCGGTCAAGGAATGATGATAGGTGTGGCCACGCAAAGTGCCCTCAGGCAATCCCACCGCTTGCAGGGCAAGGGCAGCCAGGCGCTTTTGCATCACCGCTTCGCCCGGCAGCAGACCCAGCAGCTCGGCGCGCTCGCCTGCCACATCAGTCAAGGCATCGAGCAAATAGAGCATGCCGCCGCATTCGGCCAGTAAAGGCTTGCCCTGGGCGTGATGGGCGCGGATCGCCTCGCGCATCGGCGCGTTGCTGGCCAGGGCGTGGTGGTGCAGTTCGGGATAGCCGCCAGGCAGGTAAAGGCTGTCCAGGGACGGCAACGCCTGATCGTGTACAGGAGAGAAAAACACCAACTCCGCACCCAGCGCACGCAGCAAATCGAGGTTGGCGCCATAGGTGAAGGCAAAGGCTTCATCCCGGGCCACGCCAATGCGCACACCCGCCAGGGACGGCAGCGCCTGTGCAGTTGTGGGTGCGGCGAATACCACCGGGGGCGGCAAGGCGGCATCACAGCTTTCGCCCAGGGCCTGGGCGGCGGCGTCCAGGCGCAGGTCCAGATCGTTGAGTTCACTGGCCTGGACCAACCCCAGGTGACGGCTGGGCAGCTCGATACCGCGCTCGCGGGACAGCCCGCCATACCAGCGCAAGCCTTCAGTGAGGCTGCCTTCGAGCAACTGTGCATGACGCAGGCTGCCGACCCGGTTGGCCAGCACGCCGGCAAAAGGCAGGTCGCGCTGGTAGTGCGCCAGGCCCAGGGCCAGGGCGCCGAAGGTCTGCGCCATGGCTGTGCCGTCGATCACCGCCAGCACCGGCACGCCGAAGTGGCGCGCCAGGTCCGCACTCGATGGCGTGCCATCGAACAACCCCATAACCCCTTCGATCAGGATCAGGTCGGCATCGCCTGCCGCCTCCCAGAGCAGACGCCGACTCTCATCAGCCCCGATCATCCACAGGTCGAGTTGGTACACCGGCGCGCCGCTGGCGCGCTCGAGGATCATCGGGTCGAGAAAATCAGGCCCGCACTTGAACACCCGGACTTTGCGGCCAAGGTTGCGGTGCAGGCGCGCCAGGGCAGCGGTGACCGTGGTCTTGCCCTGGCCAGAAGCGGGTGCCGCGATCAGCACCGCCGGACACTGCCGGGGCTGGCTCATAGCTCCACGCCCTTTTGGGCACGGATGCCGGCCTGGAAGGCGTGCTTGATCACGCCCATCTCGGTGACGGTATCGGCCAGCTCGATCATTTCAGGCTTGGCGGCGCGGCCGGTAACGATCACGTGCTGCATCGGCGGGCGGGCCTGCAAATCCGACAGCACTTGGTCGAGGTCCAGGTAGCCGTGCTTGAGGGCGATATTCAGCTCGTCCAGCACCACGAACTGTACCGAAGGGTCCTGCAACAGCTGGCGCGACACCGCCCAAGCGGCTTCGGCGGCGGCGATGTCACGCTGGCGGTCCTGGGTCTCCCAGGTGAAGCCCTCACCCATGACGTGGTAGCGCACCTGCTCGGGGAAACGGCGGAAGAACAGCTCTTCGCCCGTGCTGTCGCGGCCCTTGATGAACTGCACCACGCCGCACTGCATGCCATGCCCCATGGCGCGGGCGAGCATGCCGAAGGCCGAGCTGCTCTTGCCCTTGCCGTTGCCGGTGAGCACCAGCAGCAGGCCGCATTCATTGGGGGCATTGGCGATGCGCTCGTCGATGATCGCCTTCTTGCGCTGCATGCGCGCCAGGTGGCGTTCGTCGCGTTCGGTGGATTCGCTCATCAGGATTCTCCGCAGGCTGTCGGCGCGCATGGGCGGCGACGACAGGTCGATAGACAGGCAGGCGGAGAGCGCGCAGGGGCCGCGGCAGAAGGCCACGGTGCACCGCGCATCACCCTCCGTGATGCCGTTGGCAGTGACAGGCCGGTCTCCGGGCTCGTGAGCAGGGCCTTGGCCCATGGATCGCGCGCCTTCCCGGATACCTGTATCCAGTGGCCCTGCACGACCTTTGACTCACCTACCGTTGCGGGGGCAGCGCCGGATTCGCGCCTTGCTGGCGCCCACCGGCTTCCCAGTTTCACCCTGCCCAGCCGAAGGCTGGCAGAGCACCTGAAACACGCCGCGAAGGTTAGAGGGTTGGGGCGGGAGCGTCAATGAAGCGCGCCTGACGCCATGCTCGACTTCATGGCTTGTGCCGGAGGCGCAGCAGTGATATCACATAGCCATCAGTGTTCGGCAATGCGATCACACAATAAGGAGAGCGCAGCATGCGAGGCCTGATCATCAACAACCAGCATCTGGAGTTCCTGCGACCGGCCCTGGAAGGCTGGATCGAGTGCATCGACCGCTTCAACCAGGTCCATGGCGACAGCGAGGCGCCCTACTGGCACGGCGCGGCCACCAACAGCGGGCTGCTCGCAGCCGCCGCCTGGCAGGCCGAACAGGTCGCCCTGGCGCACTACCCCAGCAAGAAACAACGCGACGAAGGTGAACGCGAAGGGCGTTGCGACCTGTCGATCAGCACCGCCGAGCAATCCGTTCATCTGCATGTCAGCCAACGCTGGCCGCGAATCGCCCGTCTGGACCTGGCCGCCGCCCTGCAGGAAACCGCCACCCTTGCCCGCCCGATCGCCTACCCCAGCCAGCTCAAGGCCGGTGCATTGTTCGTCAGCCCCTGGAAGGCTGGCCAACACGCCAGCCCCGAGGAGCTGCAAGACTTGGTCGACGACCTGCAAAAACACACAGCCTGCGCCATCGCTTGGCATTTCCCCTACGCCTATCGTTCGCTGCACAACGAACTGGGGCAGTATTTCCCTGGGGTGGCATTGTTGCTCAAGCAGGCGTAGGAAAACCGATGAACCCACGCGGAAGCCATCCGGCGGTCGCTAGCCCCAGTCGCCCGGAGTGAACCTACCCCGACGCATCCGACTCTCAATTCTCACAAGCCAATGAGGATTGCGAGCATGGACAGGATGCGTATCGCGATGGTGCTGGCCCTAAGTGCCAGCCTAGGCGCCTGCGGCGAGTCCGCGCGCCTGGAGGTCAGCGACGGCTTCGGCCCCTCGCCTCGCCTGCCCGAGCCCAACAAGACCCTGATCCCGACCGTCAATATCGCCCCGGCGATCGGCTGGCCGGACGGCGCCACACCGACGGCCGCCGCGGGCACCCGAGTGGTGGCCTTCGCCAGGGACCTCGATCACCCACGCTGGCTCTATGTACTGCCCAATGGCGATGTCCTGGTGGCCGAAACCAATGCCCCGCCCAAGCCCGAGGACGGCAAGGGCCTGCGCGGCTGGGTAATGGGCAAAGTCATGGAGCGTGCCGGTGCCGGGGTCGCCAGCGCCAATCGCATCACCCTGCTGCGCGATGCCGACCATGATGGCGTCGCCGAGGTGCGCAGTACGTTCATCGAAGGGCTCAACTCCCCCTTCGGTATGACCCTCGTGGGCAAGGACCTCTATGTGGCCGACACCGACCGACTGTTGCGCTTTCACTACGAGGATGGCGCGATGCAGATCCGCGCCGAAGGTCGCCCGGTCACTGACCTGCCCGGCGGCCCGTTGAATCACCACTGGACCAAAAACGTCATCGCCAGCCCCGATGGCAAGAAGCTGTACGTCACCGTAGGTTCAAACAGTAATGTCGGCGAAAACGGCCTGGAAAAGGAACAAGGCCGCGCCGCGATCTGGGAGGTGGACCCGGCCAGCGGTGAACACCGCATCTTCGCCTCAGGCCTGCGCAACCCCAACGGGCTGGCGTGGGAGCCCCGTACCGGTGCGCTATGGACGGCGGTCAATGAACGCGACGAGATCGGCAGCGACTTGGTGCCCGACTACATCACCTCGGTGAAGGACGGCGGTTTCTATGGCTGGCCTTTCAGTTACTACGGGCAGCATGTGGATCAACGGGTCGAGCCGCAGGATCCTGGCAAAGTCGCCCAGGCGATCGTCCCAGACTATGCAGTGGGGGCCCATACCGCATCGCTGGGGCTGGCGTTTGCCCAGGCCGGCGCGTTGCCGCCGCCCTTCGAGCAGGGAGCCTTCGTGGGCCAGCATGGGTCTTGGAACCGCAAGCCGCACAGTGGCTACAAGGTGATTTTCGTGCCGTTCGACAGCGAGGGTAAGCCCGCAGGCAAACCGATCGACCTGTTGACCGGTTTTCTCGATGGCAAGGGCAAGGCCATGGGACGCCCGGTGGGCGTGGTCAATGACCGAGACGGGCTCTTGGTGGCGGACGATGTGGGCAATGTGGTTTGGCGCGTGAGCCGAAAGTGAGCGCAGCTCAGGGATTTTGAGCCAGATGCCCAGTTGGCAATACGCGTTTGGCCTGCAGATAGGCCCGGGACCAGTAGCTGTTGGAGAGATAATCCAGGCGCACCGTGCCGCCTGTGGATGGCGCATGCACGAAACGCCCTTCCCCCACGTAGATCCCGGCGTGGCTGACCTGCGATCCACCGCTGGTGGCGAAGAACACCAGATCTCCGGACTGCAAGGCGTTGATGTCCACATTGGGCGCCCGCATGACGATCATCTCGCGGGTCGAACGCGGCAGGCTGATCCCGGCGGCGTCCCGATAGACGTAGCCGATCAGGCCACTGCAATCGAACCCCGAATCCGGCGTGTTGCCGCCCCAGCGATACGGCGTGCCTACCAGGCCGATCGCACGGAACAGCACATCCTCGGCCATGGGCGAAGACGACGCTTGCTGATTGAAAATGACCTTCGGCTTGACCACCGGAGCCGGTGCCGGAGCATGGCTGGAGCAGGCCGCGAGCAGTGCCGCCAGGGAAAGGAATGCGAAGCGCGCCAACATCGCCATGGTCAGAACATCCTGTCTGGAACCGTTCGGCCGCAGCCGAAGCCAAAAGTGGTGAGAATTTAGATTAGACGCTTTCTGTAAATGCGCACGGCGGCGAGCTTTTCAGCATCGCCGCCGCGGCAGGGTACATCATTTTGATATCAGTTGCGCGAGATTGTGGTCGGCGCCATCGCCAAGGCGCGCTTGGCTTCAATGAAGGTTTTGCTCCAGTAACGATCGCCAAGGCTGTCGATGCGTACTCCGCCGCTGCGGCGGCTGCTGGAGTGGATGAACTGGTTGTCACCCAGGTAGATGCCGGCATGGCTGACACGGCCACGACCGTTGGTGCTGAAGAACAGCAGGTCGCCAGGCTTGAGCTTGTTGCGGGACACCTTCGGCGCATCGACGTTGATCATTTCACGCGTCGAGCGCGGCAGGTTCAGGCCGGCTTCTTCGCGGAACAGATAACCAATGAAACCGCTGCAATCGAAGCCGGATTTCTCCGAAGTACCGCCAAAACGGTAACGGGTGCCGATCAGCGACATGCCACGCTCCAGGATGCTGTCGGCCAGGGCTGGCAGCTCGTAGGGCTTGCTGTTGCTGGAAAAGGCTTCCAGGTCTTCTTCAGTGGCCAGCGGCTCTTCACCGAAGACGGAAGAGGCGGAGGGTTTGATCAGGCTCGCGGAGTGCGCGGCGATCGAGTGTTGATCCTGCGGCTGGGAAACGGGGCCTTGGGAGGCGCAGCCAAAAAGCAGGGTCACGAGTGCAAGTGGCACGAGGGGTGCGAAGCGCTTCAGCATGGGCACGACCGTGTCTGTAATCCTTTAGAAGGGTGAAACTATGCCCTCTATCATGGCCATTTGCAAATTTTATCGAAAAAAATGTGACTTTTCTGTTTTCGGGCTCTGGCCCGCGCTTTTCGGGGGTTACCAGCCCAGGGTTTCCTTGAGAAACGGAATGGTCAGCTTGCGCTGGGCCTGAAGCGACGCCTGGTCGAGACGCTCGAGCAGGTCGAACAGCGCGCTCATGCTGCGCGCACCGCGTGTCAGGATGAAATGACCGACCTCATCGGTAAGGTGCAGACCGCGCCGGGAAGCGCGCAGTTGCAAAGCGCGCAGCTTGTCCTCGTCGGACAATCCGCGCATCTGGAAGATCAGCGCCAAGGTCAGCCGGGATTTGAGGTCAGGGAGTTTGATCGGCAGCTCGCGCGGCGAGGCGGAGGCCGCGAGCAATAGGCGTCGACCGCTATCGCGCAGGCGGTTGAACAGATGGAACATGGACTCTTCCCAATCCGCCTTGCCCGCAATGACATGCAGATCGTCGATGCACACCAGCTCGTACTGCTCAAGGTAATCGAGCAGTTCCACGCCTCGGTCGAGCAGTTGTGCCAGAGGGAGGTAGACCGCAGGTTCGCCCAACTGCTGGAAGCGGTGGGTGGCGGCCTGGAGCAGATGGGTACGACCCACGCCCTGCTTGCCCCACAAGTAGATGAGGCTCTCGGTCCAGCCGGCGTCGGCTTCGCATAGCCGCTCGACGTAGCCCAATGCCGCGGCATTGGCGCCCGGATAATAGTTGATGAAGGTGGCGTCATCGCGCAGGCGCACACCCAGGGGCAACTGGATCGGTTTCATGCTGGCGGGCGGTCGCGAGGACCACAGGGGGCCTTTGGTGAACAGTGTGCAAAGTCTATACCCGCAGCGCGGGCGGCACAATGCGCGAGGGTAAGAGCATAAGGAAAATCAAGGAGTTGCGAGAGCATTTTACCGTTTGAAGCCCATCGCACCCCTTGCCTAGGAAAAGGGCTGCAAAGCAGCCCTCTCGCCTCAAAGCTGCGGATCGATATCCCCCGCATACATGTCCGACTCCTTGTAGAGGTCGTGCACATGGCGCAACAGCACCATGATCACCGCCGCCACTGGCAGCGCGAGCAGCACACCGGTAAAGCCGAACAGCTCGCCCCCGGCCAGGATGGCGAAAATCACCGCTACCGGGTGCAGCCCGATTCGATCGCCCACCAGCAGTGGCGTAAGCACCATCCCCTCGAGAGCCTGGCCGACCATGAACACCGCAACGATGCCCAACATCGGGTACAGGTCGCCGCCAAACTGGAATAGACCGGCGATCAAGGCCGCACCGATACCGATGATGAAGCCCATGTAAGGCACGATGGCCGCAAGCCCTGCCAGAAGGCCGATCAACAGGCCCAGCTCCAGGCCCACCAGCATCAGACCTCCTGCATAGATCAAACCAAGCGCCAGCATTACAAGCAACTGGCCTCGCACGAACGCCCCCAGCACTTCATGACACTCGCCCGCCAGCCCCATCACCTGGCGCTCACGCTGACGCGGCAGCAGGCTGCGCAGCTTGGCCATCATTAGGTCCCAATCGCGCAGCAGGTAGAAGCCCACCACCGGAATCAACACCAGATTGGCCAGCCAGGCGAGCAATGCCAGGCCCGAGGCAGTGGCCTGGGACAACAGCATGCCGACGATATCGGTGGTCTGGCCCATGTGCGCACCGATGGCGGCCTTGATCTTGTCGAACTTCCAGAACCCGTCGGCCAGGCCTAGGCGGCTCTGCACCCAGGGCAAGGCGACATGCTGCAACCAGTCGAGCATCTGTGGTGTCAGTTCGTACAGGCGCACCAGCTGCTTGGCCAGCATCGGAACCAGCACCAGCAGCAAGGCCAGGAAAATGAGCGTGAACAGGCTGAACACCACTACCACGCCCCAGGTGCGCGACAGCCCCATGCGCTCCAGCCGATCGACCAGCGGGTCGGCCAGATACGCTAAAAGAATGCCTACCAAAAACGGCGACAATATGTTGTGCAGGAAATAAAGCAGCGCAGCGACCAGCAGCGCCACACCCAGCCACGCCCAACGGCGAACCTCGATCATGCCTGGCACTCCTTACCAGCGAAAACGCAGGCCGTCGAACGGCTTGGGCGCAGCCGGCTGGGCGGCGGCGGGTTGTCCATCTGCCGCCGGAGCAGGTGCCGGAGCAGAGGACTGCTCAGGGGGCAACTCCTGCAACTTGGCCAGCCCCAGCTGAGCACGCAACTGTTCGCGGTTACCGGTGACGCTGTAGGTCAGGGTACCGCCGTCGACTTGCCGCAAACGCGGGGCGTAGGGTTCGAGTACCCGACTGAGCTCTGCATAATGCTGCAGGTTCATGCCCTGCACCTGCAATTGCAGCTCACTGCTGGCGCCCGGGCGGGTGACGTAGCGCGGCGCCAGACGCGTGCTGATCGCCAGCATCACCGCATCGGCCAGGGCGGCCTGATCAGCGCCTTCGGCAGTGCCTTGCTCACGCTGGTCGCCCAGCCACAACTGCCATTTGCCCTGCCACTTGCCATCGGCCTCGTGGGCATGCACAGCCAGCAACGCATCGGCGCCGTAGCGCTCGGATGCCTCGCGCAGCGGCGCAGGGTCGCTGCCTTCGAGCTGCTTGGCGGTGGCGACCAGTTGCTCCTGCAGATCGGCCAAAGGCAGGCGCAGCGGCAAACCTCGGTGCTGGGCGGCGCGGCGCAGTGGCGCAGCTGTCGACTGGCCGTCGCCGACCAGGTTGCTGCCCTCGGCACTGTCGTTCAGCCACCAGCCGAGTATCGAGGGACGGTTGCTGCCCCACAGTGCCAGGCCAGCCTGGCGTAGGGCACGCTCGGTGCTGCCGGGGTCGAATTCCACCAACAGGGTTTCAGGTGGGCCGGCTTCGGAGCCCACCTGGTTGATGATTTGTTGCGGGTCCTTGCGCAGGGCTGCCAGGGCTGGACTTTGCGCGGCCTTGGGATCGCCGGTCAAACGCAGCACCAGTGTGTCCAAAGCCTTGCCAGTGGCCTGGGCGCGGGCTTCGCTGCCCTGCCCTTCGATCGGTTCACGGACTTGGTAGAGCCCGGAAACCGGCTCGGCCTGTGCGACGACGCTGCCCGCGACCAGGCAGGCGGCAGCCAGGTAATTGAGAAAACGCATGGAGGATTCCTGTCCAGATAACCAAGGGGCACCGAGCCCCGAATCTGCTGCTGTGACCACGACACCGCGCAAAACGCTCCGCCATGCCGGACAGATTCGGCCCGCCGCCATTGCTATTACCTTATACAGGCACTGGCGCGGCAACCAGTCGCGGCCTGTGAAAGGATGTTTTTTGCCAGATTCGCGGCCTGCCCGTCGGCCTGAGGATGGCCGCTGCCCGGCAACCCTGATAAAATCGCGCGCCTTCGCAGACCAGTGACGTACAGGCAGCCGCCGCCCTTCGAGCCGGCCTTGGCCGTCGCGGTCGTTTTCCCGAATCCCTCCCTCTTAAAGGCCTGGATCAATGAGCAAGCAACCCTCCCTGAGCTACAAGGACGCCGGTGTAGACATCGACGCCGGCGAAGCACTGGTCGAACGCATCAAGGGCGTGGCCAAGCGCACCGCACGCCCTGAAGTCATGGGTGGCCTGGGCGGCTTCGGCGCCCTTTGCGAGATCCCGGCCGGCTACAAGCAGCCGGTTCTGGTCTCCGGCACCGACGGCGTCGGCACCAAGCTGCGCCTGGCGCTGAACCTGAACAAGCACGACAGCATCGGCCAGGACCTGGTCGCCATGTGCGTCAACGACCTGGTGGTCTGCGGTGCCGAACCGCTGTTCTTCCTCGATTACTACGCCACTGGCAAGCTCAACGTCGACGTGGCCGCCACCGTGGTCACCGGCATTGGCGCCGGCTGCGAACTGGCCGGCTGCTCGCTGGTCGGTGGTGAAACCGCCGAGATGCCTGGCATGTATGAAGGCGAGGATTACGACCTGGCCGGCTTCTGCGTCGGCGTGGTGGAAAAATCCGAAATCATCGACGGCTCCAAGGTCGTCACCGGCGACGCCCTGATCGCCCTGCCATCCTCCGGCCCGCATTCCAACGGCTACTCGCTGATCCGCAAGATCCTCGAAGTCTCCGGCACCGACATCGAGAATACCCAACTCGACGGCAAGCCTCTGGCCGATCTGCTGATGGCTCCGACCCGCATCTACGTCAAGCCGCTGCTCAAGCTGATCAAGGACACCGGCGCGGTCAAGGCGATGGCCCATATTACCGGCGGTGGTCTGCTGGACAACATCCCACGCGTCCTGCCCGACAACGCCCAGGCCATCATCGACGTGGCCAGCTGGCAGCGCCCGGCGGTATTCGACTTCCTGCAGCAAAAAGGCAACGTCGACGAGCACGAGATGCACCGCGTGCTGAACTGCGGCGTGGGCATGGTCATTTGCGTGGCCCAGGACAAAGTCGACAGCGCCCTGCAAGTGCTGCGTGACGCCGGCGAACAGCCATGGGTCATCGGCCGCATCGCCGAAGCGCCGGCTGGCGCCGCCCAGGTCGAACTGCAGAACCTCAAGGCGCACTGATGCCAAGCAAGACCTGCAATGTCGTAGTACTGCTGTCGGGCTCCGGCAGCAACCTGCAAGCGCTGATCGACAACAGCCGTGGCGAAGACAGCCCGGTGCGCATCCGTGGCGTGATCTCCAATCGCGCCGATGCCTATGGCCTGCAACGGGCCCAGGCAGCGGGCATCGAGACCGCCGTGCTCGCGCACGGCGGCTTCGATGGCCGTGAAGCCTTCGATGCGGCGCTGATGGCGTTGATCGACGGCTTCAAGCCTGATCTGGTGGTGCTGGCGGGCTTCATGCGCATCCTCAGCGGCGGCTTCGTGCGCCACTACCAAGGCCGCCTGCTGAACATCCACCCGTCGCTGCTGCCCAAATACAAGGGCCTGCACACTCACCAGCGCGCGCTGGAGGCGGGCGACGCGGAGCATGGTTGCAGCGTACACTTCGTCACCGAGGAACTCGATGGCGGCCCTCTGGTCGTACAGGCAGTGGTACCGGTGGAGCCAGGCGACACACCCGACAGCCTGGCACAGCGCGTTCATCGCCAGGAACACCAGATCTACCCGCTGGCGGTGCGCTGGTTCGCCGAAGGACGCTTGCGTCTGGGCGAACAAGGTGCACTACTGGATGGCCAGCCCCTGGCGGCCAGCGGTCACTTGATTCGACCCTAGGAGAATTTATGCGTCGTGCCCTGCTCTTGGCTCTCGCCGTGCTCGCCCTGCCCCTCCAGGCAGCTGATCTGAAGCCTTTCTCGGCCAGCTACACCGCCGACTGGAAGCAGCTGCCCATGAGCGGCACCGCCGAGCGCAGCCTGGAAAAAAACGCCAACGGTACCTGGAGCCTGAACTTCAAGGCGTCCATGATGATCGCCAGCCTGACCGAGCAAAGTACCCTGCGCCTGGACAACGACACCCTGCTGCCGCAGAAGTATCACTTCGAGCGCGGCGGCCTGGGCAAGGCGAAGAAAGTCGATCTGGATTTCGACTGGAACAGCAAGAAGGTCACCGGCACCGACCGTGGCGATGCGATCAACCTGCCGCTCAACCGCGGCGTGCTGGACAAATCGTCCTATCAGCTGGCCCTGCAGCATGACGTGGCCGCAGGCAAGAAGAGCATGACCTACCAGGTCGTCGACGGTGACGAGATCGACACCTATGACTTCCGCGTGCTCGGTACCGAGAAAGTCACCACCAAGACCGGCCAGGTCGATGCCGTGAAGGTCGAGCGCGTCCGCGATCCGAGCCAGAGCAAGCGCATCACCGAGCTGTGGTTCGCCAAGGAGTGGGACTACCTGCTGGTGCAATTGCGCCAGGTCGAGACCGATGGCAAGGAATACGTGATCGTGCTGCAGGATGGCACGGTCGACGGCAAGTCGGTGAAAGGCAACTGATCACCGTTGTGAGCCCCCGAAGCCCCGCCTAGTGCGGGGCTTTTTGTTGCCTGTCCCGCCGGCTTGCGGGCAAACCCGCTTCCTATAAACACTGTTTACCTATGGGAGCGGGTTTAGCCGCAAACAGCCCTTCATGAACTTTGTTTCATCGTCGTTTTATTTACTTAGCCTGCTAACTAACTCTATAAAGAAGGCCTGCGACATGTTGCCGCAGCCAACCGAAAGTGGAGTTTAACGATGACTGTCCAAGTAACCGAACGCGACGAATCGAAAATGTCCCACGAAAGCCAGGCCCACGGCCTGCGGATCTGGGATGTACATCAGCAGGGCGAACTGGTGGGGATGTTCCACTCCGAACACGAAGCCCAACAGTACCGCAGCGAGCTGGAATGCCTGGAGAACCAGCACAGCCCACAATGACCGCACTGCCCACGAAAAACCCCGCCTGAGCGGGGTTTTCGTCTTTTACCACATCAAATCGTCTGGGATCTTGTAGGCCGCGTACGGATCGTCCTCGTCCGCTTCTTCGACATGGGTGTTGAGCAGCAGGATGCGATTGGGGTCACGCTCCTGGATCTTCACCGCCGCTTCACGCGGGATCACTTCGTAACCGCCGCCGAAAGACACGATGGCCAGGGCGCCGTTGCTCAGTTTGCTGCGCATCAAGGCGTTGACGGCGATGCGCTTGACCTTCTTGTCGTCGACGAAGTTGTAGTAGTCCTCGGTATTGAGCTTGGGCAGGCGGGTCGCCTCGATCAGTTGCTTGATCTGCGCGGCCCGGGCCTTCTGCTCGGCCTTTTCCTGAAGCTGGCGGTTCAGCTCCTGGTCTTTCTTGGCCTTTTCGGCCATGGCTTCCTTGGCCAGGCGCTGCTGGGTGTCGTCGACCTCGGCCTGGCCTTTATGCTCCAGGCGCTTTTGTTTCTTCTCGGCTTTGTTGACCTGCTTGACCTGTTTCTGGTTGACCAGACCGGCCTTGAGCAATTGGTCGCGAAGGGAAAGGCTCATGTATTCACTCACTTATGCAACAGCTCAGCCGCAGCTGGGCAGGTTCTTTTCCTGACGCTTGGCTTCGCCCCACAGGGCGTCCAGTTCATCGAGGGTACAATCTTCGATCGGCCGGCCATTGTCGCGCAATGCCTGTTCGATGAAACGAAAACGCCGCTCGAACTTGCGGTTGGCGCGGCGCAGGGCGTTTTCCGGGTCTTGCTTGAGATGGCGGGCCAGGTTGACCGCGGCGAACAGCAAATCGCCGATTTCATCTTCCAGTGCATCAGCGTCGCCATCGGCCATGGCCTGCAGCACTTCGTCCAGTTCCTCACGGACCTTGTCCAGCACCGGCAGGGCATCCGGCCAGTCGAAACCGACCGTGGCCGCGCGCTTTTGCAGCTTAGCCGCGCGGGACAAGGCCGGCAGGGCCGCCGGCACGTCGTCGAGCAACGACAACTGTTCGGGCTTGCTCTTTTCGGCACGCTCCTGGGCCTTGATCTCTTCCCAGCGCGACTTGACCTGCGCCTCGTCCAGACGCGGAGTGTCCAGCGGGGCATACAGGTCGCCGGTAGGAAACACATGAGGGTGACGGCGAATCAGCTTGCGGGTAATCGCGTCGACCACGCCTGCGAACTCGAAACGCGCCTCCTCCCGCGCCAGCTGGCTGTAGTAGACCACTTGGAACAACAGGTCGCCCAACTCACCCTGCAAGTGCTCGAAATCGCCACGCTCGATGGTGTCGGCGACCTCGTAGGCCTCTTCAAGGGTATGCGGGACAATGCTCGCGTAGTCCTGCTTCAGGTCCCACGGACAGCCGTATTGCGGGTCGCGCAGACGGGCCATCAGGTGCAGCAGGTCATCGACAGTGTAGGTCATCGGGCAGGTCCTTCGGCGGCGGCTTCTCGCGGTTGAACCGGCTTCCACAAGCGGGGTGAAATCCCTGTGGGAGCGGGTTCACCCGCCAAAAGGCACCTCGGTCTCAAGGGGTACGGTTACGCCGCGTCTCGATGATGTTCGGCAGCTGCGAGATTCTGCCCAGCAAACGCCCGAGGGCGTCCAGGCCTGGGATCTCGATGGTCAAGGACATCAGCGCGGTATTGTCTTCCTTGTTCGAGCGGGTGTTGACCGCCAGCACGTTGATCTTCTCGTTGAGCAGCACCTGCGACACGTCGCGCAGCAACCCCGGACGGTCGTAGGCGCGAATGATGATGTCGACCGGATACGTCTGCACCGGGATCGGCCCCCAGCTGACCTGGATCATCCGCTCCGGCTCCTTGCCGGCCAATTGCAGCACCGAGGCGCAGTCCTGGCGGTGAATGCTCACCCCGCGACCCTGGGTGATATAGCCGACGATGGCGTCGCCCGGCAGCGGCTGGCAGCAGCCGGCCATCTGGGTGAGCAGGTTGCCGACGCCCTGGATCTGAATATCGCCACGTTTGCCGGAACGGGTACCGCTGGCCTTGCGCGGGATCAGTTCGATCTGCTCGCTGCGCTCCGGTTCGAGCAACTGCTGGGCCGCGTTGACCATATGCGCCAGACGCAGGTCACCTGCGCCCAGGGCAGCGAACATGTCCTCGGCGGTCTTGACGTTGGCTTTTTCGGCCAGGCGTTCGAAGTCCACTTGGGGCAGACCCAGGCGGCTGAGTTCACGCTCGAGCAGGGTCTTGCCGGCAGCGACGTTCTGGTCGCGCGCCTGCAGCTTGAACCAGTGAACGATCTTGGCCCGCGCCCGGGACGTGGTGACGTAACCGAGGTTGGAGTTCAGCCAGTCACGGCTCGGGCTGCCGTGCTTGCTGGTGATGATCTCCACCTGCTCGCCTGTCTGCAGGCTGTAGTTGAGCGGGACGATACGCCCATTGATCTTGGCGCCCCGGCAGTTGTGGCCGATCTCGGTGTGCACGCGGTAGGCAAAGTCCAGCGGCGTGGCGCCCTTGGGCAGGTCGATGGCATGGCCATCGGGGGTGAACACATAGACCCGGTCCGGCTCGATGTCGACCCGCAGTTGCTCGGCCAGGCCGCCGATATCGCCCAGTTCCTCGTGCCACTCGAGCACCTGGCGCAGCCAGGAGATCTTCTCTTCGTAGTGGTTGGAGCTGGACTTGACGTCGGTGCCCTTGTAGCGCCAGTGGGCGCACACACCGAGCTCGGCTTCCTCGTGCATGGAATGGGTGCGGATCTGCACTTCCAGCACCTTGCCCTCCGGGCCGATCACTGCGGTGTGCAGGGAGCGGTAGCCGTTCTCCTTGGGGTTGGCGATGTAGTCGTCGAATTCCTTGGGGATGTGCCGCCACAGGGTATGGACGATGCCCAACGCGGTGTAGCAGTCGCGGATCTCCGGGACCAGCACACGCACGGCGCGCACGTCGTAGATCTGGCTGAACTCCAGGCCCTTGCGCTGCATCTTGCGCCAGATGGAATAGATGTGTTTCGCCCGGCCGCTGATGTCGGCCTTGACGCCCGTGGCCAGCAGTTCGTTCTGCAGCTGGTTCATCACGTCGCTGATAAAGCGCTCGCGGTCGAGCCGGCGCTCATGCAGCAGCTTGGCGATCTGCTTGTACTGATCGGGTTCGAGGTAGCGGAAGGACAAGTCCTCCAGCTCCCATTTGATGTGACCGATGCCCAGGCGGTGGGCGAGCGGAGCATAGATGTCGAACACTTCGCGCGCCACACGCAGGCGCTTCTCGTCATCGGCGGCCTTGACCGCTCGAATGGCGCAGGTACGTTCGGCCAGCTTGATCAGGGCAACGCGCACGTCGTCGACCATGGCCACCAGCATCTTGCGCAGGTTCTCGACCTGCGCCTGGGAACCGAGCACCAGCGACTGGCGCGGGCTGAGGCTGGCGCTGATGGCGGCCATGCGCAGCACGCCGTCGATCAACTTGGACACCACCGGGCCAAAGCGCTGGCCGACCTCGGCCAGGGTCACCTTGCCCTCGCGCACCGAGCGATAGATCACCGCAGCCACCAGGGAATCCTGGTCGAGCTTGAGGTCGGCAAGAATTTCGGCGATCTCCAGGCCCGCCTGGAAGCTGGACGTACCGTCGGCCCAGGAATGCTTGGCCGGGTTGCCCTTCTTCTCGACCTCCTGGGCGAAATCGCAGGCCTCCTTGAGCGCCTTGCGGTCCAGCGCCGAGTCGACGCTCACCACATGATCCAGCCATGCTTCGAGATTGATACTACCGTCGGTATTGACCGGCTGGTGCACTCTCACCTGTACCATCTTTCTTTTACCTTTCCATACAGCGCACCACGCGGGTGCGCTGGCAATCACCGTACGCCGCCCAGTCCCTGGACGCCGCACCAAGGGGCCAGCCTGGCTAGCCCGCTTCGAATAACGCCATGGCCTCGACATGTGCCGTCTGAGGAAACATGTCGAGGATCCCGGCCCTTGTTAACCGGTACCCCTGCCCGACCAGAACCTGGGCGTCTCGCGCCAGCGTGGCCGGGTTGCAGGACACATAGACCAGCCGCTTGGCCTTGAGGCGTGCGATGCCTTGCACCACCTCGAAAGCACCGTCGCGCGGTGGATCCAAGAGTACCGCAGAAAAGCCCTCGGCGGCCCATCCGGCGCCCGCCAAAGGCTGCGATAAATCGGCCTGAAAAAACCGTGCATTATGCACATTGTTGCTACGGGCATTGGCCTCGGCCCGTTCGACCATGGCCTGTACACCTTCCACGGCCACCACTTCCCGGGCCCGCCGGGCAAGCGGCAGGGCAAAGTTGCCCAAGCCGCAGAACAAATCCAGCACCCGATCCTCGGGTTGAGGGGCCAGCCACGCCAGCGCCTGCTCGATCATCAACGTATTGACCTGAGCATTGACCTGGACGAAATCCCCCGGCCGCCAAGCCAACTCCAGCCCCCAGGGCTCGAGTGCAAAACCAAGCGTCTGACCGGCCTCAACCGGCGCCGGTTCGCCGTCGCCCTGCAACCACAGCTGGGCGCCAGCCTGCTTGCAGAAGGCCTCCAGGCGCGCCAGATCCTCCGCCGGCAACGGCGCCACATGCCGCACCAGAACCGCTTGCGCGGTGCCGCTGAACAGCTCGACATGCCCCAACGCCTGAGGTTTGCTCAGGCTGCACAGCACCGTCGGCAGATGGCGGAAAATCGCCTGCAAGGGCTGTACCAGCACCAGGCATTCGTCGATGGCTACGACGTCCTGGCTGGCCTCGGCCCGAAAGCCCACGTCCAGGTGACGCGCCTTCAGGTCCCAGCGCACGGCGATCCGGGCCCGGCGCCGATAGCCGAATTCAGGGCCGACCAGTGGCGTGGCCCATTGCTCGGGTTGTACGCCGGCCACCCGCTGCAGTTGCTCGGCGAGCAGCCGCTGCTTGAGTGTCAATTGACCGTCGTGAGGCAGGTGCTGCAGGTTGCAGCCACCGCAACGCTCATAATACTGGCACGGCGCCTCGCGCCGTTCGGGGCTAGCCTGCAGCACCCGCTCCAAGCGTGCATCGACCACCTTGCCACGGGCGCCCAGCACGCGGGCGTCGACGGACTCTCCAGCCAAAGCGCCACTGACGAACCAAGTGCGCCCCTCGACAAAGGCGATGCCACGACCGTCACCGGCCAGGCGCTCGATGTGCAGGCGTTGTTTCTTGCCGACCGGCACTTGTGGCGCACGATTGCCGCCAGCCGGCTGGAAGCGCAGGCCGCTGTTGCTTTTCTTTCTGGACATCAGGTTGCGTCGAACAGGCCAGTGGACAGATAGCGGTCGCCACGGTCGCAGATGATCGCCACCATGACCGCGTTCTCGACCTCGCGGGACAGGCGCAACATAGCCGCGACCGCACCACCGGAAGAAACGCCGCAGAAAATCCCCTCTTCACGAGCAAGACGACGGGTGGTCTGCTCGGCTTCGTCTTGGGACATATCGACCACGCGGTCGACCCGGGTGGCGTCGAAGATCTTCGGCAGGTACTCCTCGGGCCAGCGGCGAATGCCAGGGATGGCCGAGCCTTCCATCGGTTGCAGGCCAACGATCTGCACTGCCGGGTTCTGCTCCTTGAGGTATTGGGAGCAGCCCATGATGGTCCCGGTGGTGCCCATGGAGCTGATGAAATGGGTGATGGTGCCGTGCGTCTGCTGCCAGATCTCAGGGCCAGTGCTGGAATAATGGGCAATCGGGTTGTCGCCGTTGGCGAACTGGTCGAGCACCAGGCCGCGACCTTCGGCCTGCAGCTTCTCGGCCAGGTCTCGCGCCCCTTCCATGCCCTCTTCCTTGGTGACCAGGATCAGTTCGGCACCGTAGGCGGTCATCGCCGCCTTGCGCTCGGCGGTCGAGTTGTCCGGCATGATCAGGATCATCTTGTAACCCTTTATCGCCGCCGCCATGGCCAGGGCGATGCCGGTGTTGCCGGACGTGGCTTCGATGAGCGTGTCGCCCGGTTTGATCTGGCCACGCAACTCGGCGCGGGTGATCATCGACAGCGCTGGGCGGTCCTTGACCGAACCCGCGGGATTGTTGCCTTCGAGCTTGAGCAGGAGGGTGTTGGTGGTCTCGCCGGCGATACGCTGCAGGCGAACCAGAGGCGTATTGCCGACGCAATCGGCGATGGTTGGGTACTGCAAGGTCATGGCGTTGTTCGCAATCCGGACGGCAGGGGCGACTATCATACCGGCAAACCTTTGCTCGCCATATCACGCAATCTGTAGTCGCTATAGCTACAAGCTATAAGCTCGTACCGGCCCACACCTGAGAGCGCGGACCTGCCTCTCGATCCGATGCCACATGCGCCGGCAAACGCATGCACAGGCGTAGCCCTTGCTTGCCATTTCGGCCCACAACGTGCCACCCTGGCGCTGAATCGCACTGCGAGCAATGCTCAGCCCCAGGCCGAAGCCGCCATCCCCGGGTCGGGAGCCATCGAGGCGGGAGAATGGCGCGAAGATCCGATCCAGATCCGCCTCGTCCACGCCTCCCCCCTGATCTTCCAGCCATAGCCGCCAATAATTACCTTCGCGGTAGCCGCCCAAGCGCACCAGCCCGTGTTCGGGCGAATGGCGGATCGCATTGCGCAGCATGTTCTCCAGTGCCTGGGCCAGGTGGTTGAGGTTGCCTTGCACCCAGCATTGGGCGGGCAATTCACAGCGCAAGCGTTCAGGCGTCCAGCCGCTTTCGTAGCAGGCATCCTCGGCGAGCATGTCCCACAGGGCCTGGAGCTGGATCGGCTCGAGGTTCATCGGTGCCCGCTCGGCATCCTGCCAGGCCAGTTGCAGGGTGTTTTCGACCAATTGCTGCATGCAGTCGATTTCCCGCGCCACCCGCTCGCGCAGGCACTGATGATCGGTCTCGCCGTCGCAGGCCACGCGCAAGCGGCTCAAGGGCGTGCGCATCTCATGGGAAAGGTCGCGCAGCATCTGCTGTTGCATGGCCACGCTCTCCTGCAGGCGCTCGGCCATCTGGTCGAACGCCCTGGCCAGCTCGCCCAGCTCGTCATGCCGCCCGACGGTACGCGAATCCAGACGGGCCGACAGCTGGTCGGCACGCCAGGCGTTGGCCTGCTCGCGCAACTGATTCAGCGGCACGATCAGCATCCGGTACAGACCGACACACAACAACAAGGTGAACAGGCCAGGAATCACGCCGTTGGTCAGGATCTGCCAGAACAGCAGGTACCGCCCGGGATTCAGCCGCTGCGGCAACTCGATCACCAACATGCCCTGCTCCGGCGCCTCTGGAAACGGCAGGCGCAGCCAAGGCTGGGTGATGCTGCGCCGGCTCATGGGCCAGTCGACTCCACGCAGACGTGTCAGTTGCTGGATTTCATCGGTGGACAGCGTGGCGCTGCCCAAAGGGCGCAGTTGGGCATCGAGCACATTCACCCAGCCGGACTCGCGCTGGTGCATGCCGGCTAGCCAGCGGTCCACGCCTGCCCTGCCTTCTTGGCGCCAGGCCTGCTCGGCTTCGGCAGCATAACCGAGCAGCTGTGCCCGGGCCGGCGCGTCGAGGAAGGCGTTGCGGGTTTCCATGTGCCGGCCCCAGGTGTAGCTCAGGCCAATCATCAACAGGCAGAAGCCCACCAGCAGAATGGCCAGCTTCCAGAACAGCGAATGCCGATCCAGCACTGTCACTCGGCCTCGCCGGCGCACAAGGTATAGCCCTTGCCCCAGACAGTGCGGATCTGCCGTTCGTGGTAGCCGAGCGCCTTGAGCTTGCGACGTATCTGGCTGACATGCATGTCAAGGCTACGGTCATGGCGGGAATAACCGCGCTGCAAGACCTGTTGGTAAAGGAAGGGTTTGCTGAGCACTTCGTCCTGACTGCGATGCAGCGTCTCGAGCAGGCGGTACTCGCTGGGTGTGAGCCCTGCCGAACGGCCGTCGAGCCAGACATCGCAAGCCGCTTCGTCGAAACGCAGCTGCCCGCTGACCACCTCCCGTGGCGCCTGGTGCCGGCGCTCCAGCGCCACCCGTCGCAGGATCGCTTCGATGCGTACCCGCAATTCGGCCATGCTGAAGGGCTTGGGCAGGTAGTCATCGGCGCCGCGCTTGAAACCGCTGATGCGATCGGACTCGGCGCCCAGCGCGGACATCAGAATCACCGGGGTGGTGCTGTGCTTGCGCAGCCGGGCCAAGGCGTCCAGACCATTGAGGCCGGGCAACAGGATATCCATCAACACCACATCGAAGGCCTGGCGGCTGGCGGCCTCCAGGCCCTCGAGGCCGTTACGGCACCAGGTCACCAGGAAGCCGTCGCGCTGCAACTCGTCGTGCAGGTAGGCACCCAGCACCGGGTCGTCCTCGATGGCCAGAATGGTAGACGGGTGAATAGCTTCGGGATTCATTGGCTTCTGACATTAATTCTCAACTGCATGATTATTGGCCATGCATCCAGCCAAGGCAACCGGGTCGCGCTCGCCGATGACCTGAGGCCAACGCAGGCGCAACTGATGATTCAGGCCGCCAAGGCTGGGAACCGCAAAAAGAGCTACAAAGAAGTGCATCAGACGGCCCTGGAGAGTAACGTTCCGCCTGGGGCCGTCTTTATGCTGACGGCAGGCAAGCACATGACAGGAGACAAATGTGCTCGATCGTTTGGGAATCAGAAGCCGGGTCCTGCTGTTGGCCCTGCTGCCAGCCAGCCTGATGGCCCTGGTGCTGGGAAGTTATTTCAACTGGCTACAGCAAAACGAGCTGCGTACTCAGTTGCTCCAACGCGGCAAGATGCTCGCCGAGCAGCTCGCGCCGTTGGCAGCGCCCTCCCTGGCCAACCCGGCCCAAGCCCAGGAGCTGCTCGAACGCATCGCCGCCCAAGCCCTGGAGCAAGCTGATGTGCGCGCCGTGGCATTCCTGGCCCCCGACCGCTCGCGCCTGGCCCATGCTGGCCCGAGCATGCTCAACCAGGCGCCGACCGGGGGCACCGGCACTCAATTACTGCAACGCTCCGGCAATGACGCTACCCGCTACTTGATGCCCGTCTTCGGCCATCATCGTGACCTGGCCTCCCAGGCGGTCCCCGCCGAAGCCGAGCGCCTGCTCGGCTGGGTCGAAATCGAACTGTCCCACGACGGCACCTTGCTGCGCGGCTATCGCAACCTGTTCACCAGCCTGTTGTTAATCTTCGGCTGCCTGTCGCTCACCGTGTTGCTCGCCCTGCGCATGAGCCGGACGATCAACGATCCGCTCAGTCGCATCAAGCACGCCGTCACCCAACTCAAGGAAGGCAACCTGGAACAGCGCCTGCCGGCGATGGGCAGCCATGAGCTGGATGAACTGGCGGCGGGCATCAACCGCATGGCCGAGACCCTGCAAAATGCCCATGAGGAACTGCAGCACAGTATCGACCAGGCCACCGAAGACGTGCGCCAAAACCTAGAAACCATCGAGATCCAGAACATCGAACTGGACATGGCGCGCAAGGAGGCGCTGGAGGCCAGCCGCATCAAGTCCGAGTTCCTGGCCAACATGAGCCACGAGATCCGCACACCGCTCAACGGCATCCTCGGCTTCACCCACCTTTTGCAACGCAGCGAGATGACCCCGCGCCAGCTCGACTACCTCAATACCATCGAGAAGTCCGCCGACAACCTGCTGGGGATCATCAACGAGATCCTCGACTTCTCCAAGATCGAGGCCGGCAAACTGGTGCTCGACAGCATTCCGTTCAACCTGCGCGACCTGATCCAGGACACGCTGACCATCCTCGCCCCCGCGGCTCACGCCAAGCAGCTGGAGCTGCTTAGCCTGGTCTACCGCGACACCCCGCTGTCGCTGATCGGTGACCCGCTGCGGCTCAAGCAGATCCTCACCAATCTGGTGAGTAACGCCATCAAGTTCACCCGCGAAGGCACCATCGTCGTGCGCGCCATGATCGAGGATGAACAGGAAGACAGCGTGCAACTGCGCATCAGCGTGCAAGACACAGGCATCGGCCTCTCGCCCCAGGATGTGCGCACCTTGTTCCAGGCCTTCAGCCAGGCCGATAACTCGTTGTCACGCCAGCCCGGCGGTACCGGCCTGGGCCTGGTGATCTCCAAGCGCCTGATCGAGCAGATGGGTGGCGAGATAGGCGTGGACAGCACCCCAGGCGAAGGTTCGCAGTTCTGGATCAGCCTCAGCCTGCCGCGCGCTCATGACGACGCGCAGGAGCAACCGCTGCAACCGTTGCTCGGGCGCCGCGCCGCCATCGTTGATGGCCACGAACTGGCGCGCCATGCCCTGGAGCACCAGTTGGAAGATTGCGGCCTGAGCGTCAGCCTGTTCGCCTCCTTCGACCAGTTGCTGCAAGGCGTGCAGGCGGCGAGCCAGGCAGGCCAACCCTTCGAGTTCGCGGTGCTGGGGGCCAACCTGGGCACGCTCTCGCCGGAGCAACTGGGCCATTATCACCAGCAATTGGAACGCCTGGGCTGCCTGTGCGTGGTGCTTTGCCCGACTACCGAGCAGGCGCTCTATCACCCCTACCTGCCCAATCCCCATGGCCAGTTGCTGTCCAAGCCCACCTGCACGCGCAAGCTGCGCCGCCTGCTGCTCGAACTGGTGCAACCGCGCCGAGCGACCAACGACGCGCGCGCCAGCGGCAATACCCGGGCGCCGAGGATTCTCTGCGTGGACGACAACCCAGCCAATCTGTTGTTGGTGCAGACCCTGCTCGAAGGCCTGGGCGCCGAGGTGTTGGCGCTGGACAACGGCTATGCCGCGGTCAAGGCAGTGCAGGACGAGCCTTTCGACCTGGTGCTGATGGATGTGCAGATGCCGGGAATGGACGGACGCGCCTGCACCGAGCAGATCCGCCGTTGGGAAGCCAGCCAGAGCGGCAGCCCGCTGCCCATCGTCGCGCTCACCGCACACGCCATGGCCAACGAGAAACGGGCCTTGCTGCACAGCGGCATGGACGATTACCTGACCAAGCCGATCAGCGAGCGCCAGCTGTCCCAAGTGGTGATGAAATGGACCGGTATGAGCCTGGTGCCGTCCATGCCGGAGCGCGGCAGCGAACGGGCCATCGACAGTAACGAGCTGAAGGTGCTCGACCCCGAGGAAGGCCTGCGCTTGGCCGCCGGCAAGCCGGACCTGGCCGCGGACATGCTGGCCATGCTGCTGGCGTCTCTTGAGACCGACCGTGAATCGATCCGCGCCGCCCGCGAGCTGGGTGATCGCACGGCGATGATCGAACGGGTCCATCGCCTCAACGGCGCCTCACGCTACTGTGGCGTGCCGCAACTGCGCGCGGCCTGCCAGCGCAGCGAGACCTTGCTCAAGCAGGACAGCCCCCAGGCGGCGCAAGCCCTGGACGAGCTGGACCGGGCCATTGTGCGGCTCGCGGCTCAGGCTCGGCTGAGCGCCTGAGCGCCTGAGCGCAAAGCCCTGGGGCCGCAGGACGGCCCCAAAATCGGGGGCGTTGCACTTTTCCGAACAGTGACGCCACTGAGCAAGATCAACGCCCTTCTTCGCAGGCTGTCTACACTGCCGCGATGACGAAACCTGGAGATTCACACCATGCGTGTCCTGTTGTTCAGCAGCCAGCACTACGACCAGGAAAGCTTCACCCAGGCCGCCCGCGACAGTGGCCTGGAGCTGCACTACCAGTCGGCGCGGCTGACCCAGGACACCGTCGCCCTGGCCCAGGGCTTCGAGGTGGTCTGCGCGTTCATCAACGATGAACTCGATGCCACGGTGCTCGAACGCCTGGCTGCCGGCGGGACCCGTCTGATCGCCTTGCGCTCGGCAGGCTACAACCACGTCGATCTGGCCGCCGCCCGGCGCCTGGGGCTGGCGGTGGTGCGGGTACCGGCCTATTCACCCCATGCCGTGGCCGAGCATGCCGTGGCCTTGATCCTGGCGCTCAACCGACGCCTGCACCGGGCCTACAACCGCACCCGCGAAGGTGATTTCACCCTGCATGGCCTGACCGGCTTCGACCTGCACGGCAAGACGGTCGGCGTGGTCGGCACCGGCCAGATCGGCGCCGCCTTCGCCCACATCATGGCCGGTTTCGGCTGCCAGTTGCTGGCCTACGACCCCTACCCCAACCCTGAACTGCTTGCCCTGGGCGCCCGCTACGTGGAATTGCCCGAACTGCTGAGCCAGGCGCGCATCATCAGCCTGCACTGCCCGCTGACCGAGCACACCCGCCATCTGATCAACGCCCAGAGCCTGGCCACCCTGCAACCCGGCGCCATGCTGATCAATACCGGGCGCGGCGCGCTGGTCGACACGCCGGCCCTGATCGACGCGCTCAAGTGTGGCCAGCTCGGCTACCTGGGGCTGGATGTCTATGAAGAGGAGGCGCAGCTGTTCTTCGAGGACCGTTCCGACCTGCCGCTGCAGGACGACGTGCTCGCCCGGCTGCTGACCTTCCCCAACGTGATCGTCACCGCACACCAGGCGTTTCTCACCCATGAAGCGCTGGCGGCCATCGCCTCGACCACCCTGGACAACATCATCCGCTGGACGGCGGGCGATCCGCAGAATCTGGTGAACGGTTGATGCTAGGATACGCGGCAATTTTGGAGGACCCATGGTCGAACACGATTTCCGCTACACCCTTTTCAACCCGCAACACACCCTGATCGAATGCCGCGCCCTGGTGCCAGGCCGCTATCAGGTGACTGGCAACGGTGGCTCGATCCAGAGGGACGATGTCCTGCTGGTGACCCTCAAAGGCAGCAAGGATCTTTCCATGCGCCTGACCGTGGAGAGCGTGCGCCACCTGATCAACCCGCGCGGCCAATGGGTCGCCGTGGCCAGCGGCCCGATCTTCAATGAGCTGGAGATCCTCAACTGGAAGGTCAAGTGCAACAGCTGCCAGGCTGAGCTGGACTTCGAGTTCGCCGTCGACGGCAAGCTCGGCAACAAGGCCCGCCAGCCCGCGGCCAGCGCCCGCATCGCCGAGCTGGGTTGGGCCAGCCGTGGCGACCAGCACCTGTGCCCGGCCTGCCAAGGGAGCGCGCAGTGAAGCATCTGTTGACCGGTGCACTGATTGCCGTCGGCCTGCTCGGCTGCGCATCGGAGCCTTCGAAATTGCAACCGGAGCAAAGCTATGTGCTGGAGTGGATCGGCGAGCGCCCGTTGATCGACTACAGCCACCTGACCCTGATCCTCGGCGAGGACGGCCGTGCTTATGGCAATGCTGGCTGCAACCACTGGTTCGCGCCCTACACCCTGCAGGGCGACCGCATCAGCTTCGGCAAGATCGGCAAGACCCGCAAGCTGTGCGCCCCTGCCTTGATGGATCAGGAAAAACGCTTCCTTCAGGCGCTGGAGACCGTGCAGCGCTGGGACGTTTCGTCCATCGAGCAGATCCGCTTCTGGCCGGCCGAGGGCAAGCCACTGCGCTTCTGGCCCGAGGAAGGTTAGGAGCAGCTGCAAGCTGCAAGAAAAAGCATGCCCAACACGGTCCGCTCTTTCTTGCCGCTTGAAGCGCTTAAGCGCCCTTTAGGGCCTTGATCTTCGCTTGCAGCCCTTCGAGGGTCTGCTCCCCCATCAGTTGCTCACGCACCTTGCCTTTGTCATCGATGATGTAGGTCACCGGCAGCGCCTCGCTGCGCGGCAGTTCGTAGCGCTCGGCCGGGTCCTGGGCGAGGACGGTAAAGGCGATGCCGAGAGTTTCGGCTGCCTGCTTGAGATCCTGGCCCTGCAATCCATCGAAGTTCACCCCGACCACCTTGATACCCTGGGCCTCCCACTGCTTGGCCGCAGCGTTGAGCTCGGGAATTTCCGTACGGCACGGGCCGCACCACTCGGCCCAGTAGTTGAGCACCAGCCAGTGCCCGTCGATCTGCTCGGCCTTTACCGTGTTGCCGTGCTGGTCCACGCCGTAGTCCGCACCGCAACCGCCGAGCAACAGGCTCGCGGTGATGGCCAGTACTGCTGCCAAACGCCTTGCCATGGGTCAATCCTTCTAGAAGTTTCAAGCAAACGACACAGTCGCTGCGGTTAGAATAGCCGTCACACCCAGCTGGATGCGACCCGTCATGACTGATCTGACCCTCTATCATAACCCGCGCTGTTCGAAATCCCGCGGCGCCCTGGAACTGCTCGAAGCGCGCGGCCTGGCCCCGACCATCGTGCGCTACCTGGACACCCCGCCGGATGCCGTCACCCTGAAAACCCTGCTCGGCAAGCTGGGCATCGCCCCGCGCCAGCTACTGCGCACCGGTGAAGAAGAATACAAGGCCCTGGATCTGGCCAACCCCGCCCTGAGCGACGCGCAACTGATCGACGCGATGGTCCAGCACCCCAAGCTGATCGAGCGTCCGATCCTGGTCGCCGGTGACAAGGCGGTGATTGGCCGTCCGCCGGAGAAAGTACTGGAGATCCTGCCGTGAGCGATCCCTACGTTCTAGTGCTCTATTACAGCCGCCACGGCTCGACCAGCGAGATGGCCAGGCATATCGCCCGCGGCGTCGAGATGGCCGGCCTGGAGGCGCGCCTGCGCACTGTGCCGGCGATCTCCACCGAATGCGAAGCCGTGGCGCCGGACATCCCGGCCAGCGGCGCGCTCTACGCCACCCTCGACGATCTGCGCCACTGCGCGGGCCTGGCGCTGGGCAGCCCAACCCGATTCGGCAACATGGCCGCGCCGCTCAAGTACTTCCTCGACGGCACCAGCAGCTTGTGGCTGGGCGGCGAACTGGTCGGCAAGCCAGCGGCCGTGTTCACCTCGACCGCCAGCCTGCACGGCGGCCAGGAGACCACACTGCTGTCGATGATGCTGCCGCTGATGCACCACGGCATGCTGGTGCTAGGCCTGCCGTACAGTGAGTCGGCGCTGCTCGAGACCCGTGGTGGCGGCACGCCCTATGGCGCCAGCCACCACGCTGGAGCTGATGGCAAGCGCGAACTCGACCCGCACGAAATCGCCCTGTGCCGCGCCCTGGGCCAACGCCTGGCGAGCACCGCCAAGGCTTTGGGGGGCGAGCGTGGCTAGAAAGCCCAAGGTATTGCCAGCGCTGGAGTGGCTCATTCCACGGGTGCGCGTCACCCGGGCGCTGAGCCTGGCTTGCTTTTTCGGCCTGATCGCCCTGCTGGCGGTCAACAACCTGTGGTTCGCGGACCTGCATGGGGCGCGGGTCGAAGTGATCCTGGCCATCGAGCTGATCCCTCTGTTGCTGCTGGTGCCGGGCATGCTGACGGGCAGCGCCCGGGCCCATGCCTGGACGTGCTTCGTGGTGAATATCTATTTCATCAAGGGAGTGCTGGCGGCGTTCGACCCGGCACGGGCGGTGTTCGGCTGGATGGAGGTGCTGGTGAGCCTGGGGCTGTTCGTCAGTGCCCTGCTGTATGTGCGCTGGAAGTTCCAGCATGAGCGGCGTGTGGCCGGTGAAGGGCAGTAGAAGCGACGGCCTTTTCGCGGGTAACCCCGCTGCCACAAGTACTGCACCGCCCCTGTGGCAGCGGGTTTACCCGCGAAGCACGCGTCGCACCTCTCAATGATTGACGGTATGCGCCAGCATCACCGACAGCTGGCACAACGGTCGCCCACTCTGCTCATGCCACTGATTGAACGCCTGTTGCACCAGCGCCAAATCGCGCTGGCTGGTCGGCTGCTTGTCGATCACGCCTTGGGCGATGAGGGCTGCGCTCATGTCATCGGTGGGAATGAACGTGTCCTTGCCGACCATGCGCAGGAAGCGCGGCGCCGACAACCCGCCCAACTGATTGCCATGCTTGGCCAGGTACTTCCATAGCCCGACGATGTCGGTCACCGGCCAATCGGCGATGAACGCGCCGAAACTGCCCTGCTCCTTCGCCACGTCGAGAATCATCTGCGCATTGCGTGGCACGCTCTTAAGCTTGCCCAAATGGCGAATGATCCGCTCGTCCTGCATCAACCGCTCAAGGTGCTCGGCGCCCATCAGCACGACCTTTTCCGGATCGAAGCCGAAGAACACCTGCTCGAAGGCCGGCCACTTGGCGTCCACCAAGCTGTGCTTGAGCCCTGCACGGAACACCCGCAGGGCCAGCGTCGACAGGTAGCGGTCATCGCTGATGTCACGCAATTGCGCTGGCGTGCGCGGCTGCGGCAGGAAGGCCTCCAGGGCCTGTGCCGAGCCGAAGCGGTTCAGGCAGTACTCATGCAGCCACTGGTAGTCGCGCATGGGTCAGATGTTCAGTACATCGAGAAAACGCGGAGTGGCGCTTTCGTCGATCTTGAGGCTGGTGAAATCGAACAGGTTGCGATCGGCCAGCTGCGATGGCGCGACGTTCTGCAGAGCGCGGAAGATGCTCTCGGTGCGGCCCGGGTGCTTGCGTTCCCATTCCACCAGCATGTCCTTGACCACCTGGCGCTGCAGGTTTTCCTGAGAGCCGCACAGGTTGCAAGGGATGATCGGGAAGCCCTTCATGTCCGAGTAGGCCTGGATGTCCTTCTCGCTGCAGTAGGCCAGCGGGCGGATCACCACGTTGCGACCGTCGTCGGCGCGCAGCTTCGGCGGCATGCCCTTGAGCGAGCCGTTGAAGAACATGTTGAGGAAGAAGGTCTCGACGATGTCGTCGCGATGGTGCCCGAGGGCCATCTTGGTCGCACCGATCTCGTCGGCGAAGGTGTACAGCGTGCCGCGGCGCAGACGCGAACACAGCGAGCAGGTGGTCTTGCCTTCCGGGACCAGCTCCTTGACCACCGAGTAGGTGTCCTTCTCGACGATGTGGTACTCGACGCCCAGCTCCTTGAGATAGGCCGGCAGCACGTGCTCAGGGAAGCCTGGCTGCTTCTGGTCCATGTTCACAGCGACGATCTCGAACTTGATCGGCGCCACCTTCTGCAGGTGCAACAGAACGTCGAGCATGGTGTAACTGTCCTTGCCGCCGGACAGGCAGACCATGACCTTGTCGCCATCCTCGATCATGTTGTAGTCGGTGATGGCTTCGCCAGCGAGGCGACGCAGGCGTTTTTGCAGTTTGTTCTGGTTGACCGAGAGGGTGCCCATAGCGCTTGGATCCGCGAGGTGTGACAAAAGCGGGCTATTTTACGCACAAACCGAGCGGGGGCGTAGGCCATTCCGATAAAGAATCAAGCGCGCATCTGACAGCGCAATTTGCTCTAAAAACCCAGGTTTATGTAGGTAACGGCTTCCTATACTGCGAGATAAGGCCACACGACCGCTTGCATCGGTGTCCAGGCCTCGGGCCGCAAGCGCTCCACTTGGGGGGCGTTTGACAACGACGATAGGAGTGACCGGCATGATCCATCACGTTCTGGGGCTGTTTACCCACCCTGACCAGGAGTGGAAGGAGATTCGTGGCGAGGACGAAAGCATCAGCCACATGTACCTGACCCACACGCTGATACTCGCCGCGATCCCGGCTGTGTCGGCGTTCATCGGCACCACCCAGGTCGGCTGGGTCATCGGTGATCGACCGGCGGTGATGCTGACGATGGAAAGCGCACTATGGATGAGCATCATGTCCTACCTGGCGATGCTCGCCGGGGTCGCGGTCATGGGGGCCTTCATCCACTGGATGGCCCGCACCTACGATGCCACCCCATCCATGGCGCAATGCGTGGCGTTTGCCACCTACACCGCCACCCCGCTGTTCATCGGCGGCCTGGCGGCGCTCTACCCGCACCTCTGGCTTGGCATGCTGGTGGGCACGGCGGCCATTTGCTACACGGTCTACCTGCTCTATGTCGGCCTGCCGACCTTCATGAACATCCCCACCGACGAAGGCTTCCTGTTCTCCAGCTCCGTGCTGGCGGTAGGCCTGGTGGTGCTGGTGGCTATCATGGCCTCCACGGTGATCATCTGGGGGCTGGGTGTGGGGCCTGTCTATACCAACTAGATCCAACGCAACATAGGAGCGTCACCCCGAGGCCGCCGCAAGGCGGCCTCTGGCTGTGTGCTGACAGATGGCCCGGCAGGCACCTGGCGCTTGCGGCATAATTGCCCGCTCAGGAGAACCACCCCGCCATGCCCGAGCTGCTCAAACAACGCGTCGAAACCTGTTACCAGCAAGCTGAATTCTTCTTCAAACGCACCTTCCCTCGTCCGCAAGTCAGCTTCAAGCTGCGCGGCCAGAAAGCCGGCGTCGCTCATCTGCACGAAAACCTGCTGCGCTTCAACCTGCAGCTGTACCGAGAAAATCAGGAAGACTTCCTGCGCCAGACCGTCGCCCACGAAGTCGCGCACTTGGTGGCGCATCAGTTATTCGGCGACAAGATCCAGGCCCATGGCGAGGAATGGCAACTGATCATGCGGGGCGTGTACGAACTGCCACCGAACCGTTGCCATAACTATGAAGTGCAGCGGCGCGTGGCCACCCGCTATATCTATCGCTGCCCCTGCCCGGAAAGTGACTTCCCGTTTACCGCCCAGCGGCACAAGCTGGTGCGCCAGGGGCGACGCTACCTGTGCAGGCGGTGTCGTGAGATCCTGGTTTACAGCGGCGAGACCCGCGTCGAATGACAAACAGCATTCGCGGCTAAACCCGCCCCCACAAGGCTTGCGCCAAACCTGTGCAAGCGGGTTTACCTGCAAACAGGCCGGCAGGCATTTCAAATAAAGAAGGCGACCCGAGGGTCGCCTTCTTCGATTTCACAACGCAATCAACGCGCCGGGCCTTCGGCCACGCCCAGGTCATCGACCGGACGAGGGTCGACCAGCGGTGAACCACCGGAGGCCAGCTCGGCCTGCAGCGTGTCGGTGTCCAGCTCGTTGACCCACTTGGCCACGACTACCGTGGCCACGGCGTTGCCGATCAGGTTGGTCAGCGCACGCGCCTCGGACATGAAGCGGTCGATACCCAGGATCAGCGCCAGGCCTGCCACCGGCAGGTGACCCACGGCGGACAGGGTCGCGGCCAGCACGATGAAGCCGGAACCGGTGACGCCTGCTGCACCCTTGGAGGCGATCAGCAGCACCAGCAGCAGGGTGATCTGGTGGGTGATGTCCATGGTGGTGTCAGTAGCCTGGGCGATGAACACTGCAGCCATGGTCAGGTAGATCGAGGTGCCATCCAGGTTGAATGAGTAGCCGGTAGGGATCACCAGGCCGACCACCGACTTCTTGGCACCCAGGCGCTCCATCTTGGCCAGCATGCGTGGCAGGGCCGATTCCGAGGAGGAGGTGCCGAGCACGATCATCAGCTCTTCACGAATGTAGCGGATCAGCTTGAGTACACTGAAGCCATGGAACCGGCAGATACCGCCCAGCACCACCAGGATGAACAGCAGGCAAGTGACGTAGAAGCAGATCATCAGGTAGCTCAGTTGCACCAGCGAGCCCACACCGTACTGGCCGATGGTGAAGGCCATGGCGCCGAAGGCACCGACCGGGGCCAGCTTCATGATCATATTGATGATGTTGAACATGACATGGGCGAAGCGGTCGATCAGGTCCAGCACCGGCTTGCCGTAGCTGCCCAGGCGGTGCAGGGCGAAGCCGAACAGCACGGAGAACATCAGCACCTGAAGGATGTCGCCATTAGCGAAGGCGCCTACCACGGTGTTGGGGATGATGTTGAGCAGGAAGCCCACGGTGGTCTGCTGCGCGCCCGCGGCGGCGTAGGCGGCGACGCTGCTGGCGTTCAGGGTGCTGACGTCGACATGCATGCCGGCACCGGGCTGGACCACATTGACCACGACCAGGCCGATGATCAAGGCGATGGTGGAAACGATCTCGAAGTACAGCAGCGCATAGCCGCCGGTCTTGCCGACCGACTTCATGCTCTGCATGCCAGCGATGCCGCTGACGACGGTGCAGAAGATGATCGGGGCGATGACCATCTTGATCAGTTTGACGAATCCGTCGCCCAGGGGTTTGAGGGCTACGCCGGTTTCCGGGTAGTAGTGACCGAGCAGGATACCGATGGTGATGGCGACCAACACCTGGACATACAGGGATTTGTACAACGGCTGACGTGTCGTCATGGCTAGTTTTTCCTCAAGTGTGCCGAGCCCACCCTTCCCAGGGCGGTGGGGCACCTAAAGCGCGAACCCTCCTGCACTTGGAGGGATTTGTCGTTGTGTTCGAGCTGCCTTGTGACAGGCCTCTGCCAGGTCGATAGCAAGGCCGATGCCAAAATGCTCGTAATCAGTGCAGACCCCGTATTACGGGGCTTTCGGCGCCCCATGGCGGGGCAGTCGCGTAGGTTGAGGTTGGCGGATTTCCGCCCGTTGGCGGGATTGGAACGAGGCTGTTGGCGGGAATCCGCCCAGGGAGGGAAAACGTACGCGTGGCCCGCCCTTTGGCGTTAGCTTCGCGGGTAAACCCGCCCCCCAGGATCTGCGCGCCCCAGAGGTGAGCTAACGGAGCGTGCGATGGACCGGGCAGCGACCCCAATGGGTTTCACTCCAGATGGAACACGATCCGGAACGCCGCGCCTCCTAGTGTCGAATCATCCAGGCTCAGCTCGGCGTCATAGCTGTCGATGATGTCCTTGACCACCGCCAGGCCGATGCCCTGCCCCGGATGCTGCCGATCGAGCCGTTCGCCCCGTTTGAGAATGCGCTCACGCTGACTGCCCGGTACGCCAGGGCCATCGTCTTCGACGCATAGCACCAACTGCCCAGGCGCTTCCTGCAAGCTCACACGCACCTGGCCTAGGCTCAGCCGATAAGCGTTCTCCAGCAGGTTGCCGAACAGCTCCAGCGCTGCCCCTTGCTCCATCGGCACCCAGGCATCCGGGGGCATGTCGAGGCTGACGGCCACGCGCTTGTCGCGGTAGACCTTGTCCAGCGTGTTGCACAGGCTGTCGAGCACCGGTCGCAGTTGCACCCGATGGCGGACCAGACCGCTCTTGCGCAGGCTGGCGCGCTGCAGTTGGTAGTCGATCTGCTGGCTCATGCGTTCGATCTGGCTTTGCAGCACCCGCGCCTGCTCGCGTTCGCTGTCACCCTGGCCGAGGCTTTCACCGACGCCTTGCAGCACCGCAAGGGGCGTCTTGAGGCTGTGCGCCAGGTCATCGAGCGAATCGCGGTAGCGCTGGCGCTGCTCACGCTCGCTACGCAGCAGGCGGTTGAGCGAACCGGTCAGGCGCAGCAGTTCACGCGGGTGCTCGCCGCTCAGGCCATCACGCGCCCCCGCTTCCACTTCGTCAAGCTCCAGGCTCAGCCTGCGCAACGAACGAAGTCCCCAGGTCAGGCCGGCCCATAACAGCACCATCAGCGCCAGCAGGGCGGCCCCGAAACCCAAGTAGAGCTTTTCACGCAGGCCATCGAGGGTGTGCTGGTACTCACGCACCGGCTGCAGCGCCACGATACTGAATGCGGCACTCTTGCCCCCGAGCAGCTTGACCTCCACGTCGTAGACGAAGAATTCCTCGCCGTCATCCTGGTGAATCCGGGCAAACTCATTGCCGCGCCCGTCATATCGGGGGCGGTAGTTGATGTTCTGCCCGTTGGTGGCGCGCGAACGCCACACCAGAGCGCCCTGGCGATCGAAGATGTAGCCGAGCAGGCCGGTGTAGGGCAGGTTGTAGCGTTCGTCGGGCAACTGCTCGGGCATCTGCAGCCGCCCCTGCTCGATCCGCGCGGCGGAAATCAAGGTGGTCACATCCGAGGCCAGGCGCTGTTCGATCGACTCCTGCAACGCCAGGCTGAAGGTCTTTTGCAGGGCCGGCAGCAGCGCCAGCATGAACAACAACGCCAACAGCGCCGCCGCCAGCATCAGGCGCACACGCAGGGAGCGGATCATCGGCAGCGCTCGGTGAACAGGTAGCCCAGGCCACGCACCGTGTCGATCGGTTTGAAACCACGGTCGCCCTCGAGCTTGCGCCGTAGACGTCCGACCAGTACCTCGATGACATTCGGATCGCGCTCCTCGTCATCGGGGTAGAGCTGCTCCATAAGACGATCCTTGGCCACCACTTGCTGGTGATGGCGCATGAGGTATTCGAGGATGCGGTATTCATAGGCGGTCAGGGCAAGCGGTTGCTCGTCCAAGGTCGCCTGCTTGCGATTGAGGTCCAGCACCAGGGGCCCTGCCGCGATGGTCGACTGGGTGAAACCGCTGGAGCGGCGCAGCAAGGCATTCAGGCGCGCCTCCAGCTCTTCGAACTGGAACGGCTTGACCACATAGTCGTCGGCCCCGGCGGCCAGGCCTTCGACCTTGTCCTGCCAGTTGCCGCGGGCGGTGAGGATCAGGATCGGGAAGGTCTTGCCCTGACTGCGCAACTGGCGGATCAGGTCCAGGCCGCTCATGCCCGGCAGCCCAAGGTCGACCACGGCCAAATCGTGGTTGTATTGCTCGGCCTGGTAGAGCGCCTCTTCGGCATCGGCCACCGCCTCGACCACATGCCCGCTCTCGCCCAGGCGCGTGTACAGGTGGTGGCGTAGCAGCGCCTCGTCCTCGACCACCAGCAGTTTCATGTCACTCTCCTTGATTCATACCTGTATCCGCCTCCCGTGCCGGTCAAGCCCGCTTCTGCACGACCTGGCGGCAGGAGCGGGCTTGGTCGCGGAGGGACCGGTGCAGCATACCAGCGTTGCCCTGGCCCCTCTTCTGGGTCAGAAGGTGTAGTTGGCCGACAGGTAGGTCTGGGCGCTGCTGGTCAGACGCAGGGTGCCTGCCTTGGGACCGCCATGTTCGGCCAGTTCGGTGCTGGCGTTGCTGCGCAGGTAACGGTAGCCCAGCTCCACCGAGGCGTTGTTGGTGATCTGCTGCAGCACGCCGGCCTGCAGGCCTACGGCATAACCCACATCGGTGTCACGGCTGTAACCGGAGGATTCCTGGGACAGTTTGGTCAAGCCCAGGCTGCCGCCACCGAACAACTTGGTGGTGTCGCCCACCGGCAAGAACGCATCGTAGCTGCCAAGCAGGTTTTCCTGGCGTAGCTTGATGCCACTGTGATCGCCCGAGACATTGTCGTAGGTCAGGTAATAGCGGGCATCGTCATTGATCTTGCCCACGCGCACGCCCCAGGTGCCGTCCTTGCCGATGATGCCGTCGGCGTTCAGGTGATCGGTGTTGCGTTGCAGCAGGCCGGACTTACGGACCTTGTCGCTGGTCTGGCCATAGGTGAGGCTTGCGAAGGTGTCATCGGCGGCCTGGGCGGTGAGACTGGCGGCACATACGGCCATGGCGACCATCAAGGTATTGAGTGTTTTCATGGTGGGATACTCCAGTTGGATGCGATGTCTGTGTCTGGTGGCTAGAGTAGGGAGTGAGCCCTGAACCGCGGCTGAACCCTGCCTGAACCCCGGCTGAACGAATCGCACCCTTTGCCCAAGGAGTACCGACCATGCGTTCCCTGCTTGCCCTGGCCCTGTTGTGCAGCGTTGCCGTCGCCCAAGCGGCGGTGCAGACCCGCGAAATTCCCTATCAGGACGCCGATGGCCAGCGCTTGGTGGGCTATTACGCCTACGACGATGCGGTCGAGGGCAAGCGCCCCGGCATTATCGTGGTGCATGAATGGTGGGGGCTGAACGACTATGCCAAGCGCCGGGCCCGGGACCTGGCGGCGCTGGGTTACAACGCCCTGGCCATCGACATGTATGGCGATGGCAAGCACACCGAACATCCGAAGGACGCCCAAGCGTTCATGGCGGCGGCGACGAAGGACCCCAAGGCTGCTGCACGGCGCTTCGATGCGGGGCTTGAGCTGCTGAAAATCCAGCCCAACACCAACAAACATCAGTTGGCGGCGGTGGGTTACTGCTTCGGCGGCAAGGTAGTGCTCGATGCCGCGCGCCGAGGCGAGAAACTCGACGCCGTGGTGAGCTTCCATGGCCCACTGGCCACTCAGACGCCAGCCAAGCCGGGTGTGATCAGGGCGAAAATCCTGGTAGAGCACGGCGAGGCCGACAGCATGATCCCGCCAGCGCAAGTGGCGGCGTTCAAGCAGGAAATGCAAAACGCCGGCGCCGACATGACATTCGTCTCCATTGCCGGAGCCAAGCATGGATTCACCAACCCCGATGCCGACCGCTTGAGCCACGGCGACCATGGCGGGCCGGACATTGGCTACAACAAAGAGGCGGATGACCGCTCGTGGGCGGACATGCAGGCCTTCCTCAAGAAATCCTTCGACTGAAGACTGTCGGGGTGGCAGTCGAGGGTGCGGCACTCGCCTGGTTTGCGCATCAGGGCGCCACTGGCACAATACTCACCATGACCAGACACCCCACCTGCTGCTCCCCCCTCAAGCACCACTGGCCCCTGCCCCGCCCGGTTCCCGGCGCGGTGCTAGTCAGTTGCACCTTCGACCCCGCGCGCCTGGCGGCGGACGACTTCCAGCGCGCTGGCATCGAACAAAGCGCCAGCCTGCAGCGCTCGGTGGCCAAGCGCCAGGCCGAGTACCTGGCAGGCCGGGTCTGCGCACGTGCGGCGCTGCATGCCCTGGATGGACGCGACTACGTGCCCGCCACCCATGAGGACCGTTCGCCGATCTGGCCGGCCGGCATTCACGGCTCGATCACCCATGGCAAAGGCTGGGCCGCCGCTGTGGTTGCCGCCGACGGCGACAGCGGTGGCCTGGGCCTGGACCAGGAATCCTTGCTGAACGACGAACGCGCCGAACGCCTGGCTGGCGAGATCCTCACCCCCGCCGAGCTCCAGCGCTTGGACTACAGCCAGCTCGGCCTGGGCGTGACTTTGACGTTCTCACTCAAGGAAAGCCTGTTCAAGGCGCTCTACCCCTTGACCCGGCAGCGCTTCTACTTCGAACACGCCGAGCTGCTGGAATGGTCTGTCGAGGGTTATGCCCGCCTGCGCCTGCTCACCGACCTGTCAGCCGACTGGCAGGCTGGCCGCGAGCTGGAGGGCCAGTTCTGCGTCCAGGACGGCTACCTGCTCAGCCTGATCAGCGTGTAACCCCTAGACCTGCGCCCGGTGGCTCGGCCAGATCAGGCTGAAGCAGGCCCCGCCCAACGCTTCGCTGCGCCCGACCATTGCCCGCCCCCCGTGCCAGTAGATGATCCGGCGCACGATCGACAACCCCAGGCCATGCCCGCCGGAGGCGCGGGTACGGCTGTCGTCGAGGCGGGTGAAAGGGGTGAAGATGCGATCCCAGACCCCTTCGGGAATTCCGGGCCCATCGTCTTCCACATCGATGCGGCAGCGCTCCAGGCCCAATTGATAGCTCAACCTGACCTGGGATTCGGCGTGCCGCATGGCATTGCCCACCAGGTTCTGCAGCGCCCGGTGCAGGTAGCGGGGTTCGGCATCGACCCAGGCGCCTGTCGCATCCGCACCCTGGCAGTCGCCGCGTACCACCTTGACCTCGACCCGCAACGGCGACAGCTCCTGGATCACGCGCTCGAGCAGGGCGTCGAGGTCCACCGCCTGGAATTTCAAGGCCGGTGTGCCCTGCTCCAGGCGGGCGTAGGTCAGCATCTCGTCCACCAGTTTGTCCAGATCCTGGATGTCGCTGTCCATGCCGGCCAGGTGCTTGGCCCTGGCCTGCTCGGTGCTAGCGCTTTCGATCATTTCCAGGCCAAAGCGCAGGCGCGCCACCGGCGTGCGCAATTCATGGGACACCGCCCGCACCAGCTCGCGCTGCATGGTCAAGGAGCGCTGCAGGTGCTCGGCCATGCCATTGAAGGCTGCCGCCAGGCGCCCCACCGAGTCGGCGTCCCCCTCGGGCACGCGGGTCTCCAGGCTGCCCTGGGCAATGCGCGTGGCCGCGACTTCCAGCCCCGACAGGCGTCGCTCCAACTGACGCACCAGTAGGTAGACCACCAGGCCGATCAGGCACAAACCAAGGAAGGCGATGAGGACCAGCAACTGCGGCGGATACGGGTTGAGCTGATGCAACGGTCCGATCTCCAGCACCCAGGGCGAACCGGTCAATCCGGAGAACACCCGCACCGAATCGCCGTCTTTGCCCAACGCCATCACCGTGTCGCCCTCCTCCACCCGACGCCGCTGGTCGTCGTCCAGGCCTGCCCGCTCCAGGCGCTGCAGGGCGATCTCGAAGCCAAAGCCCTTGCTCTTGCTGATCTCGGCCAGGCGTCGCTGCTGTTCGGTGACCGGGTAGCGCACCAGCTCATCGGCCAGCAGATAGAGCGTGGCGCGAGCCAACTGTTCGCTGACCTGCTTGACCTGGGCCACCAACAGCTGGTCTTCATCGCCGACCTGGCGCAAAACGCGCACGGCATGCGGGCCGGTCTTTTCCACCACCACCAGGCCCCGACGCAAGCGCGTGCGCTGTCCACCATCCAGGGTGAAGGCCGAGGACGGCTGCAAATCCAGCGGCACGCCGAGCAAGCGCTCCCAGATCAACAGCGAGCGCTTGCGCTCGACCGGATCTTGCAGGGCCAGGTTATCCGCCATGAGGCTGAAGGTGCCTTGGGCCAGCCCCTCGCGGTGCCGTTCAGCGCGCACCTGGTTGACCAGATGCAGGCTGAGCACCCCAAGCACTGCCACCAGCACCAGCACGGCGAGCATGCCGCCGTAGATGCGCAGGAAGATCGAATTCATGGGGCCGCTGCCTGAGCGGCCTCGCCGACGAACAGGTAGCCCTTGCTACGCAGGGTCTTGATCAGACGCGGGTGGATCGGGTCGTCGCCGATTTTGGGGCGGATCTTGGAAATACGCACATCGATGGAGCGGTCCTGGCCGTCGTAGCCCACGCCACGCAGAGAGGTGAAGATCTCCTCGCGGGACAACACCCGCCCGGCATTGCTGCTCAACAGCCAGAGCAGGTCGAACTCGGCGCCGGTCAGTTCGATCGCCTGCTCGCCCAACCAGGCCTCGCGCACGCGGTTGTCGATGCGCAATGCACCGAACTGCAGCGCCTGACGCTTGCTCTGCGGGGCTTCGCTGCGCCGCAGCAAGGCGGTAATGCGCGCCAGCAGCAAGCGTGGACGCACCGGTTTGCACACATAGTCGTCGGCGCCCATGTCCAGGCCCTGGACCTGATCGAGTTCATCGCTGCGAGCGGTGAGCATGAGGATGGGGCCGGCATACTGGCCACGGACGCGCCGACAGATGCTCAGGCCATCTTCGCCGGGCAGCATCAGGTCGAGGACCACCAGGTCCGGCTGGCTGTCGATGATACGCCGCGCCGCCCGGCCGCCATCGCCCTCCACTGCCACCTCGTAGCCGTTGGCCTGCAGGTATTCGGCGGTGAGTTCCGCCAGTCGCTGGTCGTCCTCGACGATCAATATCCGGTTGTTGGGCTGGTCCATGGTCCGCCTTCACTGATTATTCTTGTTCTGGAGCCGCCTGCTGGCGTTGCAGTGTACAACCGGCGATGGCATCGGGCCCGTCAGCCACCGGTCACCAAAAGGCAACATTGCCCCTGGATACTACGTCCCACCCTCGCCCCCTGCCAACCACGCCAAGTCGCCTGTCGCAGGCCCTCGACCGGGGCGATTTTTGTGATAGGGTTCGCGCCCGAAAAAATCAGCGACAGGGCATGGGAACGCAGAAAAAAAGTGAAGGCCAGCTAGGACAAGGCCTACAGCGAATACCCACGGATCACACACAAAGTACGCACAAGTTATCCACAGGCGCTCACCTTGCAAAGCCCCTGAGACCGCATTATCTTGTATCCCCATCGCAGCGAACCACTAGATATTGGGGTTCGAGCAAAATCACAAACACAAGTCAACAGAGAAGTTCAAGCGATTTGTCTGGCTGAACTTAACGTGATTCCAACAGCCAAACCGCTCCTGCGGAGGCGACCGAGGCAAGCCCGTCCAGGGTCTTGTTCGGGCATGGGTGTTGCAGGCCAGGCCTGGCACTCATCAGCAACAGTTTTTGGGCTCAGCCCAAAACCTTTGACTTCGGCCAGGGAGCGGCAGGTTATTGCCCCTTATTCCTGAGTCTGTCCCGAAGTCGGTACGCCCGAGCGGGCGGATGCGCGTGCATGCGCGTCCCCGCTCGTGGCCATCAGGCTAGTGGATGGAACGGTGGGCGCCCCAAAGGCGCCTGAACAATATAGAAACTGTGGAGACACCCACCCATGCAAACCGACACAACTCGCGAGAACCCGCAGGCCAAGGTGCCGCAGGCCGCCGATTCGAACCAGGATCTGGCCGCGACCGCACCCGGTCAACTGCGCGTGATCAAGCGTAACGGTACTGTCGTTCCCTACACCGACGACAAGATCACCGTGGCCATCACCAAGGCGTTCCTCGCAGTTGAAGGCGGCACTGCCGCTGCCTCGTCGCGCATCCACGACACCGTCGCTCGCCTGACCGAGCAGGTCACCGCGACCTTCAAACGTCGCATGCCATCGGGTGGCACCATTCACATCGAGGAAATCCAGGACCAGGTCGAACTGGCCCTGATGCGCGCCGGCGAGCAAAAAGTCGCCCGTGACTATGTGATCTACCGCGAACAGCGCGCCAAGGAGCGTGCCACCCGCGCCAACACCGAATCCGTGGTCGAGCCGCACCCAAGCATCCGCATCACCCTGGCCGACGGCAGCCTGGCGCCGCTGGACATGGCGCGCCTGAACACCATCATCAGCGAAGCCTGCGAAGGCCTGGCCGAAGTCGATGGCGAGCTGATCCAGCGCGACACCCTGAAGAACCTGTACGACGGCGTGGCCATCAAGGACGTCAACACCGCCCTGGTTATGACCGCCCGTACCCTGGTCGAGCGCGAGCCGAACTACTCCTTCGTCACCGCCCGTCTGCTGATGGACACCCTGCGTGCCGAGGCCCTGGGCTTCCTGGGCGTGGCCGACAGCGCCACCCACCACGAAATGGCCGACCTGTACGCCAAGGCCCTGCCGGCCTACGTCGAGAAAGGCGTCGAGTTCGAGCTGCTCGACCCTGCCCTCAAAGGCTACGACCTGGAGCGTCTGGGCAAGGCCATCGAGCACGAGCGTGACCAACAGTTCACCTACCTGGGCCTGCAGACCCTGTACGACCGCTACTTCATCCACAAGGATGGCGTACGTTTCGAGCTGCCACAGGTGTTCTTCATGCGCGTGGCCATGGGCCTGGCGCTGCAGGAAAAAGACAAAGAAGCCCGTGCGATCGAGTTCTACAACCTGCTCTCCTCGTTCGATTACATGGCTTCGACCCCGACCCTGTTCAACGCCGGTACCCTGCGTCCGCAGCTGTCGAGCTGCTACCTGACCACCGTGCCGGATGACCTGTCGGGCATCTACAAAGCCATCCACGACAACGCCATGCTGTCGAAGTTTGCGGGTGGCCTGGGCAACGACTGGACTCCGGTACGTGCCCTGGGTTCGTACATCAAGGGCACCAACGGCAAGTCGCAAGGCGTCGTGCCGTTCCTGAAAGTCGTCAACGACACCGCCGTCGCGGTCAACCAGGGCGGCAAGCGCAAGGGCGCGGTCTGCGCCTACCTGGAAACCTGGCACCTGGACATCGAGGAATTCCTCGAGCTGCGCAAGAACACCGGTGACGACCGTCGTCGCACCCACGACATGAACACCGCCAACTGGATCCCGGACCTGTTCATGAAGCGCGTCTTCGACGACGGCAAGTGGACCCTGTTCTCGCCTTCGGAAGTGCCTGATCTGCACGACCTGACCGGCAAGGCCTTCGAAGAGCGCTACGAGTACTACGAAGCCCTGACCGAGTACAACAAGATCAAGGTGTTCAAGACCGTCCAGGCCAAAGACCTGTGGCGCAAGATGCTGTCGATGCTGTTCGAGACCGGCCACCCATGGCTGACCTTCAAGGACCCGTGCAACCTGCGTTCGCCGCAGCAGCACGTGGGCGTGGTGCACAGCTCGAACCTGTGCACCGAAATCACCCTGAACACCAACGCCGATGAAATCGCCGTGTGCAACCTGGGTTCGATCAACCTGCCGAACCACATCGTCGACGGCAAGCTGGACACCACGAAACTGGCGCGTACCGTCAAGACTGCCGTGCGCATGCTCGACAACGTGATCGACATTAACTACTACTCGGTGCCCCAGGCTCAGAACTCGAACTTCAAGCACCGTCCGGTCGGCCTGGGCATCATGGGCTTCCAGGACGCGCTGTACCTGCAGCACATCCCGTACGGCTCGGACGCTGCGGTCGAGTTCGCCGACAAGTCGATGGAAGCGGTCAGCTACTACGCCATCCAGGCATCCTGTGACCTGGCCGACGAGCGCGGCGCGTACCAGACCTTCGAAGGCTCCCTGTGGTCCAAGGGCATCCTGCCGCTGGACAGCCAGCAGATCCTGATCGAGGCCCGTGGCGCCAAGTACATCGACGTCAACCTGGAAGAGTCCCTGGACTGGGCTCCTGTTCGCGAGCGCGTCAAGAAAGGCATCCGCAACTCGAACATCATGGCCATCGCGCCGACCGCGACCATCGCCAACATCACCGGCGTTTCGCAATCGATCGAGCCGACCTACCAGAACCTGTACGTCAAATCGAACCTGTCGGGCGAGTTCACCGTGATCAACCCGTACCTGGTCCGAGACCTCAAGGCTCGCGGCCTGTGGGACTCGGTCATGATCAATGACCTGAAGTACTACGACGGTTCGGTGCAGCAGATCGAGCGTATTCCGCAAGAGCTCAAGGACCTGTACGCCACCGCGTTCGAAGTCGAGACCAAGTGGATCGTCGACGCCGCCTCCCGTCGCCAGAAGTGGATCGACCAGGCCCAGTCGCTGAACCTGTACATCGCCGGCGCCTCGGGCAAGAAGCTGGACGTGACCTACCGCATGGCCTGGTACCGTGGTCTGAAGACCACCTACTACCTCCGTGCCCTGGCCGCCACCAGCACCGAGAAGTCGACCATCAACACCGGCAAGCTCAACGCCGTTTCCAGCGGCGGCGACAGCGCCCCGGTCCAGGCAGCGGGCCCAGCCCCGGTACCTAAGGCCTGCGCGATCGACGAGCCAGACTGCGAAGCCTGCCAGTAACACCCCATGCCGCGGGAGGCGCCTTAGGGCGCCGCTTGCGGCATTTTTGTATCCGCGTCATCGAGAGACTCTGCCCTCTGCACGTCGCTTTCGCGAAGGGATAAAACAGTACTGCCCCGTGCCCTGGACGCCAGCACACGGGCTTCACTGACCCACACGGAAGACATCACGATGGCTCGGAAGAAACCTGCAACTCGCAAGATTGGCCGCAATGCCGAAACCGGCCGTTTCACCACGGTCGAAGAGGCGCGCAACAACCCCAGGACGCACATCGTCCAGACGCTGCGCAACCGCTGCCGCTAAGACCCGCCCGGAAGGCCAAGGCCCTCCGGGTGCGGTTTTTCGACGCTGAAAACCCCACCTCAAAAACACAATATTTTGTGTTAGATCAAAAAATCAAACACCACATCTGCGATTTTTCCGCTAAACTCCTTCCCCGTGGAAACGACGCGTGATTCGTGAACGGACGCGCCTGATACCGGTCGAAAAATTACAGCAGACCGGCCCAGCGTCGCTCCGATCGGTAGCGAATTCCGTTATACTTCGCCCCCCTCGAAAAAGGGTTTAGCCAATGATCGACTGCGTGACACAAGCCGTACCCAACCGCTTGGCCAGCCCGCACGTTTTATCGTTGCCACACTGTATTCAGGCGTCCTGGCCCCTCCTGCGAGGCATGGACAGGCGCTGATCCGACACCTTCAAACGTGACGAGCGCGCGCGCTCACTGCCTGCCGTATCGCCCTTGGGGCCTTGCAGGCGTCACCTTTTAAAATCCAATCGGTTGCCCCGCGCAACCCTCTAGCAGGAGCCAGGACCATGCTGAGCTGGGACGAATTCGACAAGGAAGACGGTGAAGTCGCCGCCAAAGGCGCCACCCCCGCACAGGCCAACGCCGCCGCCACCCTCGACAAACTCGACAGCGCCGGTGACGCCGCCGCCCAGGAAGCCCGCGCAGCGACCGCCGACGACTCCGACGCCGTCAAGCGCGCCAAGGCCGCCTTGAACGAACTCGACATCGCCGAAGGCCTGGCCGAACTCGAAGGCTCCTCCGCCCGCGTGCGCGTTGACGAAAAGCGCATGATCAACTGCCGCGCCGACCTCAACCAGCTGGTTCCGTTCAAGTACGACTGGGCCTGGCAGAAGTACCTCGACGGCTGCGCCAACCACTGGATGCCGCAAGAGGTCAACATGACCGCCGACATCGCCCTGTGGAAGAGCATGGACGGCCTGACCGAAGACGAGCGCCGCATCGTCATGCGCAACCTCGGCTTCTTCTCCACCGCCGACTCCCTGGTGGCCAACAACCTGGCCCTGGCCGTGTACCGCCTGATCACCAACCCCGAGTGCCGCCAGTACATCCTGCGTCAGGCCTTCGAAGAGGCGATCCACACCCACGCCTACCAGTACTGCATCGAGTCGCTGGGCATGGATGAAGGCGAGATCTTCAACATGTACCACGAGATCCCATCGGTCGCTAAAAAGGCAGCCTGGGGCTTGAAGTACACCCGCGCCATCTCCGACCCCGAGTTCAACACCGGCACCGTCGAGACCGACAAAGAGCTGCTGCGCAACCTGATCGCCTACTACTGCGTCCTGGAAGGCATCTTCTTCTACTGCGGCTTCACCCAGATCCTCTCCATGGGCCGCCGCAACAAGATGACCGGCGTCGCCGAGCAATTCCAGTACATCCTGCGTGACGAATCCATGCACCTGAACTTCGGCATCGACGTGATCAACCAGATCAAGATCGAAAACCCGCACCTGTGGGATGCCGCGATGAAGGAAGAAGCGACCCAGATGATCCTGCAAGGGACCCAGCTGGAGATCGAATATGCCCGTGACACCATGCCACGCGGCGTACTGGGCATGAACGCCGCGATGATGGAGGATTACCTCAAGTTCATCGCCAACCGTCGCCTGACCCAGATCGGTCTGAAAGAAGAATATCCTGGGACCACCAACCCGTTCCCTTGGATGAGCGAGATCATGGACTTGAAGAAGGAGAAGAACTTCTTCGAGACTCGCGTTATCGAGTACCAGACCGGTGGTGCGCTGAGCTGGGACTGATCGTCCAGCCACCTAGAAAAGGCTGCCTCCGGGCAGCCTTTTTATTTTGAGTTGATACCTCTGGGACCGCTTCGCGTGCCAACAGTCAGGCCAGATGCGACTGGCTGCGCAGGTGCTCGGCCAGCATGTCGATGAAGGTGCGCACCTTGGTCGAGCCGTATTTGCTTTCGCGGTGCAGGATGTGGATCGGCCAGGACGCCTCCTCGTAATCGGCCAAGATCACCTGCAGGCGCCCGTCCGCCAGTTCATCAGCCACCTGATAGGACAGCAGCCGGGCGATGCCGAGGCCAGCGCTGGCGGCGGCGATTGCAGCGTCGTTGCTGGTCACGGTCAGGCGCGGCTTCATGCGTACCAGCGTCGGCTCGTCGATCGCGCCGAAGCGCCAGTCCGTGCGCGGCGACAGCGCCCCGGCAGCGATGATCTGATGCCCGTGCAATTCCGAAGGATGGCGCGGTGTGCCGTGGCGCTCCAGATACTCCGGCGAGGCGCACAGTAAGCGGCGCATCTGGCCCACGCGCAGTGCCTTGAGCCCAGAATCCGGCAACTGCCCGATGCGTACAGCCACGTCCAGGCCCTCCTCCACCAGATTCACCACACGGTCGAGAAAATACGCCGACACGTCCACCTCGGGGTACTGCTGCAGGTAACGGACGATGCAGGGCATGACGAACTTCTTGCCGAACAGGATCGGCGCGGTCACCGCCAGGTCGCCCTTGGGCGCGGCGTTGATGCCGGCAGCGGCTTCATTGGCTTCGACGATGCTGGCCAGAATGTGCCGCGTATCTTCCAGGTAACGGCCACCGGCCTCGGTCAGACGCACGCTGCGGGTGGTGCGCAAGAGCAGCTTGACCCCAAGTTGCTCCTCCAGCGCGGTGACCGCCCGGGTCACGGCCGCAGGCGAAATCGCCAGGCGGCGGGCAGCGGCGGCGAAGCTTTCCTGCTCGCCCACGGCCACGAACACTTTCATTAGGTGAATCTGGTCCATGCCGCGCCCCATGCGTTGTCATGGGGCGATTATTCCAGCGCTGACGCTAGAGCTCCAGCACCAAGGGCTGCACACCTTCTTCAGCCTGAGCCGGAATGGCGCAGCAGATCAGTACGCTACCAGGTTCAGGCAGTTCGGCGGGCGGGTTCAGGTAGTGGACCTGCCCACTGACCAGTCGGGTCTTGCAGGTGCCGCAGGAGCCGCCTCGGCAACTGAACTCCGGCGACAGGCCACGGCGCTCTGCCAGTTCTAGCAGCGTGCCACTGTCCGGTGCCCAGCGGGCCTCCTTGGCGGAGCTGGCGAAGTACACCGGCACAGGCTCTTTGGCAGGCGGAGGCTGTTGCAGCGTGGGCTGATTGTCGTCGGTGTGACGACGCAAGGTGGAAGGGCCAAAGGCTTCGGCATGAATGCGCGCATCGGGCACATGCACGCTGCGCAGGCCTTCGTACAGATCCTGGGTGAAGCTGGCCGGACCACAGAGGTAGAAGTCGTAGTCGTCCAGTGCCAGTGTGGTCTTGATCTGGTCGATGCCCAGGCGGCTGGCGAAGGTATAGTCACGGCCCTGCACCGCGTGCGCTTCCGGCTGACTCAGGGCACGATGGATATTCAGCAGGCCAGCGGATTGCTTTTGGAGTGCGTCTAGCTCCTGCTGGAACGGCAGGTCAGCCAAGGTACGTCCGCCATGGAACAGATAAATGCGCCGGCCCTGCCCGCTGGCCAGTTGCTCACGGAGCATGGCGATCAGCGGCGTGATGCCGACGCCCGCGCCAATCAGCACGAGGGGGCGTTCGCTGTCTTGGTCCAGCGTGAAGCTGCCCATAGGCAGGCGTACATCTAAAAGATCACCGACCTTCAACGCTCGGTGCAGATGCCATGAAGCCGGCCCCTGCGCCTTGACACTGATACGCAAGTAACCGTCGGACGGCGCGCTGGACAAACTATAGGTGCGGATAAGTGGCGTCTGCCCTTCAGTCCGCAAACGCACGGGAATATGCTGGCCGGGCGCAAAGGTTACGGCGGCGCCGTCCCCAGGTTGCAGGTAGAACGAGCGGATATCACGGCTCTCCTGCTCGATGCGCGATACTCGCCAGCTCAACCATTGACGTTGCCGTTCACGCTGTTGCAGGCGCAGCTCGGCTTCGGCCCAGATGCCGGTCGCCATGCTGGTGGGGGCGTACTCATGGAATGCCCAGCGCAGCGACACGGCAGCTGGACGCAACACCACCTGTTCGACATCCAGGGTCCAGATTCGCTCGGCACCTTCGAAAGCACTGATCAGTGGGCTGTCGAGAATGACCTCGGCCCGCCCGACCACCTGAAGCACGTCGCCACTGGCGAAATCAACGAACAGCAGGCCTGCGACAGGGTTCACCAACAAGTTGCCGAGGGTGTTGAAATGCAGATTGCCGGCATAGTCGGGGACGGTCAGGCGGTTGCCTTCGACCCGCACAAATCCGGCCCGACCACCGCGGTGGGAGACATCCACCGAGCGTTGGCCGCTTTCATGCTCGACGTAGCTGGCCACGAAGAACGTATCCGCGCTCTCGATCATGGCGCGAGCCCTGGCATCGATCGCCGTTGAATCCTGACGCCCTTGCGACGGTACGTCGACACGGGTGTATTCGCGCAATTGAATGTACTGCGGGCAGTTGCCGAACGACTGCTCGACCTCCACCTCCAACTGGCCGGCACTGGCCCTGCGAATCACGCCATTGAGACGATTGCGCCGGCGGGTGTGCAACTCGATCCCCAACAGACCGACGGCACCGCCAGCCACCAATCCCGGCGTTGCCGGATCGTCGGCGGCAAGCTCGGTGCCAATCAGCAACTGCCGCGGATCAGGCGAGCTGACGAAGCCCTCGGGGCCTTCGAGCAGCGTCGCCCAGGGTTTGCCCTCGGCATCCACGGCACCGACCACCATGAACGGCAACTGATGGTAGAACGCGCGATGCTGGTCGGGCATGTAGTCGCGGATGACTTTTTGCCCAAATGCCTCCATGCGCTCTGCAACACCGGCTTGCTCCTGCAGCCGTTTCTCACCTGCATGCCAGGGTGATCGCATGGCGGCATTCCTCGGGACTCAGAGCGTGGTCTGCAAACCGATAACGGTGCGCGGCATCGGTACGAAGCCTGGCAGCGCCTCGATACGGGCCAGCCAGGCACGCACGTTGGGGTAAGGCTCCAGCGACACGTTGCCTTCCGGTGCATGGGCGATGTACGAGTAGTTGGCGATATCGGCGATGGTCGCGTGGTCACCGACCAGGAACGGGCCCTTGGCCAGCTCGCCGTCGATCACCTTGAGCAGGGTGTGGGCGCGGCCGATGACTTCATCGGTGTTGAACGAAGCGCCGAACACCGTCACCAGGCGCGCAGCCGCCGGGCCGAAGGCCAGAGGACCGGCCGCGACCGACAGCCAACGTTGCACGCGAGCGGCGCCGACCGGATCCTCGGGCAGCCAACGCTCACCGCCGTAGGCCTTGGCCAGGTACACCAGAATGGCATTGGAGTCGGCGATGACAGTACCGTTGTCGTCGATCACCGGCACCTGGCCGAATGGGTTGATGGCCAGGAAATCGGGCTGCTTGTGCTCGCCCTTGGCCAGGTCGACGAAGACCAGTTCGGTGGGCAGTTCGAGCAGCGACAGCATCAGCTCGATGCGGTGAGCATGGCCGGACTTTGGAAAGTTGTAGAGTTTGATCGGGCTTGGCATGTTCTGGGCTCCGGATCAGCGCCGGGAGTGGCGCTGCTGGAGGACATGCTGCCCCGGATCGGTGAGCAACAGAATCAGTGCTGTGAGCAATCCAGTATTTCGGCTGGTGGAATAATCGTGTGAACCGCGCTATCGCAGGCGTCGGATTAGATCCATGCTCAGTGCGGCTGCCGCTTCTGATACAGGTACAACCCCCGCGCTGCCTCGACCACTTGCGGCACGCATGCCTGGAGCTCATCGAAACTCATCGCGTCGAGCAACTCGAAATTATCCTCCAACCCATGCAGGGAAATGGCCTTGAGCAGCCCGTCCTGCTCCGGCGGCAACTCGCTCCACTCGGCCACCTGGGTACCGCGCATGTAGCCGAAGCACCATTCCTCGAGAATGATCGACGGCCCCTCTTCGCCTTCGCTCTCTTCGAACAGCGGCTCGAAGTGCTCAAGATCATCGGCCAGGGATTCAGCCACCTGGTTGGCGTAACGCAGCATCAGTGCGGTGTAGGCCTCCTCATGGGCGGGCTTCTTGAACTTGGGGACCTTGCCACCCGCGACCGCAGGCAGCCACTGCTCAGGCATGACGGCATTCGGTGAGCTGGCCAGGGCGGTGAAAAAACCGTTGAGCTCGGCCAGGTTGAGTACCGAATAGTCGTTGCCGTAGGTGATCAACAGGTCTTCGAGACGGTCGAGTTCTTTTTCGTTGAGGGCGGGGAGCATCATGAGTGTCCTAGGGCAGAAGTTTGGGTGCACCCTAGCACATGGGGGAAGGTATAGCGGGAATTGTGGGTTGAACGATAGTCATCGCCGGTCATGCCCGCTCCCAAGGTGTAATGCCATGGGAGCGGGGCTTACCCGCAACAGGCCGTCAGTCGTTAGACCGCCAGTGCGCGCTCACGCAGTTCCTGGTTGAGGATGCGGTCGTTCTCGCTGTAGTCCACCGGGCAGTCAATCACGTGTACACCTGGGGTCTTGATGCAGTGCTCGAGCAGCGGCAG
>NZ_KV793305.1:0-7048 GCF_001808425.1 Pseudomonas sp. HMSC08G10 | reverse complement strand
GATTCGGGAAGTCTTTTTCAGACCTTCCTTAGGTAGCAGCAATGGAAAAGCAATAAACATCGGCAGGGTCGGAAGCACGTACCAGAACGTGTACCAAGCATGGTTGGAGATCTTCTCCATGCTCTGGTTCTCTAAATAGAGCCAGACCAACGTCACGACCGTGACCAAGGGTAGGGCGGCGACCAAGCCGCCCAGCTTGTCGCTGCGTTTCGCCAGCTCTGACACGAGAATCACTATACCGGCAGTGAGTAGGTACTTCGTGATGATCCAGGCCATCGCTGAGCCTTCTGGAGGTTGTTGACGAGGGCAGGCGAAGCCATTCACCAACCCCCTTGAAGCGCTCCTGCCGTTTACGGCATCCCTCACCGCATTTTTTTTGCAACATCACCCTCAGCCAGGAGGGTGATGTGTTTGCATGGTGTTTACCGATCGGTCAGTGCGAGGGTGAGGGAACGCTCTCGTGGAAAGCTGCCCGCTCGATCTGGATGGTGCAGTGATGGATTTCGAATGCATCGCTGACAGCATCCACGACGGCCGCCAACACAGCATCCCCATCTGCAGAATCCCGAACCACTACGTGCGACGTCATCACGTTACTGCCACTGCTGACAGCCCACACGTGCAAGTCATGAACGTCCGTCACGCCATCTACTCCGAGGATGGTGGCCTCGATTGCCGTAACGTCGAGCCCCCTCGGGACACCCTCCATGAGGATCCCCAGGCTTTCGCGAAGCAACTGCCACGTCCGCGGCAGAACCCAAAGGCCGATCGCCACAGCGACAATCGTGTCGACCCAGGTCCAGCCGGTGAAGCGGATGATAAGTGCCGCGATGATTACGCCAAGCGAGCCGAGCATGTCGCTCCAAACTTCGAGGTAGGCTCCTTTGACGTTGAGGCTTTCGTTGCTCGCAGATGCCAGAAGGCGCATCGAAATTAGGTTGATGATCAGGCCGGCGATTGCGATCCACATCATCGCTCCGGTAGCGATCTCCGCCGGCATGAAGAAGCGCTGGTAGGCCTCATACAAGATGTACATCGCCACCAGGAAGAGCAGCACGGCGTTGAACGTCGAAGCCAGAATTTCCAGGCGCGCATAGCCGAAGGTTCTTTTCTGATCCGCCGGCCGCTTGGCTATCTGAAGTGCAATCAGTGAGATCGCCAAGGCGGCAGTATCTGTGAACATGTGAGATGCGTCCGACAGCAGCGCCAGGCTGCCGGTAATCCACGCACCGATCACTTCTGCAATCATGAAGCTGCCAGTCAAGCCGAGCGCCATGATTAGCTTCTTCTGATGCCCCTCGCGTACTGCAGCGCTGCCATGGTCATGATTTGAACCCACGTATTTCTCCTTGCGCAGGGTTGTGGTCTCGTTGGCCTTCCTGTCTACCTAGCCTTAGAGCGTCGCTTGGCCACACTGACTGCAAAATCTTGCTCCTGCACTCAGCAGCGAGCCGCAGGCGGTGCAACCACTCGATAGCGGTGTTCCGCAGTTTAGACAAAAGCGTGCTGACGGATCGTTGGCCGTCCGGCACTGCCTGCAGCCCTGCAGATCTTTGATGGGGGCAGGAGTGGGAGGGCGCCCGCCGTCATACACCTGATTACCGCCGTCGCAGCCCTGCTGCCGGCCATGGCGATCATATTGCTCGGCCCCATGTCCCCCGCTGTGGTGCTTGCCTCCACCGTGGTTTCCACGGCCATGGTGCCCGCCCAGGATGTTTTTGAAAAAGCTCATGGTATTCGCCCCTCATTGATGGGTGACATATTAACGAGCAAAAGTTGAAAATTATGTTCTGCTCGCGAGAAAGACTTGCAAGTTGAATTGAAAGTTCAAAATTAGCCTACGACAAAACGAAACCGTTTTGTTTGTGAAATTAAATTTATCTAGCTGAGCGGAGCATTGCTTTTGGTGGGTAGTATTCCCCTAATTTTGATCATAGCGTGATCAATGACAATCAAAACAGCAGTAATTGGATTTCTGTCAGCATTGTAATCCCGAGGTCATCGTGTCGTTATCAGGTCCCGGAAATAATGCGCTCAGCGAGATTCATTTCTCTTTTTATCCCTATGCCTCACACATACTAAGCGTCCCCAACGCCTAGGGGCCTAAGGCCTCTGACGCTCCGCACATTGCGCAATCGCTCAGCATCTGTCGACGGTTTGCCTTGTAGCTCCCGCTAACTCCATAGCTACCGCCATGGATAAGCAGCTTCCAGAGTTTGATAATGACACCTTCCAAATCCATTGTTCACACCCTGTTAAGCAAATGGATCTTTGCTATTCGCAATGCGCGGCAGAAAGGCATCAGTACTAATTTGCTAATCGGCCTGGTGACTTTTTGGTTACTGCTATTCGCGAACGCTGAGCTCTGGAACGTGCTCTGGAAGCTGGTATTCAAAACCGATGAAGTGAACTGGCAGCTAGCGGCTAGCCTCCCAGTCATAGTATTCGCATGGGTGTTTACCGTTCTGAGCTTGCTGTCATGGGGGCGGCTGGCCAAACCCATACTGTGCCTGGTACTGATCAGCGCGTCTTTTGCGAGTTACTTCATGAATGCCTACGGCATCGTGATCGATTACACAATGTTCACCAACGTTGTGGAGACCGACGTCGCTGAGGCAACCGAGCTGCTGAATTGGAAGCTCGGTCTTTGGGTCGCAATGGTTGGGGTGTTGCCCGTCTACCTGATTGCCCGGGTTCCCCTCCGGCGCAAGCCTTGGGCCAAAGCTTTGGTCAGCAGGTTCATTGCTCTGTCGCTCGCTCTGTTGACCTTATCTGGCATCGCGTTGAGTCAGTACCAGTCGTATGCCTCCTTGCTGCGCAACAATCGGGAGATCCGGCTGATTCTGGTACCTACCAACTTGTTTGCGGCTGGCCATGGGTACCTGAAGCGTCAGCTGGCCTCACCTAAAACGCTGACGGCCATTGGTACTGATGCGGTAGTTAATCGACAGGGTGCGGCTCGTAAACCCAGGCTGCTGGTACTGGCAGTAGGAGAGACCGCTCGCTCCGCCAACTTCTCCCTCAACGGCTACTCCCGTGAAACGAATCCGGAACTAGAAAAGCGAAATGTCATTAGCTTCACGAACGTGAGCTCCTGCGGTACCGCTACCGCGGTCTCGCTGCCATGCATGTTCCTGGACGTGGGTAAGGCCCAGTACAAAGATGGCTTGGCCAAGAGCCGAGAAGGGCTGCTCGACGTGCTTCAACGCGCTGGCATCAGTGTCATGTGGACTGACAACAACTCGGGGTGCAAAGGGGTCTGCGACAGGGTTCCCAACCACAAGGCTGCCTCTCACGCGGATTCCCAACTGTGCACCAGCGAGGAGTGTAAGGACGGGGTGCTGCTCACGGAGATGCAAGACTTCATCAAGCGCCAGGAAGGCGATGCTGTCCTGGTGCTCCACTACAAAGGCAGTCACGGCCCGGCCTACTACAAGCGCTACCCCTCGCAATTCAAGAAATTCGCACCGGTGTGCGAGACCAACGAGCTCGACAAATGTAAGCAGGAGGAGGTGGTCAATGCCTACGACAACTCAATCCTCTACACCGATTATGTGACTGCAAATCTCATCGATATCCTGGCGGCCAACACCAAGTTCGACACTGCGCTGATGTACGTTTCGGACCACGGCGAATCGCTGGGGGAGGGTGGGCTCTATCTACACGGGCTGCCTTACGCGATGGCTCCTGACGAGCAAACAAAGGTGCCGTTGGTACTTTGGATGTCTGACTCGCTCGCGAAGAGCGAAAAGGTCAACGTGGGTTGTTTGAAAGCTCAAACCACGTCACCGCTGAGCCACGACAACCTGTTCCACACCGTGCTCGGCATGATGAACGTCCAGACGTCTTCGTATCGCTCAGCGCTGGATTTCACTGCCCCTTGTAAGCCCTTTGTCGGAGGCTCTTATTCTGGCCTCTGAATGTTCGATGTGGACCGGATCATCGGCCAGGCGGTTCTGCACCAGCCTGCTTTGACAGCTGAGAGAAGCTGGACTAATTACATAGCTGCATTCAACAACCCAAGCGGAAAAGGAAGTTTTGCATGAGCATCAAGCCAGGCCCAAAGCGCACCAATGAAGATGGCACTCCGGACAAAAGGCAGCGAGTCACCCCTGAAAAGCAGAAGGACCATCCGGACCTGAAACCCCACAAGCACAAAAAGGGGGAGTAAGAAAAAAGGTAACCGTCTGGCCAACTCACCCCTCAGCACACAGACCAGCTCGGACAAGAACGGGTGGAAAACAAAGCCTTGCCCGCAGGTATACCCATTGAATAAGCCTGTATCTGACGTAGGTCATGCAGAGCCTGCCAGCGGGTCGCAATCGACGATGGCTTCATTGTATACTTCGGCTCCGCATACCCCTTGAGCTACAGGAACATCAGCATGACTGTACTCCAAACGATCTACTGGCAGCCTACGCCGCCTTAGCGCTACGCCCCCTCGCAACAACCTGCTTCCGCTAGCCTCGCTCGCGGGTGCTCACTGCTGTACGCCTGGTTTTACACCTTAAGCACACAGCAAAAAATCCTCAAAATTTGAATTTGTATCGATTCGCTCGCCACTCCCTTGGCGTGCGCGATGCTTTGCCTTGGATATTTATATGCTGCAAAAACTTAGACAAACGTGGTTTTCCAACGTCCGTGCCGACGTGCTCGCGGGGCTGGTGGTCGCACTCGCGCTGATCCCGGAAGCCATCGCCTTTTCCATCATCGCCGGGGTAGATCCCAAAGTCGGTCTCTACGCCTCCTTCTGTATCTGTGCTGTCATCGCCTTTGTCGGCGGGCGCCCCGGAATGATCTCGGCGGCGACAGGCGCCATGGCACTGCTGATGGTTACGCTGGTAAAAGAGCATGGACTCCAGTACCTGCTGGCCGCGACGCTACTATGTGGCGTACTTCAAATCCTTGCCGGCTACCTGAAGCTCGGCTCGTTGATGCGCTTTGTTTCACGCTCGGTAGTCACCGGCTTCGTAAACGCATTAGCGATTCTGATTTTTATGGCGCAATTGCCTGAGCTGACCAATGTCACCTGGCATGTCTATGCCATGACCGCTGCGGGCCTGGGAATCATCTACCTGTTCCCGTATGTACCGAAAATCGGCAAGGTGATTCCCTCTCCATTGGTGTGCATTCTGACGCTGACTGCCATCGCCATTTACCTCGGTTTGGATATCCGCACCGTCGGTGACATGGGCCAACTGCCTGATACGCTCCCGATCTTCCTCTGGCCTGAAGTTCCGCTGAATTTTGAAACCCTGCGCATCATTTTCCCGTACTCGGCTGCGTTGGCAGTAGTGGGTCTACTCGAATCAATGATGACCGCGACCATCGTCGACGACCTTACCGACACCACCAGCAACAAAAACCGCGAGTGCAAAGGCCAGGGTGTGGCCAACATCGCTGCCGGCATGCTTGGCGGCATGGCAGGTTGCGCCATGATCGGCCAGTCGATCATCAACGTGAAATCTGGTGGCCGCACCCGTCTCTCGACATTGTGTGCCGGCGTTTTCCTGCTGCTGATGGTGGTATTTCTTGGCGAATGGCTCTCCAAAATCCCTATGGCGGCACTCGTGGCTGTGATGATCATGGTGTCCATCGGCACCTTTAGCTGGGATTCCTTGCGTAATCTGAAAGAGCATCCGCTGTCGACCAACCTCGTCATGGTGGCGACCGTCGTGGTCGTCGTGGCCACTCACAATCTGGCTTACGGCGTACTGGTAGGTGTGCTGCTGGCCTCCCTGTTCTTCGCAAACAAGGTCGGGCACTACCTGGATATCAAGAGCACTCTTGAAGAGACGAAATCGCATCGGACTTACCGCGTCGTGGGCCAGGTGTTCTTTAGCTCTGCGGACAAGTTCACTGAGGTTTTTGACTTCAAGGAGGCGCTCAACAAGGTCACCATCGATCTCACACAGGCGCATTTCTGGGATATCACCGCCGTCGCAGCGCTGGATAAGGTCGTGATCAAGTTCCGACGCGAAGGCGCTGAGGTTGAAGTGCTCGGTCTCAATGAAGCCAGCGCGACAATCGTTGACCGCTTCGGCGTGCATGACAAACCCGGTGCCATCGACAAGCTCATGAGCCACTAAAGAGAACGACAATGACCCGCGTAATGGCATGCATTGATAACTCACAATCCTCATTGGCGGTCTGCGATTACGCAGCATGGGCCTCGCAACGACTCAGCGCTCCCCTGACCTTGCTTCATGTGCTGGATAAGGAGAAATATCCTGCATCCGCTGACCTCAGCGGCAATATCGGTCTCGGTAGCAGAGAACATCTGCTGGAAGAGTTGGCCATGCTGGATGCGCAGCGGGCAAAACTGGCGTTGGAGCATGGGCAGCACATGCTTGAAAAAGCTCGCGAGCGAACAGTTCACTCTGGCGCCATGTCACCTGATATGAAGCAGCGCCATGGCCATCTCGTCGAGAGCCTGAGCGATCTCCAAGACGATATTCGGTTACTGGTGATTGGAAGAGTCGGTGAGGACAGCACGCGCAGTGCCCAAAGTCTTGGCAGCCAGATTGAAGCGATAGTCCGAACTATCCACCGCCCCACCCTGATTACAACCAGCCATTTCAGGAAACCTGAAACGGTCATGGTGGCATTTGACGGCAGCGCAACAGGCCACAAGACCTTACAGATGCTTGCTTCAAGCCCGCTGTGCGAAGGCCTGCCAATTCATATCGTCATGGTTGGAACGGATTCTGAAGACAACCAGAACGCGCTGGAGAAGGCACGAACCACGCTTGCGTCTTCCGGCTCGCTGGTGCATTCCGAGATCCGCCCAGGCGAAGTAGAGTCCACACTGCATGCGTATCAGGCAGAGCACGGCATTGACCTCTTGGTCATGGGGGCGTACGGGCACTCACGCATCAGGCAGTTTCTGATAGGCAGCACGACCACGACGATGCTGCGTACATCCACTGTACCCTTATTGCTGCTTCGCTGAGCCAGTTCCACTGGCCACAGTATTTCCAGAACTGAGGAAATACCGTGGCCACCCTGGACGATGACTAAGGAAGGTCTGAAAAAGACTTCCCGAATC
>NZ_KV793304.1:50710-51324 GCF_001808425.1 Pseudomonas sp. HMSC08G10 | reverse complement strand
GGGTTCAGCTTGGCGAAATCGTCCGCGTTGATATCGGTGGTGATGAACAGCGTGGGCTGGCTGCTGATGAATCCGCTCTCCTCCACCGTGGCGCTGTTGCCGTAGTGCAAGATGTTTACGTCGGCCAGGTCTTCCAGCGGCGACTTGTCGATGCTGGCGTCGTTATCCTCAGCCCCGTAGAAGCTGAACAGGATGTGGTCGAATGGCTGGCCGTTCTTGTCGAGCGGCTGGGTTTCTGTATAGGTCTTGCCGTCCTTCCCGTAGACGCGCTGGACGTACTTGCCGTCAATCAGCAGCAGAACCCGGTACTGGGTGTCCTTGGTGCGGTCGAGGTTTTCCGAACTGAACTCAGACACGCATTCGAGCAGGCAGACGTAGACCAGGCGCAGCACGCCATCAATAACCTGCTCTTCCCAGTCGATGATGGAGGTCGCGCCGTAATGGTGGATCAGCGCCCGACGCCCCTGCATGTCGGCCATGGAGGACACGCCTTCAACTGGCGGGAAGTCCACCAGGAAGCCGCCACGCCCGGTGTCCAGGCACTCGCCCACGGAACGCTTGGAAAGCTGCTCCAGGCTCGTGCCGTCGCCGCTGGCGTTCTCCTTCAGGTACTC
>NZ_KV793304.1:38019-50690 GCF_001808425.1 Pseudomonas sp. HMSC08G10 | reverse complement strand
GCGTTCTCCTTCAGGTACTCCACGCCGGCGGGCAACTGCAGCTCGGCTGTCTTTCGGAATACAGCGCCCAGCAGTCCGGTACGGGTGCGCCCGGTGACGTTCAGGAACATCGCCCGCTTCTTGTACTGCTTGTACCGAGCCAGGTTCTCCGGTGATTTGTTCTCCGGGTCCGGCATCGGCAGGTACTCGTCGTGCTTGCGCACCTCGCGGGCACCGGCCACGCAACGCTTGACCAGCTGCCAGCCGGGCAAGGCCTCCGAGTACTCTGCCCGGGGAATGAAGTTCGGCATGGGTGGCCTCAGAAAGTGAACGTGATAGGTACGTGCTTGACCACGGAGCGCTTGGTCTTGGCCACGGCGAAGTAACGGAAGGCGTCGGACGGGTGGGATGACCAGTCGTGCAAGGGCTTGTCTTTCCAGCAGCCGCGCTTGTCGTCCCACTCCTTGCGGTAGCTCTCCAGGGCAGTGATACCCTCCTCGCACTTGGCCTCGTCGAATGCGCAGTTAGGGAGGATTTCCCGGGCCTGCTCGATGCCTTCGTCTACGCCGAGCTTCGGCACCACCTGGAAGGTCAGCGAATAGCGCTGTCCATCGATCTCGTAGCCCTCTCGTGCGAGTTCGCGCCGAGTCTTGCCGTCGCTACCAAATTCACGGTTGTCGATGTCGTGGGGGCCCCAGTGCTCGCCATACTCATATCCTCGATCCTTCAGCACGTTCATGTAGTGCCGCAGGCCTTCACCACTGTTCTGGTAGAAGTCAATGACGTGGAATTCTTCGCCGACGATCCGGACAAACCAGATGGCGGTCGAGTCGCCCACGCCGATGTCCCAGAACGTGTGCACCGGCAGGTGGCTGTTGTCCGGCAGCTTGCCGATGCGCTGGGCGGCGTAGAGCTTGGTGAACTGCTTGGCGTAGTAGGCGCCCTCGATCGTCTGCTGGAATGCCTCGGCAGGGATCGACGGGTACTCCCGCTTCATGTCGTCGCCAAGGGTCTTTTCCTTGGCGGCGTACCAGGCTCGCTGGCCAGGGTTGGTGCCGATTCCGTGCTTGGCGGTCAGGTCGTCGAAGTACTTGGTCAGCCGGTCAGGGATGACGACATCAGTAGGGTCCAACCAGTACAGCGGATTGCGCCACCAGCTGAAGAAGAAGAACTTCCAGTCCAACAGGCCCAGGGGCACGCCGGCCAGCTGCTGCTTCTCTGCGCTCTGCGAGTAATCGAAGAAGTAGCCCGACCGCCCCTCCGCCGTCGACTCGATCGTAACGAAGCACTCTGCGGCGACAGCCTCAAAGGCGCCGGTGACGATCTCTCGGGCTTTGTGGGGAAACTTGGCACAGATCTTCCCGAACTCGGATACGTGCAGATACCGTAGAGTCCCGCCCCGGAAGGACGTGGACACGTAGAGCGATCCGCCTTTGCTGAACACAAGCTCGCCAGCAGCATCGTTGCGAGCAGGGTTGGCAGCGCGTATCTCCTTGGGAAGGTAGTCATACGCATACTTGATCTTCTCGCGGAACAGCCGTTTGGCGTCGTTCAGGGTGTGGGCGATCAGGGCGCACTTGGCAGCCTCGAACAGCGCGGCATCCAGCTGGACGATGCAGACCAGCGTGGTGAAGCCCAACTGCCGCGCCTTCAGGATGATGTTGCGGGTGTGCATCCCCTGGAAGTAGTCGACCTGCTCCTGCGTCATGCGGAAGCGGACCTTCTTGCCCTGCTTGTCCGTGATGAAGTAGAGATTGTTGAGGCGCCAGAACCGGTCCCTGAGCAGTTTCATGTGCTCGGGCTTCATGGTCAGGCATCCTTCGATAGTTCATCCATCAGCTGCGACAGCTCGTCGGCGTCTTTCGACTGCTCCTTGTCGTCCAGGCCGAATGCAGTGCGCTCAAGCACCTGCAGGTTCTTCATGGCCGAGGACAGCTGGAAAAGGGTCTTGGCGTTGCTGGGCAGCGCCACGGCGGCGAGCATCGAGCTTCTGCGGAAACCGCTCTCGTCGTCGGCCGTCTCGCGCTCAATCTCGTCCTCAATGTCCTCGCGGCGCTTGATGGTGGTAAGAAGGTCATCCATCAGCAAGTTCGCAAGGTTCGAGGCTTTGCGAATATCCCGGCGGTGGCTGCGAACAACCGTCGCCCCCTCTTCTGCCGCCTCTTCGATGATCTCGGCGTCCCGCTCAGGGTTCGCGCATTGGTCTTCGCGAACCTCGCCGCGAACCAGCTTGTTGCGAACCTCTTTACGGACCTGCTCGGAAAGGTCCCGCTCCCAGCCCAAGGCCTTGGCCTTCTTCCTGATCGCAGTGTCGCTCACCCCGTTGCGGTCAGCGATGGTGCGGATGGAAAGCGCGCCGGCCCGGAAGGCTCGTTCGATCGCCTCCCAGTCAGGCAGCTTTGATGTCATTGGGATTCCTGCGTCTTGAAATGATGGCTGGTTGCCGGTATTGGTAGAGATCCAAACTTCAGCAAGGAACGCAGCATGGCTATATCAGAAGATGCAAAGGTCGCTATCCAGACTTTGAAAGGCAATCCCGCCTTATCCAGGTCCAATGCCGTTGCAGCAGCTATTGCGCTGATCGCGCTTCAGATCGAAGCAGGCAAGGTTGATGACTTGGGGAAGGCACTTGATGAGCTTTCCAGCCTGGCCACCAAGATTCAGAGCGCAGCAACGTAATCGATCAGTGCCGCAATCACCTGCGGCACACTTACCCTTCCCCGCAATCCAGCAACACATCAATCAGTTTCTGCTCCGCAAGCCTGAACATGGCTAGGGACTGCAAGTCGTCGGCAACCGGGCCGAAGGCAAACAGCTCAACCTGCCCAGCAGGGTCGCGCATGGCCATGACGCCGATGCTGCAAACCGGTAGCTCGCCGCTATCCAGTTGATCTGCGATCTTGCGCAGGGTCTTGGAAGCGTCACGCCAGTTCTCGCGCTGGAACTCCACGACCTTCATACGGACACCATCTTGTGCGTCTCGGCGTGGGCATGGCCGTGCAGCAGGCCGACGATCAATCCTTGCGGAAGCCCGGCAGCCTTTGCAGCGTCAATCGCAGCCGTCAGTGCGGCGTCTAAGCCGGAGACAGCAACCTTGATGTCGTCACTGACCGGTAGTTCGTGGCGGATCCGAGTGACACGGCCCGTCATCGAAATATCTCGATGAGTCATGTTGATGGTTTTCCTCTGCAGGACTAATACTTAGTTGTCTGCCTGGGGAGGCTCGAAACATGCAACCAAGATTCGTTATCGTTCCTGCTGTGCCTATCGAAGGTGAGTCCTTCCAAATCGGCAACCGGTTCTACGCTGCCACCATTTCGGGTGGCTTCGACATTTACGACAACCAGGAAAAAGAACGCCTAAAACGCGGTTTTATCAACCGGTCGAAGGCTGCGGCTACGTGCGAGAAAATGAATGCCGAGTCACGCGATCCAGAGCAGCTGTTCCCTTTCCCTCGCACAGACTGATACGCCACGAAATGGCGCACCTTGAATTTGTGGCGCGGAGTCACTGACCCTCAGTACGACGCGGCAGCTTGAAATCAGCAAAGCGATCGGCCAACCCTGCGATCTTTTTTACGCCCAGGAAGCCAATGCCGCCGCCCAATCCCGCGGCCAGGTTCTGAGGCAGGCCGAAATACTCAAGCAGCGGAAACGCTCCGGCGGTCAGCAGCATGCAGAGCGATGCCTCAAGGATCGCCTGGCGACGGGTTCCACCGCCGTAGATGATCCTGAGCAGGGCCGTCACGAACGAGAGAATGCCGGCATAAATCAAGGGCGAATGCTGGCTCAACCACGCCAGAGCTATCGCCCAGGTGTCTGGTTTGTCTGGCATGTTGGACATACTCGATATCCCCTCTACGGGGCTGCAAGGAAGAAAAAGGCCCGATTGAGGCCCCTATTCAGGAACCGGGCGAACGTGCGGAGCAGCACATAACGAAAAGCCCCGGAAGTTCCGAGGCTTAGAATGGTAGGCGTACATCCGTTGATCTGGTGGGAAGCCAATTCACCTGAACAAAAAACCGCCCGAAGGCGGCTAGCTAGTGATTTATTAGCGCTTCCCCAATTCATTGGGCGCTTCAATCAGCTCAAATGTTCTACTTCACGACTTTCGCGGATCATTTTTGACATCTTTCTCAGCAACCTTGTCGTGCCGACTATAGAGCTCTGCCTTTGAAGCCCGCTCGGTGTTGGCACCCTTACTTCCCTCCGCCCTTGGGCCTTGGGGAGATGTATTTTCGCCAGAGCTTCTTTCACCCTGGTTCGATGTTTTATCTGTCATATAAACCTCTGATGAGCCCGGTTATCCGAGCTCAAATAAATGAATTACTCAGCGAGCGATCCATCATGGTGTACGCATCTGCCTCCGGTCACTCTCCGGACCTTTATCAAGGCCTGGCTCGTCACCATCTGGGGTGTAGCCCAGTGGATCATCGGCTTCGAGGAGCGTATGTGGCGAAAGAACCGTACTTGGTGGGGCGCCTTTACCAGCGGCGCCCAGGATAAGTCCAACCAGTATGCTGACTACTGAACTTTTCCGCATTTGAAGCTTTTGGACGCTCAGGAAACTCAGGTTCTTGTTCAGGCGTAGCGTCGGGATCGATATAATCGTCCCTATCCTCTGGGCTAGATTTGTCAAACCCCTCACGCTTTTCTGTATCTGACCCAACTTCCGATTCAAGTCCCGGAGATCCATCTGGCTTGGTAATGTCACTAGACATAAGTACCTCTCAATAACTCAGAAAATCTGAGCTAGAGTGAGTATGCGCCCTAAGTCTGGCCTAGCGTAAAATACCGGACCACCGGGACAATTAATATGACCGACGCCGTGCTGGGCCTCTTGAGGCCCTCATGGGGCAATTAAAAAACCCGGCGCGGTGGCCGGGTTTGTGTGTCACTCCTCAACTAGCGCAGGAATGACAGGATGGGTGAATATTCGGCGAAGCGGCATGTCATGTCAAGCGGTCTATGCGGCGTCCTGGTCATCGAATAAAACCCCCTCGCTGCTCAGGATCTCGCCAGCCTCCACCAGCGCTTCATCCACCATCTTGTCCAACCCCTTGAAGATTTTGCGGCGCCAGTCTCGCCGGGTACGCTCTGGGTTCCCATCAAGATCCCAGGTGTTCATGTCGTAGTTGTGCGCGGGCAGAATGATCACCCCTTCGCACGGCGCTTCCTGCCGCTGCTTCAGCTTTGCGTTGATGGCCTGCTGAGCTTTTGCGACGGCGGCCTTTCGCCAAGCGGGGGCATCGTCGTCAACATCGAGGGTCACCTTTTCAGCAGTCGGTCGCTCAGCACCCCCGAGCTGCGGGTAGGCCCAGGCGGTCACGGCCTTGGTGAGGAACAGCCTGGGTGCCGGCGAGGTAACGTGAGCAACGATCCGGCCTATGGCCCCAACCTTGGAGGCCATGTGAGTCGAGTAGCGGGCATTCAGGGCCAGCCAATGCTTTTGGTCAAGGCAGGAATGCAGCCTCCCAAATACCCAGCAGTCGGTGAGGAATGCCGCATCCTTGCCGACGATCTCACCCTTGAGCTTGCTGGCCTGCACCTTGGGGGTGTAGTCACAGCCGCCTGCGCTGTTGATCGTCTCAGACGCCAGCGCTCGAATTACTGCGGAAATCACGTCTCGATAGATCATTGCTTACCCCCTGCCCGCTTGGCCTTGCTCAAAATGAATTCTTCGTAACTGCGCTTGCGGCGAACTGCCCCAGCCCACGACAGCGACACACCACCCACCACCATGAGGGTGGCCAAAATCAGGAATCCCCATGCTGGTGTCATGCTGCTTGCTCCTGTGCCTGGATACGGACGCGCACAGCGCCGCCCTTGATCGTTTCCTTGCTCACCCTGATCTGGGTGGCGAAAACGTTGTCGTCGATGCCTAGGGCGTCTGCCAGGCCGTCACGGCCAGCCTTGAACATCGCCAGCAGGTTGTCGTCGTCGCGCCGGCGGCGATCTGGCGGAACGAACTCGAGCATGAGCAGCGCGCCACCCTGCGGCGCCGTGATACCCGCCTGCTTCGCCAGCAGGTGGCAGGCCGCCCGGTAGGACTTGGCCGCCTTGCTCTTCCTGGTCCAGTGCACCCGGGCGTTCGGGCTGCATGCGGCCGGTGGCCACGGTAGTGTCAGTTCCGTCATGCGGCCCCCTTCACGGTCAGAATGCCGGCCCGAATCAGGGCCTCATGAGTCTCAGCGATTGCCCGAGGCATATCGGACCAGTCCACCTCGCCTTTCCCGCGACCGTCGAGCGCGTCGTGGCAGGCGCTGCAGGCGTAGACCGCCACGGTGTCGAAGCCCTTCATGCCCATGCCCTTCTGCCCGCACGGGAGGTGGGCCAGCACGGTGGTCTCCGGGTTGAAGTTGCAGATGCCTGGAATGCGGACAGTGCAGTCCTGGCCGCGGGCGCTATCGCGAACCTTCTTGCTGACGACTCTCATAACTCGTCACCCCACTTGTAGAACACGCCCCCCATGGCCAGCGCAGTTCCGAAGATCATCCAGAAGGCTGGCGTGTTCATGAAAATACCCACCACCGCCAGCTGTGCTGCGAGTGCGCCCCCGAGCAATGCAGTCACCGCTCCATAACCAGGCTTCATGCCGCCTCCTCACTCAGCAGGTCACCAAAGAACACCCCCTGCGGCGCGAACTCGGCCACGATGCGGTCGGTGTATTCGCAGCCTTGGGCCCGGTCGAACAACCGGGTGACCGGGAAGCCATCTGGCCCGAACATGGCGCACGGCCCCATCAGGCGCAGCTTCACGTCGTAGTCCAGGTGGATGAACGACTCAGCCCAGCCGGTGCGGAACTCGGCGCAGCCGGCGCGCATGATCGGCACGCCGAAATGGAGCTTGCAGTACCGGCGAACATCCTCGATGTCGCCCATCTCGGTGCTCTTGGCGATCCGGTCGTACATGGCGAACCACAGAGCGTTCTGCTCCAGGGTCCGGTCCTTTCCCGGGCGCATGCTGACCACGACGAATTTCTTGTCGCGGAACATGCGGGTGAGCATGGTCACGGCCTCGGATAGCTTGGCCTGGCAGTTGACGCTGATGCGCTCAGACATGAGCCACCTCCTGCAGCTGCTTCTCCGCTGCGCGCACTCGGGCGGTCAGCTGGCTGATCTCGTCCAGCAGACCGAGAGCGACCTCTTCCACCGTCGTCTCACCGAGAAACTCGTCCAGGGCATCCGTATGGCGCCCGAGGGCATCGCTGCCAGCGCGCCAGGAGGCGACTACCGACCACAGCAGGGGCTGGAGTTTCTGCTTGTCGATGGTCATGGCTGGCCTCCTTGCAGGCGAACGGCGCCCTCTTGCTCAACGAATTGCCGATTTATAAAATCTCGCTCACCGGCCTCAAGCCCGCGGAAACCTTGCGGAAATGTGTCATCGCGGGTGAGAGGCCGATCATTTTTCCTGCTCAAGACTTCACTCTTCACACCCCCTCCCCGGCCGGCTGCCCGGCGCGCTTGATGTTCAACTTGGCCAGCAGCTGTGCACGGCACGCGGCGGCGCTGGTTGGGATCTGCTGGATCTCCAGCAGGCGGACCTGCCTCTGGGCGGCGTACTCATCGGCCAGCTGCGCGGCGCTCTTCTGGCTGTCGTGGCCGATGCCGGTCGCGATGTCGCCCAGAGGCTCGCCGGCGACCAGCATGCGAATGGTGATGTCGTAGGCCCGGGCGAACACCTTCTCTGCCCGCTCCACCTCCATCGACCCCAGGTTCTGCGCCTCGCATTGCAGGGCCGCGTGGCGCACCGCTGCGTGCGTCCATACGCGTGAACAGGCACGACTGGGGTGGAAGTTCTCCAGCGCCTCTGCCAGGGCTCTCGCAAGCGGCGGAATGCCCATCTCTTCCGGTGTCGGCTGGCAAAGCTTGATGAACTTGCCGCTGCTCGGGGCGAAGTCGGTACCCAGCACCCGGCACTTCTGGATGCCGAAGCGGATCTGCTCCAGGGTGTTGATGCCCGCGGCGACGAAGGACTTGATCCAGCTGCGCTTGGCAGCCTTCAGCGCATCATCGTCCGGCCAGGCCTGCTTCCAAGCCGGGAAGATTGCCTGCAGCTCCTTGAACAGGGCGTTGACCACTTCGGTGGTGCCTGGGTCCAGCTGCTTGGTCGGGGCCTGGACCTCGGCCGGCAGGTTGCGGGCCGTGGCCATGATCTGCGTCACGCTGCGCAGTTTCGGTTGTGCGGTCATAAGCCCCCCAGGTCATCAGCCCAGCTGGTGTCGTTGAAGTCGGGGCCGCTGGCCGGGCGGCGGGATGCGAACGGGGCGGCACCAGCCGGCCGGGGCAATTCGTCTTCCCAGCGCTTGCCGTTCAGCCAGGTAGACGCGTGCGGGATGAACTGGCCGCCGTCCTTGGTCCAGTCGGTCGAAACGGTCCAGGCAGCGAGTGCCTTGGCCATCAGGTCGAACAGGTCGGCGGTGACCTTGATCTTCCCCCAGGCCTTCTTGGCGTCAGCCTTGCTCACCTTGCGCGGGTAGAGCTTCCAGAACCGCTCGAAGTCGACCAGCTCAGGAGCGTCAGCGACGTCGGGTTTACTCCTTGATTCAGTAGAAGAATCCTTTATTGAGTAGTTGTCGGTTTCCCCACCATTCGGAGAACCCACACTTCGGTTAACCGAATATTCGGAAACCTGTAGGTTCGGTTCGTAATGCACGATCACGCGGCGGCCGAGCACCTTGCCGGTACCCTCCTCGCGCACAACCTCATGGCTCACCAGGCCGATTTCCTTGAGGTAGGCCATGGCCTTCGAGTAGCGGTCACGGCCAATCGAGAACCGGTCTTGCAGGTACGAGCCGATCACCTTCCAGTCGCTGGAACGGGTTTGCAGGTAGATCCAGATGGCCAGGGCGTCGGGGTTGGCGATCATGGCCACCACGTCATTACTGACCGAGCTGTACGGGGCCTGCTTGGCGTAAAACAGGGTCGGCGTGGCCTTCTCCACGTTCACTGGCTTGCTCATGGCGTCACCTGCGCTGGAGCAAGCTGCCAGAGCGTGTTGTTACTCTGGGATTTGTCGGACACGACCAGGCCCATCTTCTCCATGCGATCGAGCTCCTGCCGGATCTTTCGCGTGCCGATGGCGCCGTACTGGAGGTGGTGGCGGAACCACCATGTGCAGTACCAGCCACGAGAAGACAGCTTTGGATTGCTCATGTAGTTGATGATGTCGTCGCGCAGTTCCTGCCGGGTCATGGCTGCACCCCGCTCTGCAAGCCGGTTCCGTCGCAGAAACTGCAATTTTTTCCGCCTCCCTCATCAGGCGCAGCGCCACCAACCCGGCCTTCCCCTCTGCACTGATCGCAAGCGCGCTCGTTGTAGCGCTCGTAGCCATCGCCGTACTCGTAGCAGTAGGTAGCCGGCCACGCCCCGCGAGTACCTTGCGGAACGAAGTGATAGAAGCTGGCGTAGCTGCCACGGCCGGGCACGGTCTTGACCCATACGTGCTCAGGTCCGCCAAGGCACCAACGCGGGCGCTCCTTCACAGCCTCGGCCATGAAGAGCTCCAGGTCGTGATGGCCACGGCTCATGACGATGTAGGTGTCCTCACCTACCGATTCGATATCCAGTGGGTAGGTCTTCATGCTGCACCCCGCACGGCCTTGTCGTGGGTGTGCAGGCCGTCCCAGTTCTTCTTCATGGGCAGCTCGCCGGCCAGGTACAGCTCGTACAGGCGCACGGCGCCCTTGCGCAGCAGCACAGGGGTGTAGCTGATGAAGGGCTCACGGCCGTGCGGAGTGATCTCCTGCTGATGCTCGGTCATGTACTTGTCGCGTGCGTAGGCGGCCACGCGGTACCGGGTACCGGACTTGCTCTCGTTGTATAGCCAGTTGCGGCCTTCAAGGAAGTGGCCTACCTGCATCACGTTGACCCCATTGAGGCCCTTGCAGAACTGGACGTGGCTCATGCCTTCCTTGAACAGGTTCTCCAGGTGGTCGATCTTCTTGGCCTGGGCCTCGACTTGGACAGTGAGCAGGACGCGGGCTTTCTCCGACTCCAGGGCCATCTGGAGGATTTCCAGCTTGCTGAGGTCGGCGGGCTGGGCCGGTGCGCTATATCCACCGGTTTTGCGAATGCTGGGCAGAACCTCGCCCACCACCCATTCCTCGAAGCGTTCGGCTTGAGGCATCTTGGAGCGCATGACCAGCCGGTAGACGTCACGTTCAGGGATGATGTTTGCCGAAGGCCCAAGGGTGAACGAATCGTTCACCCCTACTGGACGCGGGCTTTTGCAGTGGTCGCGCACTGCTTTCTGAGGGTTGGTGTAGCCAAGTCGCGCGGCAACGTCGCTGGCAGAGAACCAAGGCTCACCATCAACGAGCACGACGCGGACGTCGAATCCCTCGAAGTTGAACAGATTTACTGTCCGCGCCACGAAACCGTGGTTCGCATTTTGTGGCGCGAGGGCCACGGTATTGCTTTGGATGGTCTGATGCATATATGATGACCTCACACAAGCGTTACGAATGCAGTTGAATCAGCCGACCTAGCCCGTCGGCTTTTTCGTTTCTGCGGTTTGGGTTTTGCTGCGTTCAACGGCAGTTCCTCATGAGTCCCTCAGGGGCTTATAAGCCCTTGCGAAACGACCGAACGTTGCTTCGGCCAGGCTCTGTTCTCGTCATCCGGTCGAGAGCCTCATTGATGATTTGTGCCGCCAGTTGCTCAGGGGTTACGCCCCTCTGCCTAGCGAGATACGCCAGATCCGAGTTGCCTCTCCCATCGAGCTGGATCTCCAGCTCTTTGCTTTCTGGCACAGGGCCTCCTCGGCCACTTCAGGCCACGTCAGTGTTCGCGTTAAGCTCTTGCATCATCTGGTCGAGACCGCGCTCCAGAATCTCCCTGGCGAGCACAGCCTTTTGGGTGCGCTTGAATCGAGCCATGGCCGAGAGCAGGTCGTCGGCAGCCTCATCCAAGCGAACCTTGGTGGGCTTGTTGTGCAGGTGGTCGGGGTCGAAGTACGACACGGTTGGTTCCTTTGTGGTTGAAAGTGGTTAAGCAGCGGTTTTCTTGGCGCTAGCGCTGGGCTGGGAAGCATCGTCCTGGGCTTCTTCCTCCAGGGCCTTGAAGACGTCCGGGCGGGCTACGCGCAGGAACATCATTCGGGCACGAGGAATGCCGTGCTTTTTCCAATCGCTCACCGATGGCGGGCGTACCTCGCACAGCTCGGCTACGCGAAATGTCCCGCCCAGAGCTTCGATAATTGCGCTGGGGTTCATGCCTGGTATCTCCGGCTGGAATCTTAGGTAGAGATATTAGGCATACCTTTTATTCAGGTCAATAGGAATACCTTAGATGGCAGCTGTTAGGCTCCCCTAATGAGCACACTTCAAGAACGACTTCGGCAGATCATGGCCGGGCCTCCGAAAATCTCGCAGGCCGCTTTGGCGCGGGCGTGCGGCATTAAGCCGCCATCCGTAAACGACTGGATTTCAGGAAAGACCAAGACGATCGAGGGTCAGAACCTACTGCTTGCTGCTGAATTCCTTGGGGTTGCGCCCAAGTGGCTGGCCACGGGTCGCGGACCAGTGCGAAAGTCTGCTGGGCTGGCCGAAGGGTCCAATGTGGAAGCAGCCCTGCAGCCGACCAGGTCCTTTTCCTATCCGGAGATCAGTTGGGTCCAGGCTGGCACCGCAAGGGAGGCGGTTGAGATGGGTAACATCGCGCTATGCCCTCAGCACACCTCGGATGTATGGGCTGGAGAGGATGCCTTCTGGCTCAGGGTGATGGGTGATTCGATGACCGTTGCGTCCGGCAGCCCCTCATTCCCTGAGGGCTTCCTGATTCTCATAGCTCCCGACATCGAGCCGAGGCCTGGGCAGTTCGTGGTCGCCAGGATGATCAGCACCAACGAAGCCACCTTCAAGCAGCTGGTGCGCGACGCGGGCGAGCTCTATCTCAAGCCGCTCAACAGCTCCTATCCGACCAGGGCGGTCGACGACACCTGGGAGATCGTAGGGACAGTCGTCGACGGGAAAATGCCGAAGTCGATCTTCCTTTAGGTCGATCAAGCTCCACCTAGTGATAGCATGACGCCTTTCCTCAAGGAGAGAGTCATGCGAAACACCCTGGCAGCATTTATCATTACTGCAACCTTTCTGACTGGCTGTGCTCCGGTTCAGCCTGGCTCCGGCGGATATGCCGCAGCGCCAGCCAAGAAAGAGCCTCACGTTTTCAAGCCGCGCCCCTACACCTATGACAAGGAATCGCCAGAGGCGGCCAACTTTGCCAGCCAGCTCGATATGCCGGCATTCCAGTGCGATCTGGAGGCAATGCTGGCGCGTGATGCTGTTCGATATGGCCTGCGCGACCTGCAAGCCGAGTACAGCAACTCATTCATGGAGTGCGTGAAATTCGCCCACGCCCAGGGCAATGAGGCTGTAACTCGACTGAAAGCGTCCAAGGTGCCAGCCAAGCAGCTGGAGCTGAGCAAGGATCTTTACGCCAAGTGGTCCGCCTATCTTTCCTCGATGAGCCCATACCGCGCTCCTGACCATCGCGCAAAGTCTGAGTACCAAGCAGCCAAGCAGGCGCTGGCCACTGAGGTTAAGTTCTCGAAGTAAAAAATCAGCCGCTTGAGGCCCGCCGAGTGCGGGCTTTTTTGTGTCTGCGTGAAAAAAGTTAGGAATACCTATTGACGAAAAAAGAAGGAATGCCTAATGTTCACTCCATCGAGGCGCTACACAGCCCCTCGGGA
>NZ_KV793304.1:31704-37999 GCF_001808425.1 Pseudomonas sp. HMSC08G10 | reverse complement strand
CTCCATCGAGGCGCTACACAGCCCCTCGGGAGGCCCTCAAGCCTCACCGCTCTTTCACATTGATGGGAACCTCGCGGATCGATCCCGGCAACGGTACAGCGCGAGCAATAAATTCGATCCCCATGCCAGCTCTGGAACTGGCCAGCTCGAAATCAGGCGGAACGTCAGCACGGCACGAACACAGGCCGGGCCACGGAAAGCGGATGGAGGGTTGCGCTGCAAACGCTCCCTGCCGGGATGCCCTCAGAACGGGCGTCGGTGCCTGGCACAGCGTGAGTAGTGAGCAAGTAATCGCCCAGGCCACCGTGGCGTGTAACGGAGCCCAGCAAGACAGACGATTCCCCGGTGCGCCTCAAGCGGGGCGCATCAGGGGGAATCCACTGGAGGAACACAGCATGAACAAAGTCCTTCGCATCACCCTACGCGGCGAGTTGGAGGTGTTCACCGATAGCGACTTGGCAGCCTGCCTCCGCGAGGCCAACCGGCTCAATGCTGAGCGCGGCTACGTCAGCAGCGTCCACGTTGTGGAGCAGGAAGACGGGCATCGCTTGACGGCAGCTGACTGCAAAGCCGCAGCATGACGATTTCACTGGCTGACCTTGGCGGTAGGGCCAGACGGGAAATCGAATCCTGACCGGGGATCAAGCCGGCCGCTGGACTCCCAAGCGCATAAAGGGATATCCCCTCCGCATGGCGGGATCAATGGTTGTGCGGCGACAGTCGGGAAAGACCGGCACCTATTCCATCGCCTTGGAGGCACGCCAATGTCACGTACGTTCGAACAAGGCTGGGCGGCGCGACCGTTCGCCGAGCAGTTTCCGCAAATGGATGCCAAAGAGGCCGAGCGCCTGGATCGCCTGAACCATGCGATCACAGATCTCTACATGGCCGACATGCTGACCGACAGCCAGGTCAAAGCCATTCGCGAAAAGAAGATGCCTAGGGCCGTCGGGAAGGCCGTGGCGAAGATGAAGGCGCCTGCGCGTCAGGCATAGGGCCCCGGAGGGCAAAGCGATGAGCGACATTTTCGAAGAAGTGAAATCCCAAAACAGCCATGCCTGCGCTCAGCTTGAGATCGAGCCTGGCTTTTCTCTGGTCAGGACCGGCACCGAAGTCGGAATCTGCCTTGAGGTTGAAGATGCCGAGGCGGCTATCTTCATCAGCGCCACCCAGCTCAGGGCTCTTGCTGACGCCGCAGAGCAGCAGTGACAACCAGCGCCACGTCAGCCTGACGATAACTGCCCGATGCCCTGCTCCCCATCGCAGGCTGCACCGGAGTGTTATCTGGTAGTCGGTGGAGCAGTGTTAACCCTAAAGCGGTCATTCGCGATGGCGCCAGGGGTTGCGTAGGTTCAAGAGAACGAATGGCGGAGTGCACGCTGCCTGACTAGTACCGAGGACCGAGGCTTAGCTCGCCATCCGCGGAGGATGGAGGTCGCTCTAGTGAGCCCGGCTACCAGATAACACTCCGATGCAGAGAAGCGCCCAGCTCCGGGCGCGGTTACCGAAGCACCTGTGGACGTCCCTTCCCTCGCTCTGAGGGTAAACGAATTGCGCCGCTGGATGGGTCCACGCCAAGCCAGCTGCCGGGGTAGCGCCCGGCCTCTGTATCCCCTTCCCTTCACTTCGACCGCATCAGACAGGCTCCAGCCCTGCGCTCTCACGGCGCGCAGTAGGTTTGGTCACCCGCGCCTGACGCCTGGCCAATGCGGTTGGCTACCGAGGTTCACGCAATGAGCAAAGAAACAGGCGGACCCGCCTTTCCAGCGCAAATCAACAACGGCGGCAACGCAGCGATCAAAGGGTTCAATGGCGAAGAGATCAAGCCGTACACCTTCAGTGCGTACCCGGGCATGACCCTGCGCGATTACTTCGCGGCCAAGGCCATGCACGGAACCATGGCAGCGATGGACAGCGGCGAGCGCAACTACACGCCGCCGGAAACAATAGCCAAAAACGCCTACGAGTTGGCCGACGCCATGCTCGCCGCCCGGGTGAAGCCATGAGCGGCTGGATCAAGTGCAGCGACAAGCTGCCAAAGGTTGGAACCAGGGTTCTTGCCTGGAGCGAACAATACGGCGCTCGCGAGTCGCTTTACCGCGAGCACGGCAAAGGCTCGATTGCTTACGCCCACGGATATCCGCCGTACTTCTCGTGGGAAGAGCCGCAAAGCAGCTGGGCTTCAAGCTGGAAGCCGACCCACTGGCAGCCCCTCCCTTCCCCACCCACCGAGTAACCCACCACCTGGAGGCGACCATGGGCGCACTTCGAGCAGCACAGTTTGAGTACGACAACCGGATGCCGCCGGCGGTGAGTGAAAGTTCGGCGGAAGAGCGCTGGATCGACGACGGTATCGCAGAGCTGATGGCGCGCCGCGACGTAGTGTTCCAGCGCAACTTCCACCAGCGTGGCGTGACTTACGAGCGCTTCGCCCAAGCGGTGGATGAGTTCGTGATGGGCCAGCTTGGGCTGTCTGGCATCAGCAATTCGGTGCTTGGCCGGCTGGTCCTGGCCGCGCGCTGCAAGGTCACCAGCGATGCCGCGGCAGCAGCCGACGAGATCTTGAGCGTGGCCAAGCCTGAGTCGGCGCTGGAAGAGATCGCCCGCCAGCTGCTCACGCCCTTCGCCAAGGAAGCAGTGGTGGCCCAGGCCGAGGGCGCGGAATGAATCCTCACAGCGTGGCGGTTCGCGCCATCGAGGCCGCAATCGAGACGATGCTTCTGCCGGGCTCTGGCCCGGTGGAGGATGCGAAGGCCGAGACGATGGTCGTCGCCTACTTCTCCATCCTCGTCATCGACGCCGAGGAGTTCAAACACTACTGCGAGCGCATTCGGCGTATTGCCGTTCGGCGCAAGGAGGCTGCATGACTACGCCGATCTTCCCGTCGATCATCGACGACCAGGTGGCCGAGGTCGCCCAGGCCGTGCCAGACGATCGAATCCTGCTGGTGTTCAAGGGCCTGACCATGGAGGACGCCATGAATCAGGCGCGCATGGCGCACATCGAGAACCCTGCGGCTTGGTCTGGCCGGGCCTACCTCTGCGGCATGTGCACCCTGGCCTACGAGGTTCGGGCATGAAATTTCTCACAGTTGTTTTCCAGCTGGATGATGTTGAGGAATTCCGCAGTGCGCACCCGGAACTCTTCTGCCTTGGCGGAGAGATAGATGGCGCTGAAATTACAGCGCTGTCGGTTGGTAACCAGGTTGGCCGAGTTTTCGCGCTTGAAGAGCTCCTTGAGCGCGAGGGTATTGATATTCCCCCGCTGAGGGATGACGAATGACTAGCTACCAGCGCGCCCGCCGCTTCGCCACCTGGCGCGGCAGCTTCATCGCCCTCTTCTTCTGCACTGCCTGGATGCTTGCTAGCGCCTGGGCAGGCTGCATCACCAACTAGGAACAAAACATGCCAATCGATCCTCGGGCAAACGCCCCCGAGCGCATTGCTGCGCCTGCTCCGCTGCCTCACGTCAGCCGCAGGGCACTCAAACGCGTGAAGAACCCACTCCCTGCCCCGTGCGAATGCCGTTACTGCGGTGACCAAGTCGACCTGGTCTGCAACTCGGAAATCTACAACGGGCGCAGCTACGGCGACTGGCCGTATGCCTACCTCTGCTCTGGCTGCTACGCCTATGTAGGCCTTCACCCAGATACAGACATTCCGCTCGGGACGCTGGCCGATAGCGCGCTGCGCGCCGTCCGCAATCGCTGCAAGGCTGTCTTCCACAAGCACATTACCGACACCGGCATGGGCCGCACGCAGGCTTACCGCTGGCTGGCTGAGCAGATGAAAATCGATGTCGGTGCCTGCCACTTCGGCTGGTTCGAGCAAGCCGACTGCGAGCGCGCTGAGGCCATCGTCAAGTTGTCTGCGCCTCAAACAGCCATGGCAATGGCGTTCGCCAAAGCAGCTTCCTGAATCACGCAGCCGAGCACGGCGGCCCTTCGGGATAACCGTACCCCTTCGGGAGCGTAAGCGGCGAGAGCGCGCAACCATCCACCGCAGCCAGGGCCTGGAGCGTACCTCCGTGCCTGGGTGACCTGGCATTTCCCTATTTCAACTGACGGCGCCGGCCTGGCGCGAGGTTTTCCAATGTCCGCACAACAGAAACTGATCAAGATCGAAGAGATCAGCGAGGCGAACGCCCCGGCCATCTACGTGGCCGGCGGCCTGCAGCAATTCATCGACCTGGTGAAGGGTGAGGTACTGGGCGAAGTGCCTGACCTGAAAACCCGCAAGGGCCGCGAGCGCATCGCCAGCCTTGCCGCCAAAGTCAGCAAGTCGAAGACCGCCGTAGAGAAACCTGGCCGCGACTACCTGCGCCGCCTGAAGGAAATGCCGAAGGTGGTCGAGGCTGAGCTGCGTGAGTTCGTGGCCAAAATGGACGCGCTACGGGACGAGACGCGCCGGCCGCTCACCGAGTGGGAAGCCGCCGAGGATGCTCGGATCGACCGCCACAACGACGCAATCAACCGTATGAAGGACCTGGCCGCCGAGCTGGGCACCTTGGATGCCGAGCAACTGCAGGCGCGCCTCAGCGAGCTCTCCGCGTTCCAGTTAGGCGAAGCGTGGGAGGAATTCGAGGCTGAGGCAGCTCGGACCAAAGAGGCTTCTTTGAATGCATTGCAGGCCGCCCTGGTCGCCCGCCAGAAGTACGACGCCGAACAGGCCGAACTGGCCCGCCTGCGCCGCGAGGCAGACGAGCGGGCCGAACAAGATCGCATCAGGCTTGCACAAGAGGCCGCCGTCGAGGCTGAGCGCCAGCGTGTGGCCCAGCAGCAGCAAGCAGAACGCGAAGCGGCAGCACGCCGCGAGCAGGAACTGATCGACCAGGCCGCTACGCAAGAGCGCGAAGCCGAGAACCAGCGCCTCCAGCTCAAGTTGCAGGCCGAGCAAGCCGAGCGCGCCCGGATCCAGGCTGAAGCCGACCGCGTTGCCGCCGAGCAGCGGATGGAGCAGGAGCGTCAGGCGGCCGCCCGCCGGCAAGAGGAAGCAGCCGAGCAGGCCCGCCAGGACGAGCGCCGCCGCGCTGATGCCGCTGCCGCCGAGATCCTACGCCAGCAAGAAGCCCGTGAGCGCGACCAGGCCCACAAGGCAAAGGTTATGGGCGAGGCCAAAACCGCTTTGATGTCACTGAACATTACCGAGGAATTGGCCAGGGCCATCGTGCTCAAGATTGCCCGCCGCGAAGTACCGAACATCACCATCAACTTCTGAGGTAGCCATGAGCCAAGTAGCCAGGGTCGAAACCCAATCCCAGCCGCCGGCTGTAGCCGCCGAGTCGGTGACCATCCTGCAGATCATCCAGCAGGTCGCAATGTCACCCAATGCTGACATCGACAAGATGGAGCGCTTGATGGCCATGCACCGCCAGCACCAAGCTCAGCAGGCCCAGCAAGCGTTCGACGCTGCCCTCGCGGCAATGCAAGAAGAGCTTCCGGTTATCCGCGAGCGCGGGGCCATCAAGGACAAGTACAAGAATGTTCAATCCACCTACGCCCTGTGGGAGGACATCAACGAAGAGCTGAAACCCATCCTGGCGAGGCACGGCTTTGCACTCACCTTCCGAATTCCACGCACCGACAAAGGCATCGAAGTAGAGGGTGTTCTTAGCCATCGCGATGGACACAGGGAAACGACATCAATCCTGCTGCCAGCCGATGCTACCGGCAGCAAGAATGCCGTCCAGGCAGTTGCCAGTTCGGTCAGCTACGGGAAGCGATACACAGCAGGCGCGCTACTGAACTTCACCACCACAGGGGAAGACGATGACGGCCAGGGGGCTGTTACTTCGCAGGAGCCTGTCGAGCAAGTAATCACCCCGCGACAAGCTGCACAGCTCGACGCGCTGCTGAAGAAATGCACCCAGGTGCTGGTCGACAACTTCACGGCCAAATACGGCTGCTCTGCCAACGTTTACAAATCCGAGTTCGACGTTGTGCTAGCCCGCCTCACTAAATCGGCCAGCCGGCCGCAGGAGTAAACCATGCAGATCATCTCAGACGTCGAGCAAGGCACTCAGGCCTGGCTGGACCTGCGCCTGGGCATCATCACCTGCAGCGAGCTGGACTGCCTGCTGGTGAACGGCAAAGGCGAGGCAGGCTTCGGCGCCGGCGCCTTCACCTACATGAACACCCTGATCGGCGAGCGCATCACCGGCGAGGCGGCCGACCCGTTTACCGGCAACCGCCACACCGAGCGCGGCCACGAACTGGAAGGTACTGCCCGGGCCCTGTATTGCGACCGCGAGGACGTCCAGACCCGCCAGGTGGGGATCATCCTCAATCACGGCATTG
>NZ_KV793304.1:0-31684 GCF_001808425.1 Pseudomonas sp. HMSC08G10 | reverse complement strand
GGGATCATCCTCAATCACGGCATTGGCTACTCGCCGGACGCCCTGGTTGGCGACAAGGGCCTGACCGAGATCAAGACCAAGCTGCCGAAGCTGCAGGTCGACGTGATCCTGGGTGGCGAGATCCCGAAAGAGCATGTCGCCCAGTGCCAGGGCGGCCTGTGGGTATCGGAGCGCGAGTGGATCGACTTCATCTGCTACTGGCCGGGCATGCCGCTGTTCGTGAGGCGGGCCTACCGGGACGAGGCGATGATCCGCAAGCTCTCGGAGCGAGTGAAGACCTTTTACGAAATCCTCGACGAGCGCATGAACCGCGTTCTCGGCATTGCAGCATAGGAGGCCTCATGGCCCGTGGAGTAAACAAAGCCATCCTGGTCGGCACTTGCGGCCAGGACCCCGAGGTCCGCTACCTGCCCAACGGCAACGCCGTGACCAACATCAGCCTGGCAACCAGCGAGCAGTGGACGGACAAGCGCTCAGGACAGAAGGTCGAGCGCACCGAGTGGCATCGCGTCGTGCTATTCGGCAAGGTCGCCGAGATCGCCGGCGAGTATGCCCGCAAGGGCTCGCAGATCTACATCGAGGGCAAGCTGCGGACCCGCGAGTGGGAGAAGGACGGCATCAAGCGGTACAGCACCGAGGTGCACGTCGACATCAACGGCACCATGCAGCTGCTCGGCGGCCGCCCGGACAATCAAGGCGGTGGCCAGCAGCAACAGCGCCAGCCTCAACAGCAAAGGCGCCAGCGTCAGCAGCCTAGCCGGCAGCATAACTACAACGCGAATGACAACTACGGGCAACAGAGCCAGCAGTCGGCGCCGCCGGATAACTTCGACGACGACATCCCGTTCGCCCCGCTCCACAACCTGGCAGGTGCATAGCCATGAGCGATTGCGGCGAGCATCCCAGCGTCTACTACCTTGGCCGGGAATGCCGCCGCAACGGTGGCGGCAAGCTGGCCAACCCCTTCGCTTCTCACACGTTCCACGGCTCATGGTTCTTCGCCGGCTGGAACGACATGGATCTTGAGATTGAGCAGAAAAATCCGAAGCGCGCTGCAAAGATCAAGGCGGCGTGACCAGTTCAACTTGCCGCCCAGCGGATTGAAGGAGGTGCCGTATGGCGATGGACCAGGCAGAGCGCGACAAGCGCCGGCGCGAGAAAGCCGAGCGCCTGCAGGAAGAAGACCTGCGCTTGAAGGTTCGACCAGGGACTAAACAGGCCCTGCTGGAACTGATGGAGTGGGCCGGGATCGAGGAACAGGGCGAGGCGATGACGCTGATGATTCATCACATCGAAGCGCTTGGGCATCACGCTCTGTTCAGGATCGCGCGCCACGAAATAGAAGCTCACCGCTCTGTGGCGCGTAACGAGTCACTGAGGCTTTCAGCCAGGAAGCGAACAGGCCAGCACCTGCGGGCGATTTGCGGATGGGCTGACGCCACCCATAGCCAGATGATCGAGGCGCTGATCCACGGCATTCACGCCCTAGGCAGGCTGCACGCGGCGAAATTCCTCACCCCGCCGCGCCATGAGATCAGCATCTCACCGCGCCTGGCCCTGGCCTTCGACCGGAAGAGCATGCTGATGATTCAGCAGGATCCTGGGGATGAGGTTATCCAACCTAAGGCAATGATGGGTCTGGCTGGTATGGCCCAAGAACTTTGTTGATGTTCGGCCAGACTAGGTAGGCCTTCCAGTTCTCATTGTCGTTTGAGCAGTAAACCAGGAATTCGCTACTGCTATCCCTGCTGACTCTGTATCTGATGATGCCGCAGCCCTTTACCTTGGCTTGAGCCAACGACGAGGAGATTGCGGTGTTGTATTCCCAGTTCCAATCGCCTGGATACTTGTCCTCTACAGATTCAGCTTGAGCTCCAAACGGAAGCAGCAGCGCTGCCAATACCAGAAACCTCTTCAATCCAGCACCTCCATGGCCCGGCCCATGCCGGTCACCCGTAATACCCCATCCCCAACCAAATTGCCACTAGGCCAATCTCACCCAGTCTCGGTGAGCACAAACAAAAAAGGCATCTGCAATGCAGATGCCTTCGTGCCGGATTATGAGGGGAGAGGGCCCCTCACCGGCTCGGTGATTTAACCAAATTTAAAATCATATTGCCACCATGCCGCATCCGGCCACGGAGGGCGGCGCATGCATGGAGAAAGCCATGAGCAACTACAACTGCGCATACGTGCGCGAGCACTACGGCGTACCTGCCGAGGTCGGGCGTCGAGTTATAGCCAACGGCGCGCCCGGCGTGATCATGGCCGACCGAGGCCAGTACATCGGCGTCATCCTCGACAGCGACCCGAAGAAGCGCATCCGCAACTACCACCCCACCTGGGAAATGCAGTACGGCGAGATGGCCGAAAAGCTGCCACTCAAGCAGTGGGAAGTGCTCACCAACGGCATGTACGACTGGGACGACGTGAAGTACATGCTGGGCGATGCCCGCCACTACGTGCGGCGAATCTGGGCAGCTACCCGAAGCCAGGCCAAGTATCGGGCGTACCAAGAACTGGCCGAGTGCTTCAACGACGACGCGACCGCCATGCTGAGCTTTAAGGTTCGCGCGGCCGCCTGACCCTCCCGCGCTGCCCGCCAGCGCCTTCCCCTATTCAACGATAACGCCTCCCCGGCGAGGGCGGCGCCTGCACGCAAGGACCACAACGTGACAACAGCAATCGACCTGTTCGCCGGCCTCGGCGGATGGAGCACCGGCGCGCGCGCCGCAGGCGTCCAGGTTCTCTGGGCGGCAAACCACTGGCCAGAGGCCGTGAAGTGGCACTCGGCCAATCATCCCGACACAGACCACGTATGCCAGGACCTGCATCAGGCTCGCTGGGAGCAAGTGCCGACGCACGACATCCTGCTCGCCTCGCCCTGCTGCCAGGGTCACGCCAAGGCCCGCGGCAAGAAGTCAGGCAACCCGGAGCACGACGCTTCGCGCTCAACGGCCTGGGCGCCGGTGGCAGCCCTTGAGTTTCACCGGCCGCAGGCGGCAATCATCGAGAACGTACCGGAGTTCACCGACTGGGTGCTCTACCCGGCTTGGCTGCAAGCCATCCAGGCGCTGGGTTATCAGGCAGCGCCGCACATCGTGGACTGCGCTGACCTGGGCGTGCCGCAGCACCGGGTACGCCTGTTCATGGTCCTGACCCGCAGCAAGGCCCCGCTGATGCTACAGCTGCCGCAGGAACAGCACGTAGCCGCCGCCAGCTTCCTCGACTTCGATGCCGGGCGCTGGTCGCAGATCGAGAAGCCAGGCCGTGCCCAGGCCACGCTCGACAGGGTGCGCAACGGGCGCCAGCGCTTCGGCGACCGATTCGTCATGCCCTACTACGGCAAAGGCTCCGGCACGACCGGCCGCGACATCAACCGGCCGATCGGCACCATCACCACCCTGGACCGCTGGGCACTGGTCGACGGCGGCCGCATGCGGATGCTCAGCGCCAGCGAGGCCCTGGCCGCTATGTCGTTCCCTGCTGACACCCTGCGCCCGGACAACCACCGGCTGACCATGCACATGGCCGGCAATGCGGTACCGCCGCTGGCCGGGCAGAGGGTAATCGAAGCGCTACTGAAAGCTGCATAGAGACGCTACTGCGCAATCATGACGCTCGCCCAATTGGAGTTGATTGTCGGAATCTCGCCGGTTCCTTGCCTCGATACAATCCAGTTCCTAGTCAGCTCAACATCGAAGCGCCAGCCATTGCTTTCCAAGAGCATCATGGCGGTCCTAGTGACGCGGTAATGTCCGCAATCGCCGCACGCCCGCTCCTCGTAATCGCCCAGCGAATCAACGGTTGCAGCTGGGCCATCGCAGATCAAACACACCATACCCACCCCCTTTGACTGATCGCTCAACTGTAGACGATCCAGCGAGATATCCCATGCCCACAGAAAACCGATCCAGCAACACAGAGATGGTCAGCGTGCAAGCAACCATCGAATCGCTTGAAGAGGCTTATGCAGGCGATAGCGCGCTCGAATTCATGAACGATGCTGCTCAGCTGCTGCGACAGTTCAAGTCCATTTCCACCCTGCAGCAACAGGGCGAGCCGGTGGCGTTGCCTGAGCGGAAAGAAGCTGTCGAAGAATGGGCGACGCCCGGTGGCCCTTACCGCGCAGAAGGCTGGAACGCATGCCTCGACGAAATCGCCAAGCTGGGGCCGCTGTACATCCGTCCGGTGCAGGGTGAGCCGGTGGGCACGCTCCTGATCGACGAGTACTTCGATGGGCGCGAGGTTGGCGACGTGGACGTGCAGCTCGACACGAAGGTGTGCGAACAGCTTGCCGATAAGTATCCCGGCCAGTCGCTTCCGCTCTACATCTGCCCAGCGCCAGCCGTTCCTGGCGAGGTTGAGCGGCTGCGTGAGGAGGTCGGAGACTTGCGCAGTCAGCTAGGTGCTGAAATCTCAAAATGCAACGCGATGGAGGCGCTTGCCCAGGATCGAGCTGAAGAGATTGAGCGGCGCAAGCGATACGCAAAGTGGAGAGATCAAGCCGAAGAGAAGGTGCGCGATGAGTTCTTCAACGTCCTGAAGGCAATAGCTGGTGGATCAATAATATCTTTCCATCCATGGCCAGTCGGTGGCGCAGACGTTGGTCCCCTTGACCCAAGCAATCCCGTCTTCCTGTTCGGTGGAAAAGATGGGGCTTTTGTTATCCGTCCATTCTTTAGGACCGAATCCGCCAGCGCAGAGCCGAACGAACGAATCTGCACGCACCCTGAGGGTTGCACCCAATGCAGTTGGTGCGGGTTTAAATCTGAAAGCGCAGAGCCGAGCGCACCTGTCATTCACCCGATCAACATGAAGACCATGATGCAAGCCTATGAGCAGGTCGATCATAAGGCGATGCTGCACGGAACTTCGAACTGGTGCGCCGCTATGGCTACTGCACTACGCGGCGCACTGCATTCTGAGACGATAGCACCGGTTGAGATCGATGAGAGCCGAACTGTACGTAGGTTCAAGTATGTCAGCATCTACAACGAAGGTTTCGCCCTCGTCCCATTAGATGACGGACCCGATCCAGATTTCGATACCGGTACTGAGTACGTTGAGGCTTCGTATTACGACGAGGCCCGCGCCGCCCTGGGGCGCAAGCCATGAGCACAGTACGTATTCCCGCTGGAAGGTATACGTTTGCTGACCTTAGGAAGTTCATGGACCAGGTAGATGGTGGGGTGCAGATTCTTTCGCTTGAGGGTGAAGTAGAGTTTCTAGGCGAGGGGACGGTCCTGATATTACCTCACGGGCTGGAAGGCCCTCGGAGTAAGAAGCGTAAAACACCGGAAACGACACCCTTTTGGGCAAAGCGTTGGAGACGAAAGCCATGCTGAGCATAGGAAACTCTAAAGGCCCTACGAAATACACCATCAAATGCAGGGCCTGTGGGTGGAAGGAAACCGGGGTTAAAGAGCCTGGGCAATTTACCCTTGGAACTGATCCGTGCCCGAAATGCAAGACAAAAGGGAAGCTCGACATTTCCTTTGGTAGCCAGCCCTTCTCCTATCTGTAACCCCTCTCCCCTCTATTCACTGCCGCGATATGGCGGCCAAGGAATCGACATGCTCGAAAGGACACCGATCAAGACGGAGGCCGAACTGTGCGCGGCTTTCATCCAGTCGATGAACAAGCAGGCCGATTGGACTTGCTACCCCGAGGCTGCAGGCTTCGACATCCTCGCTGTGCACACCAGCGGTCGGCAGATCGGCATCGAGGCGAAGATGACCCTCAATGCGAAGGTGGCCGACCAGATCCTGCCGAAGGACTACGAGAACTTCTACGGTCGCCCAGGCCCTGACCATCGCCTGGTGATCGTCGGCAAGGCCAGCGATGCCAGTCACGGAATCAGCCGTATGTTGGGCCTGCTCGGTGTTCCGGTCTTGCTCCCCCGCTGGATGCATCGCGGCGGCGACAAGTCCAGTTGGGAGTTCGATATCCGCTGCTTGAATAACCGGGATTGGATGTCGTTCTTCGTCAACGAAGAGTACCTGCACCTTTTCGACTGGAACCCGGCAGAGCGATGCCGAGTGCCAATGGTGGTTGGTGCGCATCAGGCCGGCGTCCCCTCGCCGGTGAGCCTCACGCCCTGGAAGGAAGCTGCGCTGCGGGTGATCGCCTTGATGCGCTCGCAGGGCTACATCGCGGCAAAGCAGATCCAGGAGTTGGGCATCAGCCCGACAGCCTGGACGCGACCCAAAGGCAACGATCCTGGCTGGCTCGCGCGCGGCTCAGTGCGCGGTACCTGGATCGAAACCGAGAACATGCCGCCGTTCGACAAGCAGCACCCCGAGGCGTACGCCATCGTCGTCGCTGAACTGTCTGCCAAGGTCGCACCACAACTGGAGCTCACCACATGACCCGCCTCGCCCTCTGCCTCCTGCTGCTGGCCACCCTGGCCGGATGCGAAATGCCGGACGCCAAGGAAAATGCGGCTGCTATGTCGCCAACAGATGCCACCTCAAACGAAAGATTTGAGGTTGCTCGAATTGGAACGGCCTTCATCATCTTGGATGACAAGGCGAAGGGTAACACTTGCTACGCATTGAATGGCGTCGGCATCAGTTGCATCCCCGACAGCCAGCTGCAGGCCGACAACCAGCGCCAGCTCTCCCCGCACGAAATACAACCCGAACCTACACCCGCTATGGCGCCTGGGCGCTGGATTGATGAGAGGTATCAGCTGTGAGAAGGCCAGTTACCGAGCAGGATTTCAGGCGTCCCGAGTTTCGAGACGCCAAGGTTGAGGACTACGAGTTCCGCGCCGACGGTGCTCTAGTCCGCAAGGATCGCTGGGAGCAAGGTATTCACCGCATCCATTGCATCGTAGGGCCGCACCGGCGCGAATTTGAGATCACTGAAGTGGTCCAGGCCGTGGAGCAGCTCAAGGGATACTGGCTCGAAGCCGAGCACGACGAAGACCCAGGGTCTGAATGGATCGACGTACGCCTGCGCTGCGGCAGCGTGCTTGCCGGCTGCGCGCGGACAGGACCCTTCGAGTACCGATGGCCCTTCGGGCAGTTCAACTTCACTAGCAAGGACTTCGGCACCGAGATCGTCGCGTATCAGACGATACCGGACCCAGCTCCTACCAAGGAGACCCAACCATGATCCTGCCCCTGATGTACATGGCCTACCTCATCTACCGAGGCCCACGGTGAACAACCACCGGTACCAGCCATTCTCGGCGCGCGGCATGGGTAGCTGGCACACCTGCAGCATTTGCGGCACGTCCAAACACAGCGGCTTCTACTGGCTGGCCGGCTACAAGAGCAAAACCGAGCCGCCCTGCATCGCCTGGAAGATCGATCCAGAGTGGAAGGCCCAGGCCCTCCCCGCGCCAATCACCGAACCCTAATCGCCCACCCTCTACTCAAGCCCGCCGACATGCGCGGGCATGGAGAGCTATTGCCATGATCATCGACGATGTGATGACCGACAAAATCACGCTCCACGGCCTGGGCTTCGTTCAGGTGCAGCTGCAGGGCGACCAGCGCCTGCACGTATGGCATCCAGAACTGCCCCGCCGCAGCTGCTTCGAGCACTCGGCGATCCACGACCACCGTTTCAGCTTCGTATCCCGAGTGATTGTCGGTCACCAGATCAACCATCGCTACGCAGTCAATCGTCACGCAGATGGCGAGTTCGTCATGTACCTCCATGAGGGCCGGCGTCAAGCCGGCGGTGGCCGACCGTGGACTCCCGATGGTCGTGCCGACATGACGCACAAAGGTACGGACCTGATCTACGCCGGCAGCGAGTATTTCACCTACGCCTATGACTACCACCGGACCGAGCCGGGCGGCGACGGCCGGGTGGCGACCATCATGCGGAAAGATTGCGAGTTCCCCGAAGGCGCGCACTCGACCTGCCGCTACGGAATCCAGCCCGACACCGACTTCGATCGCTACCAATGGCCAGCCGCCCGACTTTGGGAAGTCGTGCGCGACGTGCTGTTGGCCTGACCACCAACCTGCCGCCACCGGCGGCGTGGAGACCATCCCATGGAAACCGAGATCCTTTCAGACGAAGAGCTGGTTGAGATCACCGGCTACAAACCCCGGGCGTGGCAGCGCCGTTGGCTCACAGAAAAAGGCTGGCACTTCGTCGAAAGTCGAGGCGGCCGTCCACTGGTAGGCCGCCAATACGCCCGCCAGAAGCTCAGCGGCGTGGTGATCGACACCGTGCCGGTAGCAGCAGCCCCGCCCCCGGCGCCAGCCTGGACCCCTGACTTCTCCCGAGTAAAGTGATATGCGACCCAGAAGTACCGAGAACCGCGACCTGCCGCCGGGCATGTACCGGCGCAAGCGCACCAGAAAGAACGGAAAAGTGTGGGTTGGGTATTACTACCGCGACCAGGCCGGCAAGGAAATCCCTCTCGGTACCGACCTGGTGCAGGCGAAGCTGAAGTGGGCCGACTTCGAGGCCAAGGCCACTCCGGCCGAGCTGAAGACGATGAAGGGAATCTTCGATGAGTATGAGCGCAAGATCATCCCGGGCAAGGCCGCCAGGACCCAGAAGGACAACATCTACGAGCTCAAGCAGCTGCGCGCCGTGTTCGACTCGGCGCCGATCGACGCCATCACGCCGGCCATGATCGCGCAGTACCGCGATTCCCGGTCGGCGAAGACCAGAGCCAACAGGGAAATCGCCCTTCTCTCCCACGTGTTCAACACCGCGAGGGAATGGGGGCTAACCACCCGGGACAATCCGTGCCTGGGCGTGAGAAAGAACAAGGAGAAACCGCGCGACTTCTACGCCAACGAAACGGTGTGGCGGGCTGTATATGAGGAGGCTCCACCGGAGCTGAAAGACGCGATGGACCTGGCGTATCTGACAGGCCAGCGGCCGTCGGATGTGCTGTCCATGCGGAAGGACGATATGGAGGGAATCTACCTACTGGTCAGCCAAGGCAAAACCGGCAAGCGACTGAGGATCGTCCTGGAGGCGAACGGGGTGAAAAACAGCTTAGGTCTGTTGCTCGAGAGAATCATGCGCAGCACCAGCCAACACCTGTCGCCGTTCTTCATCGTCAACGAGCATGGCAAGCGCATGAGCTGGCCCATGCTACGCAACCGGTGGGCAGACGCCCGAGAGGCGGCCCGAGTGAAAGCTGAGTTGGAAAAGAAGCCGGATCTGGCCAACCGAATCGCGCAGTTCCAATTCCGCGATATCCGACCGAAAGCGGCCTCGGAGATCAACGATCTGAGCGATGCAAGCGTGCTGCTGGGTCACTCGAAAGAGGGCATCACCGAGCGGGTTTACCGTCGCGTCGGCGCGATCGCAAAGCCCTCGAAAGGCTGATGTTTCGGAACTCCAACCCTTTTGTTTCGGAACTCCTGCCTTTTCCGCCCCATAACGAAAAACCCCGCAGACCTAGATCTGCGGGGTTTTGAATAGTGGAGGCCGAGGTCGGAATCGAACCGGCGTAGACGGATTTGCAATCCGGAGCATAACCACTTTGCTACTCGGCCTCAAAATTCGGATTTAGCTGCTTTCGCGTCGCTATCTCCTTGAAACTTCAGCGCTTTTTAAAGCTTGCTGCGTTTCGATGGACGCCATTATGTCTACATTCGTTGATCCTTGCAACCCCCTGATTAGAAAAAATATTCAAGGGGCTCAAGGTGTTAGCGCAGGCGGCTCAGTTTACTCCAGAGACCGACCAATGTGTTCTCTACGGTACCGCTGGCCGCCACGCCGATTCGCTCCTGCAAGCTCTTGCGCTCGGCAAAGCGCAAGTGGAACAGATTCGCTTCACGGGCGCGTTCACTCAGGTATTCATCACTGGTGCGCAGCTCATCGACCAGTTTTCGGTTCAGCGCGGCGACACCCAGCCAGACTTCGCCTGTGGCGACCTCATCGATGTGCAACTGAGGGCGGTAGCGGGAGACGAAATCTTTGAACAGCTGATGCGTTATATCCAGGTCTTCCTGGAACTTCTCCCTGCCCTTTTCGGTGTTCTCGCCGAACACCGTCAACGTGCGCTTGTACTCGCCGGCGGTGAGCACCTCAAAATCGATATCGTGCTTCTTCAACAGGCGATTGACGTTGGGCAGCTGAGCCACCACGCCGATTGAACCGAGCACGGCAAAGGGGGCGCTGACAATCTTTTCGCCGATGCAGGCCATCATGTAGCCGCCGCTGGCGGCAACCTTGTCGATGCACACGGTCAGCGGAATGCCGGCCTGACGGATGCGCGCCAGCTGCGACGCAGCCAGACCATAGCTGTGCACCAGACCACCACCACTCTCAAGACGCAACACGACCTCGTCACGGGGGGTGGCAAGGCTCAGCAGCGCGGTGATTTCGTTGCGCAGGCTTTCGGTGGCGGATGCTTTGATGTCCCCATCGAAATCGAGGACATACACACGGCTTTTCTCTTCGGCCTTACTCTTCTTTTGCTGTTTTTCCGTCTTGGCTTGTTGCTTGCGTAGCGCCTTGAGTTGGGCCTTGTCGAACACGCCTGCTTCGAGGCGTTCGCGCAACTCCTTGTAGAACTCATTGAGACGGGTGACCTGCAAATGCCCGCCCGATTTACGCCGCCCCTTGCCCCGCAAGCCGGCAATGACCGACAAGACCACCAGGATGGCGATCACCAGGGTGGCGGTTTTGGCGAGAAAGCTTGCGTATTCGGCAAGAAACTCCACATTGACTCCTTGATAGACCAGCGCCTGAAGGCGCGAACTGCATCAAGCATACCGTTGCGTCACAGGCGCTGCCAGCTGGGGAAAACGCTGGCAACATAGTTCAAACAACCTTTTCAAACGCTTGTATGTTTTTTCGTTGACAGCCTGTCTGTCGCATCCTAACCTCGCAGCAACTCCCTTGGACCGGACCTCTCCGTGGGCAATATCTACCTGATCCGACATGGCCAAGCCTCCTTCGGTGCCGATGACTACGACGTCCTCTCACCCGTTGGCGCACGCCAGAGCCACGCGTTGGGAGAGCATCTTGCCCAGCTCGGTCTGCGTCTGGATCGGTGCCTGGCCGGCGACCTGCGCCGCCAGCAAGACACTGCGCGCCTTACGCTTGAGGCCATGCAGGCCCAAGGCTGCTCGACGCCAGCCATTGAGACCGACGCGGCGTTCAACGAGTTCGATGCCGATGGCGTTATCCGTGCATTGCTTCCCGACCTGCTGCCGCAAGAGCCCGACGCGCTGCATATCCTGCGCAACGGCACGACCCATCGCAGCGAGTTCCAGCGCCTGTTCGCGCTGATGGTGCAACGCTGGCACGATGGCGAACACCAAAGCGATGGCCTGGAGACGTGGCAGGCGTTCACTGCCCGAGTCCAGGGCGGCCTTGCTCGAGTACTCCAAAGCGCAAGCCGAGGCGACAACATTGCCATCTTTACTTCCGGCGGAACCATCGCCGCCCTGCTCCACCTGGTTACTCGGATCACGCCCGGCCAAGCCTTCGCGCTGAACTGGCAGATCATCAACACGTCGCTCAGCCACCTGAAATTTCGGGGCAACGACGTGACACTGGCTTCCTTCAACAGCCAAGCCCACGTGCAGCTGTTGAGGACGCCGGAGCTTGTCACCTATCGATGAGCCCGGCCTGTTGTCCCCGCCGGGGACGTGAATATCACTCTATAAGGAATGCGCCATGACCTCCGTAGCTGATGCCGTCAAGAAGATGCAAGAGAAGTTCAACCCATCCGCTGCCGCCGGCCTGGACCTGGTGTTCGGTTTCAACATCACCGACGAAGACAAGCACTACGCACTCATCGTCAAGGACGGTACCTGCAACCTGCAGGAAGGCGAGAACCCGGACGCAAACTGCACCCTGGTCATGGACAGTGAAACCCTCAAAGGCATCGTCAGCGGTGACACCGATGGCATGCAGGCCTTCATGAGCGGCAAGCTGCGCGTCGAAGGCGACATGATGCTGTCGATGAAACTCAGCGAGCTGTTCCCCGCCTGAGTGGCTCGAGCGATTGCCGATGAAAAAACCGAGGCCAACTGGCTTCGGTTTTTTTTTGCCGGCGGCCATGCAAGGCCCATCAAGATGAGTGATTGAGCGGCAACACCCTTGCCTATAAGCCCCTTGCTACGCTTGTGCCAGTGACGTAGCGAAATTAGATTAGCCAATAGTTATTGCGCTGGAAAATAAGGAAAACGCATGACGCTCACCGATCAATCCACCCAGGTACGCCCCGGCGAAGAGCTCGACGCGGCCGTCATCGATCCCTATCTGAAAGCTCATATCGCAGGCTTGCAGGGTAGGCCCTCGATCAGCCAGTTCCCTGGCGGCGCGTCGAATCTCACCTATTTGCTCGCCTACCCGGATCGAGAGTTTGTCCTGCGTCGTCCGCCGTTCGGCCACAAGGCCAAGTCCGCCCATGACATGGGGCGGGAGTTCCGCATCCTCAACCAGCTCAACAATGGCTTCCCGTACTGCCCCAAAGCTTATGTGCACTGCACAGACGAGTCGCTGATAGGCGCTGAGTTCTACGTGATGGAGCGGGTCAAGGGCGTCATCCTGCGTTCGGACATTCCGCCTTCGCTGGGCCTGGATGCCAGCCGCACAGAGGCGCTGTGCAAAAGTTTCATCGATCGCCTGGTGGAATTGCACCAGGTCGACTACACCGCATGCGGCCTGGCCGACCTGGGCAAGCCAGAAGGGTATGTGCAGCGTCAGATCGAAGGCTGGACCAGCCGCTACGAAAAAGCCCTGACCCCGGATGCCCCGCTATGGAAACAGGTGATCGCCTGGCTGCACGACAAGATGCCCGCCGATCATCCACGCCCAGGCATCGTGCATAACGACTACCGCTTCGACAACGTCATCCTCGATGCCGAGAATCCCATGCGCATCATTGGTGTACTGGACTGGGAGATGACCACCCTGGGCGATCCGTTGATGGACCTGGGCAACAGCCTGGCCTACTGGATCGAGGCCAACGACCCGCCGCCGGTGCAACTGATGCGGCGTCAGCCGAGCAATGCCCCTGGGATGCTGACCCGCCGCCAGTTCGTCGACTACTACGCCGAACGCGCTGGCATCCACCTGGACAATTTCGATTACTACTATTGCTACGGCCTGTTCCGTCTGGCCGGAATCGTCCAGCAGATCTACTACCGCTTCCACCATGGCCAGACCCAGGACAAACGCTTTGCCCAGTTCATCCACATGAACCGGCTGCTGGAGCACATGGCCCTGCAAGTGATCGATAAGTCCTCACTCTGATAACAAGGAAAATCCGGCATGTCCAAGACCACGCTGTTCGACCTCGACGGCAAGATCGCCTTCGTCTCCGGCGCCAGCCGCGGCATCGGTGAGGCCATCGCCCATCTGCTAGCCCAGCAAGGCGCCCATGTGATCGTCTCGAGCCGCAGGCTCGAGGGCTGCCAAGCGGTCGCCGACGCCATCACCGCCGCTGGCGGCAAGGCCACTGCCATGGCCTGCCACATCGGTGAAATGGAGCAGATCCAGCAGGTGTTCGCCAGTATCCGTGAACAGTTCGGACGCCTGGACATCTTGGTCAACAATGCGGCCACCAATCCGCAGTTTTGCAATGTGCTGGACACCGACCTCGGCGCCTTCCAGAAAACCGTGGATGTGAATATTCGCGGCTACTTCTTCATGTCGGTGGAGGCCGGCAAGCTGATGCGTGAACACGGCGGCGGCAGCATCATCAACGTCGCCTCGATCAATGGCGTGTCGCCCGGATTGTTCCAGGGCATCTATTCAGTGACCAAGGCCGCAGTCATCAACATGACCAAGGTGTTCGCCAAGGAGTGTGCGCAGTTCGGCATTCGTTGCAACGCATTGCTGCCAGGCCTGACCGATACCAAGTTCGCCTCGGCTTTGGTCAAGAACGACGCCATCCGCAATGCCGCCTTGCAGCAAATCCCCCTCAAGCGCGTGGCCGATCCCGGCGAAATGGCCGGCGCGGTGCTGTACCTGGCCAGCGACGCCTCCAGTTACACCACCGGCATTGCACTCAACGTGGACGGCGGTTTTCTTTCCTGACCAGAGCCTGAGCGCCTGCCCTGTACCTCAGCGGCAGGCGCCCTTCAGCTCGAACGCACTCTTGCACCTCGTCAACTTCAAGTTGACAGCTCAGGTATACTCGCAGCTCGCGCTTCTGCCAGGACCCTGAACATGACGGAAAACAGCTTCGCCTTTCGCCTCAAGGAACTGCTCGAACACCACAAACTGACGCTGCAGGCTGTAGGCACTGCGTTGGGCATCTCTCGCACAGCGGTGCACAAGTGGACTCGGGGTGGCGAGATCGACTACGACAACCTGCGTAAGCTGGCGGACTTCCTCAACGTCAATTGGATCTGGCTACGCTATGGCGAAGAAGCGCTGCAAAGCGTGCAGCACGCCGAGGTGGTGGAGCTGCCGATGACCGATCTGCGCCGACGCTACACCGCCGAGATCATGGAAAGCGAGACGCGCATGAAGCTGGCCCAGGAAGGCGCGCGCATTGTCACCTGGGAGTGGAACCTGGTCAGCGACGAGGTGACCTATTCACCCAACGTCGAAGCCGTGTATGGCTGGCCGGTGCGACGCAACGAGGACTTCTGGGCCCATGTGGCGCCCGAAGACGCCCAGCAGATGCATGCCATGTACACCCGCGCGGTCGCTACCGGCACTCCATGCGAGTGCGATTTTCGCATTACCCGCCCGGATGGCAGCCAACGCTGGATCGCGTCACGCGCCACCGTGCTGCAGGACAGCGCCGGGCGCTCGGTGAAGATGGTCGGCATCAGCATGGACGACACCGAGCGCAAAGTCGCCGAGGCGGAACTGCGCCAGAGCGAGGAGCGCTTTCGCACCATTTTCGAGCTGGCCTGGGGCGCCTTGGCCTACATCGGCCCTGATGGCAGCTGGCAGCGGGTCAACAGCTCCTTATGCGAAATGCTCGGCTACAGCGAGCAGGAGCTGTATGGCATGACCTTCCAGCAGCTCACGCACCCCGACGATCTGCCAGACAACCTGGTGCTCCTCGAACGTATGCTGGCAGGCGAAATCAACCGCTACGAAGTGGAAAAGCGCGTGCGCCACAAGGAAGGCCACTACCTCTGGGTGCGCGCACGCACTTCGCTGCAGCGACACGCCGACGGCCGACCAGAGCATCTGATCAGTGTGTTCGAAGACATCACAGCCGAACGCGACGAGCACGAACGCCTGCAAGCCCATATCGCTGGGTTGCAAGCCCGCCTGAACTGAACCGGAGAAACGACGATGCTACCAGGAAGCCAATCGGCTAATGGTCACTGCCATCGACACGTGCAGCGCCGCGGCACGGTGGGCCTTTATTTCGTCGCCGGCTTGTCCGTGCTAGCCGGCATGACCGATGCGATCGGATTCATGGCCACAGGCGATTTCGTTTCGTTCATGAGTGGCAACACCACACGCCTGGCGGTGTCGCTGGGCAGCGCCGAGCTGGGCCCTGTGCTGCGCCTGATGCTGGTGATCGGTGCGTTCGTTCTGGGCAACGCCTTGGGCGTGGTCGTTGCAGCAATGACAGGCCGTCGTCCCTGGCCTTTGCTGAGCCTGATCGCCACTTTGCTGGCCCTGGCCGGCTTGATGCCCGAGCTACTTCAACTGCCCGCCTTGCTGGCGGCAGTCATGGCCATGGGCATGATCAATGCGGTGGTGGAGGAAGTGAACGGCCTGCCCATCGGCCTGACCTATGTCACCGGTGCCCTGTCGCGCTTCGGGCGTGGGCTGGGCCGCACCCTGCTCGGCCAGCGCAAGCTGGGTTGGCGGGTGCAGTTGATCCCCTGGTGTGGCATGCTCCTGGGTGCCATCGCGGGCGTCCTGCTCGAACAGCAATTCGACCGCTTAGCCCTGCTCGCCAGCGCCCTGCTGGCAGCCTTGCTGGGCCTGGCTTCGCTGAAAATCCCTAGGCGCTGGCAGCTTCGCTACATGCCCCGTTGAATCATAGGCAGGTCGCTGCCGCGGCGCGGCGGCGCAGGGCCATGGTGTCGCTGTTCTGCGCGTAGTAATCCACACGAGTGCCGCCAGCCTGCGGATAGATATCGGCGAACGACTCGGCTTCGCGGGTATAGACAGTGAAACCACCTTGCTTGCGTGGCTCCAGATAACCGCTGGCATCGACCCCGAACGCCGCCTCTTCCTGCCAGCTGAACTGAATGCATTGGGCGACGATCTCCGGCGCCTTGTGCGAGTCGAGTTGCGCGGTCGGCGCGTTGCCACGTGCAGCTTCCATGGTGGCTGAGGCGCAACCGACCAATACCAGAGCGGCGACCATCGGCACGAGTGCTCGCATTTTTCCATCCTCGAGACAAAAAAGAACGCGACTCTAGCATTGCAGTGACGGCAAATGAATTATCCCGCGCAGGCGAGGGTCGCAGATAGGGCATGTCCTGTTTTCAAGGAGCCCCCATGAAGCCATTGCTCTATGTCCTAGCTTTCACCGTCGCCCTCCCCCTGGCCGCCTCAGCAGCGGACACGAACGAACAGAGCGTCACCGCCCCGCACAGCCAACGCGAACTTAAAGTGGGCGATAAAGCCCCGGATCAGTACAAGCGCGACGACTTGGTTATCCACGATTGGCAGGCCAAGGGCCTGCAGCCTCCGGAAAAGGAAAGTCACTGGGTACGCCTGGCTGACCACTACGTACTGGTGCAGACCACCAATGGGGTGATTCTCGCCATCGAGCCCGCCTCGAACTAGCAAGGCGCGGACAGGCCGGCCGCCAAGCGCGGCCGGATCAAAATACGTCCGACATGCCGCTCATCGCTGGAGCGGCAGATTTTTGCGCGCCCAAGAAACCAAATCGAGCGCTTCCGGTCTCAGGAGGTACCCCGTAAATCTTTGCGGATCAAGGACCTATATCGTGATGAAGCGCATTGCGAGTTTTGCGTTGATTGCCACCGTGCTCACCCTCAGTGGCTGCTACCACCACTACCACGACGATGATGATGGCTGGCGGGATCGTGACCGGGACCATCGCTACTACCGTGACCGTGATGATGACGGCTATCGCTATCGAGACCGCGACCGCCGTGATCGCTACCACCGTCATCGCGACCGCGACGACGATGACGACGACTGATACTGCAACGCCTTTTTTCCCCTGACCCGCCGCCCGTGCCGCGGCACCTTACCCTGATGATTCGTTTGAGGTTCACATCATGCGTCTGACACTGCCTTCCCTTGCCCTCGGCCTGCTGCTCTGCCAGGGCGCATTTGCCGGCGACGGCACCGCTGCCATCGGCGGCGGCCTGGGTGGCGCCCTTGGTAACATTGTTGGCCAACAGATCGGCGGCGGTACCGGTGCCGCCATCGGCGCAGGCCTGGGTGGCGCTGCCGGCAGTGCGGTTGGCGCACGCAAGGGCAATCGTACCGAAGCCGCTATTGGCGGTGGCCTGGGTTCGGCCGGCGGCTCGATCCTGGGCCGTGCGGTCGGCGGTTCCACCGGTTCGACCATTGGCGCGGGCCTGGGTGGCGCAGCAGGTGGCGCGTTGGGCAATCACATGGGTGACAACGACGGCGGCCACAGGCATCACCGTCGTCACCGCCACTGATTGCCGCTACACCTGAGGGGCTGCTTGCAGCCCCTTCTTGTCACCAAACATTGCAACATATCAACACCACCTTCACTGCACGGTGCCACACTCGGCGCTACTCTCTACCGTGCCCCTTGAGTGAAGGAACACCCCCTCCCCATGAACCATGAGCTGCTCTGGGTCCTCTGCCTGCTGGCCATCGTCGTCACACTTTTCGTCATCAACCGCCCGCGCATGGATTTGGTCGCCCTGCTAGTGATCCTGGCCCTGCCACTTTCGGGAATCCTCACCATCGAGCAGGCGCTGGCAGGCTTCAGCGACCCCAACGTGGTGCTGATCGCAGCGCTGTTCGTGATCGGCGAAGGCCTGGTACGCACAGGCATTGCCTACCGCATCGGTGAATGGATGAGCGAACGTGCCGGCAACAGCGAGGCACGCCTGCTGGTATTGCTTATGATTGCAGTGGCCGGCCTGGGCTCGGTCATGAGTTCGACGGGAGTGGTGGCGATCTTCATCCCCGTGGTGCTGAGCATCGCTGCGCGCCTTAGTCTGTCGCCCAGTCGGCTGATGATGCCGCTGAGCTTCGCCGGCCTGATCAGTGGCATGCTCAGCCTGGTGGCCACACCGCCCAACGTGGTCGTACACAGCGAACTGGTGCGTCATGGCAGCGCGGGTTTCAGTTTCTTCAGTTTCACCCCGTTCGGCTTTGTGGTGCTGGTGCTCGGCATCGGCTACATGCTGTTCGCCCGCCGCTGGCTCAATGGCGAGGTGCGCAAGGATGGCCGGGTGGAAACCCGCCGCACCCTCCTTGACCTGGTGCTCGACTACAAACTCAACGGCCGCGAGCGCCGTCTGCGCATCCGCCCTCACTCGCCGCTGATCGGGCACACCTTGGGCGAGCTGGAGCTGCGCACCCGCCACGGCGCCAACGTGATTGGCATCGAGCGCCAGCACAAGTTCACCACCCGGGTGATGGTCGCCGATTCGAGCACGGTGCTGCACCAAGGTGACGTGCTGCTACTCGACCTGTTCGCCAATCGCGATGACTTGCGCAGCCTGTGCCAGACCATGCAACTTGAGCCCTTGCACTTCAAGGCCGCCTATTTCATCGACCAGTCCCAGGACCTGGGCATGGCCGAAGTTTCCCTGCCGCCCGGATCGCAATTGCTCGGCAAGAGCATCCTGGAGCTGGCCTTCCGTAGCCGCTTTGGGCTGAATGTCGTCGGCCTGCGCCGTGAGCAGACCGCCATTGATGAGCAACTGGTGGAAGAGAAACTGCGCCTGGGCGACACTCTGCTAGTGGTCGGTCCCTGGAAGGCCATACGCCAGCTGCAAAGCCAGCCCAAGGACTTTCTGGTCCTAAGCCTACCTGCGGAAATCGATCAAGTGGCCCCGGCCCGGACCCGAGCCCCCTTTGCACTGATCAGCCTGATGGTGATGGTCGGCTTGATGGTCAGCGGCATGGTGCCCAACGTCGTTGCCGCGCTGATCGGTTGCGTGCTGATGGGTGCCGGACGCTGCATCGACATGGACAGCGCTTATCGCGCCATCCACTGGCAAAGCCTGGTGCTGATCGTGGGCATGCTGCCCTTCGCCCTGGCCCTGCAGAAAACGGGTGGCATCGACCTGGCGGTGAGCGGCCTGGTCAGCCTGCTCGGTGATGCGGGGCCTTACGCTATCCTCGGCTGCCTGTTCGCCGTCACCGCGCTTATCGGTTTGTTCATTTCCAATACCGCCACGGCGGTGCTGATGGCACCGGTTGCTATCAGCACTGCACAGCAGCTAGGCATGTCGCCCTACCCGTTCGCCATGACCGTCGCCCTGGCGGCCTCGGCGGCGTTCATGACGCCAGTGTCCTCGCCGGTCAACACACTGGTCTTGGGGCCAGGCCAATACCGCTTCGGCGACTTCGTCAAGGTTGGGGTGCCGTTCACAATGGTGGTGATGCTAGTGACTGTTTTCATGGTGCCGTGGTTTTTTGGTCTGTAGCCGGCGTCAATAAGTCGACGAAAATGACCGCTGCCACATAGAAAGCCGCCCAGACACCAGCTAATTGACATCCCTCCATTCAGGAAACACACTGACGCCTCATTACCCCAGGTGCTTACAGGCGTTTTCCTGGATTCCGTCTCCGCTAGCCGGTCGAGCCCATGGTGTTCCCAGCCCCGTCGCGCCTGCTTCCTCTTCTTGCCTTGTTCGGCTTGTCCCTCGCCCTGACGCTGGGCGGTATCCTGGCCCGACCGATCGAATCCCTGTCGCTGTTCTGGCCCGTCAATGCGGTGCTTGCCGGCGTGCTGCTGCGCTATCCACGGCAAGCCACCTTCGCAGGGTTCGGCCTGGTCTGGCTGGCCATGGTCACCGCCGACCTCGCCACCGGCAGCGCCTGGAAGCCTGCGTTGTGGTTCAACCTATGCAATCTGGGGGTGATCATCACCCTCTGGCGGGTGTTGTCGCATTTGCCGCGGGTACATCGCCGCATGCGCACGCCGGAAGGAGTGCTGCGTGTATTCGGCGCCAGCGCCGCCGGAGCCGTCGTCGCGGCGAGCATGGCGTGTGTAGTGGCCGCCCCTTGGTTCCAGGAATCGCTCAAGGCCACCTGGCTGGCCTGGTTCAGCGAACAGTTCTCGACCAATGTGCTGGTGTTGCCGATGCTACTCACCGCACCGAACCTACGCTCCTTGACTCGAGGCGGTGGCCAGGCGATTCGTCTGATGCCGCTGCTGATCCTGCTAGGCTCCCTGGCACTGAGCATCGCTTTCGGCGGGCCAGGCGCCATCGCCTTCCCCATCGCCGCCTTGTTGTGGTGCGCCTGGACATACTCGTCATTCATGGTGTCGCTGCTGACCTTCACCACCGGCACTACGCTGATCGTCGCCGTGGCGCTGAGCCTCATGCATTTCAGTCTCCCGCAGAGCATGCCTGGGGTGAACACACTGATGTCGGCGCGCCTGGGTATCGCCATGCTCGTGCTCGGTCCGCTGGTGGTGGCCTGCGTCAGCAATGCCAACCGCAGTCTGCTGGCACGCCTGGCGCACCAAGCCACAATCGACCATCTCACCGGCGCCCTGACCCGCAGCGCCTTCACCCGTCGTGCCAACGCCCTGCTCGAGAGCCGTCAGCAGCATGCCCAAGCGATGCCCCTGACCTTGATGATGCTGGATATCGATCACTTCAAGAACATCAACGACCAATACGGCCATGCCGTAGGCGATCAGGTGCTGCGTCAGTTCTCCCATACCATTCAGGACCAATTGCACGAAGGCGAGCTGTTCGCCCGCCTCGGGGGCGAAGAGTTCGTGATCATCGTTGCAGGGCTTGCGCCGGAGCAGGCCACATTCACTGCCGAGCGTCTGCGTCGCGCCGTGCAGGACTTGCGCGTGGTGGTGCTCGACCGCCGCCTGCAGATCACCGTCAGCATCGGCCTGGCGGGTTGCCGCGCCCAGCAGTTGGCGCCCAACCTCGACAGCTTGCTGGCACAGGCTGACCAGGCGCTCTACCGTGCCAAGGCCGCGGGCCGCAATCGCATCGTACAGGCCGAGGCGCAGCGCCAGGTCGTCTGACTCAAACCGCCAGCAAGTCCCAGGACAGCTTGGCAATCAGCACGCACAACAGCATCAGGAACAAGCCGCGAACGAACCCCGCCCCCTTGCGCACCGCAAGCCAAGTGCCCGTCAGCGCCCCCAGAATATTGAAGGCCGCCATCGGCAATGCGATGGCCCAAAGTACATTTCCAGATGGGATGAAAAACACCAATGCGGCCAGGTTGGTGGCGATGTTCACAAGCTTGGCTGACGCCGAGGCATGGAGAAAATCCAAGGCGAAGAAGCGAATGAACAGGAAGATCAGAAAGCTTCCGGTGCCCGGCCCAAACAGGCCATCGTAGAAGCCGATCGCGCCACCGATCAGCACCGCCAGGCACTGCTCCTTGCGACCGATCCGGGCGGGTTTGTGCAGGGTGCCGAAGTCCTTCTTGCAGAAGGTGTAGATGGCCATCAGCACGATCAGCACCAGCACCGCCGGGCGCATCACGCTGGGTGGCACCAGCGAAACCGTGGCGGCGCCGGCGAACGACATGACGAAGGCACTGGCAGCGGCTGGCACGATCAGGCCCCAGTCCAGATGCACCTTGCGCAGGAACGAACGAGCCGCGAACGAGGTGCCACAGACCGAGGCCAGTTTGTTGCTGCCCAGCAGCGCGGCCGGTTGCGCGTTCGGCAGTACGTTGAACAGCGCCGGAATCTGGATCAACCCGCCACCGCCAACAGCGGCATCGATCAGCCCGGCGGCGAAGGCGAACAACGAAAGCAGCGCGATATCCATCATGGGGCAGGTTCCAGAACGAAAAGCAGAGCCCCAAGGCTAACCAAATGGTGGCGCTTATGTTGAAATGCGACGTTGCGAAAACTGCAATCAGGAGCGTCCATGGCATTGGACATGTTGCGAGAAATCCAGGCCTTCGTCACCGTCGCCCACAAGCGCAGCTTCGTTGCCGCCGCCCGTGCCCTGGGGCGCTCGCCAAGCGCCGTCACCCGCGCCGTGCAGGCGCTGGAAGACAATGCCGGGGCCAAGCTGCTCAATCGTAGCGCCAGTACCGTGACCCTCACCGAGGCCGGTGAACGCCTGCTACCCCATGCCGAGCGCTTGCTGGATGTGCAACGGGATGCCGTCGACGAGCTGGCGGCGCTGAGCGGCTCATCCCAAGGCTGGATTCGCTTCGCCGCGCCCGAGCTGCTCGGCCAACAGCTATTGCCCGCGGTGCTCGCTTCATTCTCCCAGCAATATCCGCAGGTCACCCTGGACGTGCAGTTCAGCGACCAGGCCCTCGATCCGCTGCAGGGCAAGTTCGACTTCGTCATCCGGGGCGCCTTTCCGCAGTCCAGCGAGCTGATCGGTTATCCCCTTTGGTCCTATCGGCGCTACCTGTACGCCAGCCCCGATTACCTGGCCCGCCACGGCATGCCCGAGCATCCTGAGGCATTGCATGGGCACGCCCTGATCCTGCATACCGCGCCGCGCGTGCTCAAGGCCTGGCACTTCTATCGCGATGGGCAGATCAGCAGCCTGCGCCCACATCCGCGGCTGCGTCTGAGTGCTGGGGGCGCGATCCTGCAAAGCGCGTTAGCCGGTGCGGGAATCGCCCGCTTGGCTGATTGGGTGGCCGAGCCAATGGTGCATGCCGGGCGCCTGATTCGCGTCTGCACCGACTACCGCCTGACCTCGAGCAGCGGCCAGGATCCGCAGATGCATGCGCTGTATCCCGCAGGGGAACTGCCCGTGCGGGTGCGCGAGCTATTGCAATGGGTGCGCCGCGCCTATCCTCAGCACTAGGTCAGTGAGCGTACGCATGCGCATAGCCCCTTACCGACAGCGCTGCTCAAATTCTGTTCAATTTAACAGAGCCCGCCGCCGGCTTGGGTTGCAGCGATTTATCCACAGACCTACCCACGTTTTTTGTGGACAGATTTCTCAACGCCGAGAATGACTTATCGTACGCACGACAACGCCGCAGGGCATCGCCCTGCAGCGTCTGGAAGCGGGCCATGCCCAAGAGAACAAGCCCGCCTATTGACGCGGCGGGCCGACGCGAACGTATCAGCTTGGTGGAATGGTGCCTAACAGGCCGACCAGGATTGTCAGCAACAGGAATCCACCCAGGAAAAGTGCGAGCTTGCCCATCGGAACCTCTACAGATAATGGCGAAACGGCGAGGCTGGCCGGTGCTGTTGCAGAGCAGCGCAGCTTGCCCAGCGCACGCCGGTTCGGAAGGCTGGGCTTGATGGGTATTGTCTGATCCAGGCTGATACGGTTACAGATTCAGGTTCGTGGAAAAAAAGCATATCAGATGGGGCCGCAGGCCCAGTCGCAGAGCAAACGTCACAAAGCCATGACCATCTCGTGCCAAGCCATCCCGCCATGGTCGGAGGCCGAAGGCTGCACATAGCGGTAGCCCATTTTTTCGTACAGCCCCACGTGGCGGTCCTTGCACATCAAATGGATGGTGGCCTTGCCGCGCTGACGCATCTGATCGACGAAATGGCTCATGAGCAGGCCAGCGAACCCTCGCCCCTGAAAGGCAGGATCGACCACTACCGACATGATCACTACGTTCGGCGCCTGGGCGTCATGGCCGACCAATTCCTTGAAGGACTCGTCGGACATCACCACGTCAAAGGCACAGCCACTGTTGATGAACCCGATCACCACCCCCTCGAATTCCAGCACCAGGAACCCTTCCGGGTACTGAGCGATGCGCGTGGCGATCTTCTCGCGGGTGGCGGCCTCGTCACCTTCGTAGGCGCTGATCTCGATCTGATAGCAACGATCCACATCCTTGGACGTGGCCTGGCGCAAATGCGGGGTACTCATGGGGGCAATATCCGAAATACAAAAACGGAACGACATGCTAGCGCAAGTCTGTGCGCACACCGAATGAGGAATGCCAGCATTCACCCGCAAGTTCTGCCCAATGATGCAGCTACCTAGCGCGGCAGGCTTTCACCTGCTCTGCATCCTGCGCCCAGAACAGGGATCGACTGCAGCCGTGGCCACGCGATCTCTGGAGCGACAGGCCATGCGCGTCGCGTGATTTCGAGCCCCATTTGCAACAGAACTTTTCAGTGGATCGACACTGGCCATGCGCGCCTGAGCGCGACACTGAGCGGACTGGAGCCCGTGCAACCCCCATGAACATTGAGTGCTAGGCCGTAGGCGGTACATCACCTGAAACACTCCTACCACCTTTCCTGTAGGAGGGTTCCTATGTGCTAGTAGCTTCCAGACTACGAGCTTGGCCGCTGCTGTATGAAACATCAGTTTCACCTGTTTGAACGAGCTGATACGGTCGCGGCCTCCTACCCCAGCATGGAATGCACGAGAGCGACATGGACCCCTATCGAACCTCCGCCCTGGCCCTGCAGAAGACGCTTCTCAACCTGCGCCAACAGCGTGACCTGCTCAAATCCCAAGGCCGCGACCAGGAAGCCGACAAGCTCGCCAGAACCATCGCCGGCATAGAAGCGACACTGCGCGAGATACCGGACACCCCTACCCTGCAGTAACACCTGATGCCAAAACCGCCTGGTTTCGCAGGCCAGGCGGCAGCAGCTCTGAGGCAATCGCACCGGTACGGGGTCAAAACGAACGGTTGAGCAGCAGCCCGCCGCCTGAATCAGGGCTCGCGTCGGAAAAGCCTTTCAGCGCATACAGCTGGACCTTCCAACCCTCGCTGAGTTTTTGGGTCAGAAACAGGGTGAGCTCTTGGATCTCATCGCCGTCTGATGTCACTTTCTGTCGCCAGTCGTACACCGCCCCTATCGATGTGGCTGTTGCGATCCGGCTGAGCAGGCCGATGGAAGTGAAAACCGGATCATGGAAATCCGAGTCGGCCGGATCGCCGAACTTCTTCCACCCCAATGTGGCGAAGCCATTCACCGCACCGAATGCCCGAACCAGATCCACCTGGGCGGAATAATCGGTCTTGCCGGTGCCCAGGCAATGGTCTTCATCGGCGGTGGGCAGCTTTATCTTTCCAACCAGATCCACAAGCAGATTACCGCCGTCGCGGCCATCGAGCAGTGCGTAATCGGCACTGGCCACCGTATCGCCGAGCCCGCTCTCGACGCGACCACAGTCGTCACCCGCCAGCGGTTCACCACCCGGCCCTACCGCAGGATTGGTGATGCGTAGATAGGGAATGGTCAACTTGTAGATCATCGGACCGGTTTCGTACTTGCCAATGACCGGGACATACCAGGTCTCGCTGGTGGCCGCCGTGCCGTAGTCCCCCCGCGAGTAATCCATCCCCGTAGACAAGGTCACTTCATCGGCCAGGGCTGGCCAGGCCAGGGCCATAAGGCAGGGAAACAATCCACGCATCGAAATCATGCCTACCTCGTTGCGATCAAGACATTACATCAGGTGCGGTACAGCCCGGTCTGGATGCCTTGAAGCATAGCCGGGCGCAGGCAAACCGAGCCTAATGAGAACCAGAATGTTCAGAGCGCTCGAGCTTCTCAAGCCGTTCCACTTTTTCAGGGCGCTCAGGGCGCTCGACCTTCTCGGGCCGCTCGACTTTTTCCGGACGCTCGACCTTCTCAGGGCGTTCGACTTTGTCCGGCCGCTCTACCCTCTCAGGACGCTCGACTTTCTCGATGCGCTCGATCTTCTCGATGCGGTCAGGCTTGTCTGGCCGGTCCGAACGCTCGATCTTCTCAATCCGTTCGATCCGCTCAACACGCACGCCATTTTCGAAGACCTCAATGCGCTCGCGCGTTTCCACCCGATCACCGGATTCGCGCGTTTCGATGCGTTCTCGACGCTCTACGCCCCCCGACTCAGATACGTCTGTGCGCTCCACCTTTTCTCGGGCTGCGCCACTCTCGATGCGCTCGCGGGTGTGCCCCTGTTCATGGCTGGAGCCACGGCCAGCTTGCTTTGCGGATTCGACGGCTGTAGACGTTCCCGATTCGACTTCCCGAGGCCCATCGGACTCGCCCCCCTGAGACTGACGGGGCTGCACGCCATGCCAGTGACTGTCGCCGTGATGTTCATGCACCACCTCCACTCGCTGCGCGTGAATGATGCGCCCAGTGTCGAACACACCGCTGACGCGGACGCGTTGACCGATGGCAAGCGTCTCGACCTGTCCCTCGGTGGCGCGATCGACATTGGCTGTGAAACCACCGACTTCGATGCGATTACCCTGCTGTCCACGTACCAGCCCTTCGACCAAGGCGTTACGCACTCGTCCAGCGAAGGGGAAGCTTGGATCCCGGAGGGTTTGCGCCACATTCAGTTGTTGACCGTTCCAGGCGCCGCGCACCAGTACCTCACCCGTGGGTGGCAACACCTTATTCAAGGCCAGGCCATGCAAGTCGCCCGGTTTGCCGATATCACCGATGGCACTGGCCTGGACCAGACCCGGCGCTCGATCTACGCGGCTGGCCACCACCTCGCCCTGCGCATTGCGCATGCCGCTGACACGCACCGGCTCGCCAATGCGCAGGCCCGGCGCTACCCGGGCACCTGCCGCCACCCGCACCGGTTGGCCCATGACGCGCATCGGCGTATCGCCGGATGCAAGCCCAGTCACCGGCCCTTCATAGGCATTGAGTATGGCGATGCTGCGCGCTTCCAGACCCCGACGGGACGGCTGGGCCTCGACGGCCACCACCTGGCCGATCGCCAATCGTTGACTGCTGGCAGGCTGGCCGTTCTCGCTGAGCGCCACCTTGTTGTCGAAATGAATCTCCACGCCATTGACGCAGATCGAACCGAATCCTGTGATGGTGCCGACGATGCCCGTGCCGCCCACACCACCTTCGTCCTGCGACGCACCGGTACCACCGATGCCGCCACCGCCCGGACGCGCACCGGTCCCACCGACGCCTCCATTGTCAGGCGCGCCTGTCCCACCGACGCCGCCCGGCGCCATCATGCCTGTGCCGCCGCTGCCACCCGGCTCGAGGCAGGCAGGCGCGGCACTCAGCGGCGCCGACAGGGTAAGCGCGCAGCACAGCGCTGCGAGCGAGCTCAGCAGGTGCGACGTCATGTTCATGGCTTACTGGCCTTGGTCGCGGACGCGGCCTCGGGCGGGCTGGGTTCGGCGTAGAAATAAAGGCCGACGGTGATGCGCTGACGGGCCTCAGACGGCGGCTGTTCGCGCTCCTCAAGCTCGGCGGCCAGCTGGTTGAGCGTGAGCAGGAGCTGCATGCCATCGGTACGCACGGCGTCTCTGAGCTGCTGGACACCCGCCTGGGACAAGCTGTCGTAGTGCACGCTGCGCTCGAAGAACGGCTCGCCTGCATCGGTCAGGTTATGTACAGCGGCGCAGGCATGGTCATGCAAGTTGTGCCGAAAATAGGCGATCTTTTCCTCGAAGCCGCGCTGAGGGATGAATGCTCGGGTCTGCAAATGGACCTGATCGTCTTCATCGACGCTCACGACCCCTAGGCGGAGCCACTCATCCAGCACGACACGGGCGCGGATATCCGTGCTCAGCGACGCGACCAAGGCATCGAACGACCGTTCGCCGCCCACGCTGGCCAAACGCGGCAATGCCCGAGGTTCGCCGGGTTGTTCACAGAATGGCTCGTGGTTCAGCCAGATACTCACCAGATGCGCGCCAAAAGATACTGCTTCCGGCAGGCTGGCCTCGTCCTCCAGGACCTGGGACCGCAAGCGCCGGACGTCCTTGCGGTGAACCCCTGTCAGCAGACTGATCCGACTGTCGCTGGGCGGTTTTCCATCGAGACGGAACTCGCGCTCAGCAACCTCTACGAAGACCTCCTTGAGCAGGTTGACGAAGCTACTGAAGGTCACTCCCTTTCTCAGCATCAACCGCACCAATGGCCGCATCACAGAGCGCAATGCCGGTAAAAGAGAGGGCGGTAGAGTGGGCAGATGCATTGCAAAGCTTCCTTAACCAAGGGGGAGCGCACGGTGCTCACGGGCGGTACATTCGAGCACCTTGCCCTGTACATCACAACCGTTCAGGACCCGCCTCGTCGATGCGAAACCCGGATCGCTCCGGGTTTCGGCTTCCGAGGTTCAGCGGTCAGGCACCGCCACGATCATCACCAACATCATGGTCGGGGCCGTCATCGGCGCCGCGGCCTACACCGTGATCGTCGCCCACGTCATGGTTAGGACCATCATCTGCGCCATGGCCGACACCATGAGGCCCGCCAGCGTCGTGGTTGGCACCATCATCGGCACCGTGGCCGACACCATGGGTACCACCGTCATCGCTGCCGCGCCCCGAATTGCCATGACCACTGTTACCGCTATGGCCTCCATCGCCCCCGTGACCTGAACCACCGTGGCCACCACCACTACCACCATGGCCCCCACCGCTGCCGCCACCGTGGCCGCCTCCGCCGCCACCGTGGCCGCCACCACCGCCGCCATGGCCACCGCCGCCTCCATGACCGCCACCACCTCCGCCATGGCCACCGCCGCCATGGCCACCACCACCACCGCCGCCACCATGACCGCCACCTCCGCCGCCATGACCGCCACCTCCGCCGCCGCCATCCTTAGCGTATGCGCTGGAGAAATCACTAATCGAGTCAGGCACCCACGCCAGCGATGCCGAAAGGACGCCACCGATGGCCAGCGCCAACAAGCATTTTTTGAGCAGCATGACGAATCTCCGCTTCAGAGTTGCATTTCCGTACTCAAATCGAACGCAACAACCAATGAACTCCAGCTGCCTTGCGGGCAACCAGCCAACCAGCGGCCGCTCCTTGGTGATGAAAGTGCAGAAGCTCGTGCACGTTCCCTTCTATGCCAGTCAGTGTTTTTATTCTGTGGGAATTTTTCCCACGTCATGAGATTAGTTTTCCACACTGGAGAGTCAATGACCGGTTATCCGGTTATTGGGTGCAGCGATCGGTCAGGGGAAGCCCCGCCCTTCGGTAAATGCCAGAGGTGGCTTCAAAGGGCGCGGATAAGACGGGCCAGGGGAGCTCACGCATGCCAGCAGCGGTACCAGCCATCCTGTTCGGTGATGCGCAGCTGCGTCTGGTAGAGGGCGGACAAGCGTTCGCTGGTCAGCACTTCGGCCTTGGGACCATCGGCGATGATGCGTCCCTTCTCGAGCAACACCACACGCTCGATCTCGGGAATGATTTCGTCGATATGGTGAGTGGTAATAATCATCGCATGGTCTTCACCGCAGAAGCGCCGCAACAGGTTGAGCATGCCCAGGCTGGCGCCCATGTCCAAGCCATTGGCCGGCTCGTCGAGAATCAGCGCTCGCGGCTGATGGACCAACGCCCGTGCCAACAGAAGCCTGCGTCGCTGGCCGGTGGACAGACGCTGGAACATGGTCTGCTCGTATTCGGCCATCTCGACGACTGCTAGCAACTGACGCGCCCGCTCGCGCTGCTCATCGCTCGGCTGCAGATGGCCATGGGCGCCAATGGCACCAAAGAAACCGGAAACCACCACATCCAGGGCCTGGGTATAGGGCGTGTAATCATCCTGCAGGTCTTGAGAGATGAACCCGATACGGCTACGCAGCGCCCACAGGTTGACCGTCTCGCTCCCGAACAGGCGCAAGTGGCTGCCTTCGCGCTCCACCGGGTAGAGCTCTCGGGTGATCAGCTTGAGCAACGTGCTCTTGCCGGCACCGTTGGGGCCCAGAATGGCGACTTTCTCGCCTTCGCCGATGTGCAGGGAAAACCCATCGAGCACGCGGGTCTGCTGCTGGAAGGCGGTCACATTGTGAATATCGATCATGGTTGGCTCATCTGAGGGCAAACGAACGCAGAGTGTGCCGTCGATGTACACAAACGGAAAGACATGAAGCGCCAGTCCTAGAACATCTGCGGATTGTCGATTTTCGAGCCGCTGCAGACCATGCCGACATCAAGGCGATATCGCGCCGTTAAAAGGACACCTCCATGCCCCGCCCTGCCTGTAGCTTCACGAAAAACATTGCTGGTCTTGATTGCCCAGACCAGCCACAACCGAATGGCCATGAGGGAGTGTTCAATCATGATTGATCGACCTGAGGCCTGGGCCTGGCTCGAACGCTGGCTTCAAGACAACTGGCCAGGGCTGTACGCAGGTCTCTTGGCCGTAATCATCGCAGCGTTACGCGTAATCTATGGGGGCGGCTCGCTGCGACGAATGCTGATCGAAGCCCCCTTGTGCGGCGCCCTCGCACTCGCTGCAAGTCACGGCCTTTCGCTGATCGGCGTGCCAAGCGAAACCGCGCCCTTCTTTGGCGGCGTGATCGGACTGCTCGGCGTCGAAGGCATACGTGCCGCAGTCATCAAGTTCTTCGTTCAGAAAAAGCCGTTGCCCTGACGCTGCGCAACGGCGATACAAAAAGCCCAGCTCAGGCTGGGCTTGATGAGGGGGAGGATTTTCAGAGACTGGCTCTAGAACACATCAGCGCCGCATCGAGCAAACGGCCTTGGTCGTACCAGGCATCTCGCTGGTATGCCAGATATTGATGCTGCTGTCCTGAACCCTTGACTTCGACAAGGCCAGTTGCCTGGTTCGGGTCAGTACTGTCGACATATAGCGCGAGCACGTCCTGATGCTCTTGCGTATACGTCTTCGCGCTTGCCGGGAGCTCACTCTTCACACAACTTAAGTAAGCCGATGGGTTTTTCCCCGTGTAGCCCGAGGAATTATCGTGCCCCATGCGGATATCAGGATCGTGTGTACAGCCAACAACGAAGAAACCCGCAAGGACCGACAGCAGCGCGCCATGCGCCAGCGTTCTAGGCGTTATGGAACTGTTCATGTGAAATCTCCGGCCACCCCACTGAAATGGATAGGTTCGGACCCACACTGCCCCTTTTTTTGAAATAATTACTGCGGTTCGATTTTCGAGCCTACACCCTCCGTTGGTGTTTGGCGTGTAAAAAAGCTCATCTATTTCAATTCGCTATAGAAACGAAATCACCTCGTTCTATACAACGAATGGCACGCGTTCTTGAATGTACGGCACGATCTTCCCAAGCAATTAGCGGGCGTATTCCAGCAACTCAAGCGGCGCATCACGCTCGAACAGCATGACCTAAAACCAAGGTCTCATCGTTGCGGAAAATTTCGAAAACAGTCTGATCTTCACGACTGCACACGAGCGCTAGGCCATCGTGGCCGAGCGTCACGCTGGGTCGGTCAAGGACTCGAGGTGCCGACCCTGGTCCGGGGCCTTCAGGGGATAAGTGGCGGCATGGGCTCAGCAATGATTTGCCTACCCCAGAAATGCAAAAAGCCCTGAATAATCAGGGCTTTGAATATGGCGGAAGCGTAGAGATTCGAACTCTAGGATAGTTGCCCATCGACGGTTTTCAAGACCGTGGCACAAACTCCCAATCCATGCTGGCTAAGAGCCTAAACCGATTCCAAAATAAAGACGAAACGGCGCGGCTACAGGCCTCATCCTGCAAGGGGCGCCGTTTCAGTTTTGGAACCGATTTTTGTGGTTTCAGCGTTCGCTTGGCCTTACTCTTGCGCTTAATGCCAAAGCGCCATGAGCCCAGTCCCAACCGCCGTCCTGAAAGGATTCGAGATGAACGATCCGTTGAAGCACTCGAAAGCCAACCTCCGCGCAGCCCAGCAAGCAATAGAGGCAATGATCAATGCCTCGTCGTTCGACAACTATGAAAATGAGTGGCGAGAATACTGAATCGCCTCTGGTTTCGTAGACACCTCCA
>NZ_KV793303.1:94009-106158 GCF_001808425.1 Pseudomonas sp. HMSC08G10 | reverse complement strand
CGATCGGAACCACCCTCGGCGACGCGGTTGTTGCGTTCGATCAGGCGATCGGAGCCGCCTTCAGCCAAGGTATTGAGTGGCTGGCTGACGGTGGCAGCGCTGGACCGGGATTCAGCCGTAAGATGTTGTTCGGCAGCCGGCAAGGCGAAGGCGTTGGCGGCAAGGGCTGTCAGGGTCAGGCTCAGCAGCAGATGGCGTTTCATGATCTCGGTGCTCCTCTAGGGGGCTGGGAAAAGTGGGTACGAGGCCAATGCTACGCTCGGTAACGCCAGAGAAAAGTTCATCCGGGTAATGGTAACAATCGATGCCATTGATACACCGCTTGAGCGGCTCTGGCTCAGTGCTTTCAGAGAAGTTCGACTGGAGTGTCACCGGTGGTTGAGGCCCGCGCACCGACCGCTCGGGCCGATTTATGATCGCCATCGATTAAACCCGGCGCGCTTTCGTCAGTCCGACATAATGAGTGCCATCGCGGTGCCCGTTTTGTGCCATGCAGTCAGGAGAATTACGCAATGACGCGTCCCTTGCGCATCCTTACCTGGATCCTCACCAGCCTGTTGACCCTGCTGGCGATACTGGTGGTGGTGATCGCCACGTTCGACTGGAACCGCGTGAAGCCGCTGCTCAACGAGAAGGTCTCCGAAGCCCTGCACCGCCCTTTCGCGATCAACGGCAACCTGGCCGTGCAATGGCACCGTGAACCTTCAGAGGGTGGTTGGCGCGCCTGGATCCCCTGGCCGCACTTCGTGGCCGAGGACTTGACCCTCGGCAACCCCGACTGGCTCGAAGCGCCGCGCATGGTCGGCCTTGAGCGTGTAACGTTTCGTCTGTCGCCGGTGCCGCTGGTATTCCAGCAGATCGTCATTCCACGCATCGACCTCACCAAGCCTACCGCCAGCCTGACGCGCTTGGCCGATGGCCGGGCCAACTGGACTTTCGACCTCGCCCCCAAGGATGAGAACGCCGAACCCTCTCCCTGGGTGCTGGACATCGGCGCCATCGGCTTCGATCAAGGCAACGTCAGTTTCGATGACCAGACGCTGAAAACCCGCATGAAGGTCCAGATCGACCCGCTGGGTAAGCCGATCCCTTTCAGCGAGATCGTCGGCAAGGCCCGTGCCGAGAAGACCGGCGTTGCCCAGGATTACGCCTTTGGCCTCAAGGCCCAAGGCACCTACAAAGGCCAGCCGGTCTCCGGCACGGGCAAGATCGGCGGTCTGCTGGCCTTGCAGGACGCCAGCCAGCCCTTTCCGCTGCAGGCCGACGCGCGGATCGGCGATACCCGGGTGGCGCTCGCCGGCACCCTGACCGACCCGCGCAACCTGGGGGCGCTCGATCTGCGCCTGCGCTTGTCCGGCAGCAGCCTGGGCAATCTGTACCCCCTCACGGGTGTGACCCTGCCAGACACCCCGGCCTACGCAACCGACGGTCACCTCACCGCCAACCTGCACGATGCCCAGGGGGCGCGGTTTCGCTATGAAGGCTTCAACGGCAAGATCGGCGACAGCGATATCCACGGCGACCTGACGTTCGTCGCCAGCCAGCCACGACCGAAGCTCTCCGGCGACCTGGTGTCCGAGCAGTTGCTGTTCAAGGACCTGGCGCCGCTGATCGGCGCCGACTCCAACGCCGAGCAGAAGGCCCGGGGCGGCGCCAGCAAACAACCGACCGGAAAGGTACTGCCGGTGGAGGAGTTCCGTACCGAGCGCTGGCGCGCGATGGATGCGGACGTCACCTTCAGCGGCAAACGCATCGTGCACAGCGAGCAATTGCCGTTCAAGGACCTCTCCGCCCACGTACTGCTGGAGGACGGCCTGTTGCGCCTGGAGCCCCTGCGTTTTGGCGTGGCGGGCGGCAACTTGAACGCGAACATACGCCTGGACGGCCGCAGCGTGCCGATGCAGGGGCGGGCGCGCCTGAGTGCCCGGGGCTTCAAACTCAAACAGTTGTTCCCAAGCTTTGCGCCCATGCAGACCAGTTTCGGCGAACTCAATGGCGATGCCGACCTCAGCGGACGTGGCAATTCGGTGGCGGCCTTGCTGGGCACTTCCAATGGTGATCTGAGCCTGTTGATCAACGACGGCGCCATCAGCCGCAGCTTGATGGAAATCGCCGGGCTCAACGTGGGCAACTATGTGATTGGCAAGCTGTTCGGCGACGAGGAGGTGAAGATCAACTGTGCGGCGGCCAACGTGGGTATCAAGGACGGGTTGGCGACCACGCGCCTGTTCGTCTTCGACACCGAAAACGCGATCATCTACATCAATGGCACGGCGAACTTTGCCACCGAGCAACTGGACCTGAAGATCACGCCTGAGTCCAAAGGGCTGCGCCTGTTCTCCCTGCGATCCCCGCTTTACGTGCGGGGGCCGTTCGCCAAGCCCAGCGCTGGAGTACAGGCGGTTCCGCTGGCGCTTCGCGGGGCAGGGATGGTCGCCCTGGGCGTGGCCATGGGGCCTGCTGCCGGGTTGCTGGCGCTGATCGCACCGGGAGATGATGTGCCCAACCAGTGCACACCGCTGCTGGAGCAAATGAAGGCAGGCAAGGCGCCGAGTGCGGTGAAGGGTAAGAAAAAGTGATCGGTGACGAGTGTGGGCACCGAGTGACAGGCTTCACGGGTAAGCCCGCTCCACAGATAGCGGTGTGACTGACGGCACTGCAGAGCTTGCGGGAGCGGGTTTCTCCGCGAGGGCTGCAGAGCAGCCCCCAAACTGGCTTACAACCCTTTCAAGAGGTCCGCCATGTCATCGGCATGTTCTTCTTCCTGGGCCAGAATATCCTCGAAGATACGCCGAGTGGTCGGGTCCTTCTCACCGATGTACTGGATGATTTCACGGTAGCTGTCGATGGCGATGCGCTCGGCCACCAAGTCTTCCAGCACCATCTCCTTGAGCGTGCTGCCGGCCACGTACTGGGCGTGGGAGCGCTTGCTCAGGTTGTCGGGGTTGAAATCCGGCTCGCCGCCCAACTGGACGATCCGCTCGGCCAGCCTGTCGGCATGCTCGGCCTCCTGGGTGGCATGCTCGAGGAACTCGTCGGCAGCGACGCTGGCCTTGATCCCGCTGGCCATGAAGTAATGGCGCTTGTAGCGCAAGTTGCAGACCAGCTCTGTGGCCAGCGCTTCGTTGAGGAGGTTAAGGATCTTGTCCCGGTCGGCGTTGTAACCCTCGGTCACGGCGCCTTGTTCGACATGTTGTCGGGCACGCTCGCGCAGGGTCCGGACATCGGTCAGTTCAATAGCGTTCATGTTCGTCTCCGAAAGGATCAGGGTATTCACGGTGCGTCAGGGAGGGCTCACGCGCCGGGTACGGCCTCGCGGTCCTCTTCTCGTTGCTTGCAGGTCTTGAAGCCCTTGGCGTCGACATGACCGGTGGCGTCGAAGCGCACGTAGTAGGGCTGCTGGTGGCCGTCGCGGTTGAGGATGTAGTCGTTGCAGGTACCGCCATTGGGCAGGTCGGTAGCGTTCGACGGGCTGCCGCCGATGGCGATGACCTTCTGCATGGTCATGCCGTTTTCCACTTGCTTGACCAGCGGCTCGTCACGGTAGGTCACGTAATCCACCGGGTTTTCCGGATGGCTGCCGCAGGCGGCCAGCGCCGCGCTTGCCAACAGGATGGCCAGGGTCTTTCTGTACATGGTCCGGCTCCTTGCTCAGGGGTGTTCTGGTTGGAACCGCAGGGCGCCTCAGGAGTTCGATTGCATCGCGCCGGCACGGCCTTGTAGTGTTGGCCTACGATCCAGGCAGAGGGCAGGGAATGAGCCAGGAACTTGCCACGCGTTACCCGTTGGTGCTGGTGCCGGGCATGCTCGGCTTCGTGCGGCTGCTGCTCTATCCCTACTGGTTCGGTATCGTCCCGGCATTGCGCCGGGGCGGGGCGCAGGTCTTTGCGGTGCAGGTCTCGCCGCTGCATTCCAGTGAGCTGCGCGGCGAGCAATTGCTGGCGATCATCGAGGACATCTGCGAGCGCACCGGCGCTGCGCGCGTCAACCTGATCGGCCACAGCCAGGGAGCCCTCAGCGCCCGCTACGCCGCGGCGAAACGGCCGGACCGGGTCGCCTCGGTGACCTCGGTGGCAGGGCCCAACCAAGGCTCGGAACTGGCCGACTACCTGGAACGCAAGGCCCCGGGAGACTCAGCCCAAGGGCGGATGCTCAAAGCCGTGCTGCATGGCACGGCGGTGCTGTTGGTCTGGCTGGAAACCGGCTGGCGCCGTGACCCGCTGCCGATCGATGTGCATGCCTCGCACCAGTCCTTCACCACTGCCGGTGTGGCCCGCTTCAACCAGGCTTATCCACAGGGCCTGCCTGTCACCTGGGGCGGGCAGGGCGATGCCGAGGTCAATGGCGTGCGCTATTACTCCTGGTCCGGCACCTTGCAGCCGGGGCGTACCGATCAGGGGCGTAATCGCTTCGATGGCAGCAACCGCTTCTGCCGCTTGTTCGCCCGCACCTTCGAGCGCGAGAAAGGCCAGTGCGACGGCATGGTCGGGCGTTACAGCTCGCATCTTGGCCAGGTGATCGGCGATGACTACCCGCTCGATCACCTGGACATCGTCAATCAATCCCTCGGCGCGGTGGGCAGGGGCGCCGACCCGGTGCGCCTGTTCACCGAACACGCTGCCCGGCTCAAGGCTGCGGGGCTGTAACAGCCCGGCGTACGGGTGTGGTCCAGCGTTCAGCCAACAGCACGCCCGCCAATGTCAGCAGGCCGCCATACAGGTGATAGCTGGCCAATTGCTCGTCCAGCACCACGGCGGCGATCACTGCCGTCACCACCGGCAGCAGGTTGAAGAACAGCGTGGTGCGGCTGGGCCCCAGGCGATGCACGGCGTGCATCCATACCCGTGGCGCCACCATGGAGGCGAGCACGCAGGCGTACAGCACCAGGCCGATGTTCTGGGCATTCAGCCCGGTTTTCGGTGACAGCAAAAACAACGGCAGCAGCACGAGGATCGCCACCACCACCTGCAAGTACAGCAATTGCATCGCCGGCAGGCGCAGTTGCCATTTCTTCAGTAGGAAGCTGTACAGCGCGTAGGCAAAGGTGGCCACCAGCATCAACAGGTCGCCGCTGTTGAGGCCTTGCTGCAGCAAGGCACTGGGTTGGCCGGCCGAGACCACTTCCAGCACGCCGATGAACGATACCAGCGCACCGAACAGCGCACCGAAGGTCAGGCGTTGGCCGAGCCAGGCGATGGCCAGGGCCAGGGACATCAGCGGCATCAGCGAGAGGATGATGCCCATGTTGGTGGCGCTGGTGATGCCTGCGGCGAAGTAGGCCAGGCTCTGGTACATGGCCATGCCCAGCACACCAAGGACGAAGATCTTGCCAAGGTGTGGGACGATCGCGGCGCGGTTGCGCAAGACCTGGGGCAGCAGGAACGGCGTGAACAACAGGCCTGCCAGCAACCAGCGGTAGAAGCCGATCTCGGCAGGGAAGATTGCCCCGGCCGAAAGCTTGGTGACCACGGTATTGCCGGCCCAGATGAGGATGGCCAGCAGGGGAAATGCGTAATTCATGGAACTGTGAGTCTCTGAGGTGTTGCAAAAATTCGGGACTGCCTTGCAGCCCTTCGCGGGTAAACCCGCTCCCACAGGTCCGGCGTTATTCCTGTAGGCGCGGATTTACCCGCGAAGTGCAGGCAGGCCCAAGCTGGCACTCATTATCCTTTGTCTGTTAACAAGCCTATACTCGCATCCAGACAACCCACCCTTCGAAGCTGCCAACATGGCCCGCAAATACCTCGACATCCCGACCTTCGAGCGACTCCCGGCTCCGGTGTACTTTCGCTACGACGAATTCGGCGCCGACACCCACAGCGCCCCGCATCGCCATCCCTGGGGCCAGCTCAACTACGCGGCCCATGGCGTCATGCACCTGGACGTCGATGGGCAGCGCTTCGTCTCGCCGCCCCATTACGCCGTGTGGGTGCCTCCAGGGACCGAGCATGGCTGCTATAACCCTCAGGCCATCGTCTATCGCTCGGTGTACCTGGCCAGTGAGCTGTGCCAGGGCCTGCCCCTGCAGGCCTGCACCCTGGTGATCAGCGACATCCTCAAGGCCATCCTCGGCGATTTCGCCCAACGCGATCTCAAGGTGGCCCAGGACGAACGCGACCAGCGCCTGGTCCAGGTGCTGCTGGACCAGTTGCACCTCGCGCCGACGCAGGCCTGCTACCTGCCATTCGCCCGCAGTGAAGGCCTGCGCCAGGTGCTCGAAGCCTTGCATGCCGAGCCTGGCGACAATCGCCCGTTGTCCGAGTGGGCCGGCCTTGTGCATGTGAGCGAACGCACCTTGGCGCGCCAGTTCCTGCGTGAGCTGGGGATCAGTTTCGGTGAATGGCGCCTACGCCTGCGCTTTCTGCGCGCCATCGAGGCGCTGGAGGCGGGTCTGTCGATCCAGTCCATCGCCTTCGACCTCGGCTATAGCACCGCCTCGGCGTTCATCGCCATGTTCCAGCGTCAGGCCCGCTGCACGCCCGAGCAGTATCGCCGCCGGGCGCGCACGGCCTGAGCGGACGGCGAAAAATCTTGGCTACACTCTGCTCGACAACCACGCATGCAGCGTGGAGACAAGGAGATCGCTTCATGAAAATGCTGCACGTGCCTTTGCTGGTGTTGGGTGTGTTGATCAGTGCCCAGAGCTTCGCAGCCACCGCCCAACAGGAGAAAATGACCACCTGCAATGCCCAGGCCTCGGAGAAGGCCCTCAAGGGCGACGAGCGCAAGGCTTTCATGAGTACCTGTCTCAAAGCCAAGCCCGCCACCCAGCAGGAAAAGATGAAAACCTGCAACGCCGATGCCAGCGCCAAGGCGCTCAAGGGAGACGAGCGCAAAGCCTTCATGAGCGATTGCCTGAAGAAGAAATGACCTGCGCCTATGTTTGTCTGGCGAAGGCTGGCAGACTGCGGCTCTTTCCCGTTGTCCGCCGTTGAGGCTGTATGACCTTCACCCCCCGCCAGATCACCCTGGCCAGCTGGATCATCGTGTTTGCCGGCCTGCTGCTGGTGCTGCCCCTGAAGTTGTTGCCCAGCTTGCTGGCAGGCTTGCTGGTGTTCGAGTTGGTCAACATGCTCACGCCGCGCCTGCAGCCGGTGATCGCTGGGCAGCGCGCGCGCTGGTTGGCCGTGGCGCTGCTTGGCACCCTGGTGGTCAGTACGCTGACGCTGCTGATCGCCGGGGCCTTCAGTTTCCTGCTTCACGAGGCGGAGAACCCTGGCGCCTCGCTGGATAAATTCATGGCCCTGGTGGAGCGCGCCCGCAGCCAGTTACCACCTTTCATTGAAGGGTACCTGCCGGCCAGCGCCGCCGAGTTCAAAGTGGCCATCGGCGACTGGCTCAAGAGCCACCTGGGTGAGCTGCAACTGGTGGGCAAGGGCATGGCGCACATGTTCGTCACCTTGCTGATCGGCATGATCCTCGGCGCCATCGTAGCCCTGCAGCGCATCCCCGACATTTCCCGACGCAAACCCCTGGCTGCGGCGCTGTTCGAGCGCCTGAGCCTGCTGGTGCAGGCGTTTCGCAACATTGTCTTTGCGCAGATCAAGATTTCCCTGCTCAACACCGCATTCACCGGTGTCTTCCTGGCCGTGGTGATGCCGCTGTTCGGGGTGCACCTGCCGTTGACCAAGACCTTGATCGTGCTGACCTTCCTGCTGGGGCTGCTGCCGGTGATCGGCAACCTGATGTCCAACACCCTGATCACCATCGTGGGGCTTTCGTTGTCGATCTGGGTGGCGGTGGCAGCGTTGGGCTATCTGATCGTCATCCACAAGGTCGAGTACTTCCTCAACGCGCGGATCGTGGGCGGTCAGATCAGTGCCAAGTCGTGGGAATTGCTGCTGGCGATGCTGGTGTTCGAGGCGGCGTTCGGGCTGCCGGGCGTCGTGGCGGGGCCGATCTACTACGCGTACCTGAAAAGCGAGCTCAAGCGGGCTGAGCTGGTTTGAAGCTTCAAGCTGCAAGCTGCAAGTAAAAGCGAGTCGGTGGAGACACCCACTTCTTGCGGCTTGCAGTTTATAGCTTGCAGCTTTTAGACGGCGCCGTAGCGCTTGCGTGCTTCGATCGCCAACCCGCTGCCGATACTGCCGAAGATGTTGCCTTCCACATGCCGCGCGTTGGGCAACATGGCCGCTACGCTGTTGCGCAGCGCCGGAATGCCGCTGGAACCGCCGGTGAAGAACACGGTGTCCACTTGGCACTCGCTCACGCCGGCCTTGTTCAGCAGTTCGGTGACGCTTCCGCGCACGCGGGCGAGCAGACCTTCGATGGCATCTTCGAACAGTGGGCGGGTCAACTCCACGGCCAGCTCCGGCTCGATGCGGCCCAGGTCGAGGCGGCGACTGGCCTGGTGGGTCAGCTCGATCTTGCTGGCTTCCACTTCCATCGCCAGCCAGTGACCGGCGCGCTCTTCGATCAGCTTGAACAAGCGGTCGATGCCCAGGGTGTCTTCGATGTCGTAGCGCATGCTGCCCAAGGCCAGCTGGGATTTCTGCGAGTACAGCGCGTTGATGGTGTGCCAGGTGGCCAGGTTCAGGTGATAGCTGGTGGGCATCAGCGCCTGGCTTTTCATCCGGCTGCCATAGCCGAACAGCGGCATCACGCCCTGCAGGCTCAACTGCTTGTCGAAATCGGTCCCGCCGATGTGTACACCGCCGGTGGCGAGGATGTCGCTCTGGCGCTCGGCTACCAAGTGGCGCTCCGGCGACAGGCGGATCAGTGTGAAGTCCGAGGTACCGCCGCCGATGTCGACGATCAGCACTAGTTCCTCGCGGCTGATGCCCGACTCGTAGTCGAACGCCGCGGCGATCGGCTCGTACTGGAACGACACCTCCTTGAAACCGATCTTGCGCGCCACCTCGGCCAAGGTGTCTTCTGCCTCTTGGTCGGCGGCCGGATCCTCATCCACGAAGAACACCGGACGGCCCAACACGACTTCGTCGAAGCTGCGTCCGGCATTGGCTTCGGCGCGCTTTTTCAGCTCGCCGATGAACATGCCCAGCAGGTCCTTGAACGGCAGGGCGCTGCCCAGCACGCTGGTGTCGTGCTTGATCAGCTTGGAACCGAGCAGGCTCTTGAGCGAGCGCATCAGGCGGCCTTCGTAGCCTTCCAGGTACTCATGCAGGGCCAGACGACCGTAGACCGGACGACGCTCCTCGATATTGAAGAACACCACCGAAGGCAGGGTGATCTTGCCGTCTTCCAGGGCGATCAGCGTTTCCACGCCGGGGCGGTGCCAGCCGACCGTGGAGTTGGAGGTGCCGAAGTCGATGCCACAGGCACGGGCCGGGGATACGTCAGACATGGGGAGGAGCTTCCGGAGGCAAAACGGCCGCGCAGTTTATGCCAGTGGCCGACTAAATCAAGACCGGTCGTCTGCTCTGGAACAACCCCAGGCGAACCTTGAAAGGCTATGCTTGACCCCAATCTTCAGAAACATCGTAAAAATTCCCAACGGTGATCCCTTAGATGGACTTCAAAGACTATTACAAGATACTCGGCGTCGAGCCCACTGCGGATGAAAAGGCGATCAAGGCCGCCTACCGCAAGCTCGCCCGCAAGTATCACCCCGATGTCAGCAAAGAGCGTGACGCCGAGGACAAATTCAAGGAGGCCAACGAGGCCTACGAGGTGCTGGGCGACGCCCAGAAACGCGCCGAGTACGACGAGATCCGCAAGTACGGCGGCCAGCATGGCCGGCCGTTCCAGGCGCCTCCAGGCTGGGAAAGCCGTGGCGGTGGTGGTGGTTTCGAGGGCGGAGACTTCTCCGATTTCTTCAGCTCGATCTTCGGCGGCCGGGGCGGCAATCCCTTTGGCCGGGGTCAGCAGCAGCGCAGCGCGGGCAGGCGAGGACAGGACGTGGAGCTGGAACTGGCGATCTTCCTCGAAGAAACCTTGAGCAAGGAATCCAAGCAGATCAGCTTCCAGGTGCCACAGACCAACGCCATGGGCCAGCGCACCGGGTTCACCACCAAGACCCTCAACGTCAAGATCCCGGCCGGGGTGACGGACGGCGAGCGTATCCGCCTCAAGGGGCAAGGCGCGCCCGGTGTCGGGGGCGGTGCCAATGGCGACCTGTTCCTGACCATCCGCATGGCACCGCACCCGCTGTTCGATGTCGAAGGCCATGATCTGATCATCACCGTGCCCCTGGCCCCGTGGGAGGCGGCATTGGGCGCTAAGGTGGCGGTGCCGACCCTGACCGGCAAGATCAACCTGACCATCCGCCCCGACAGCCAGAGTGGCCAGCGTCTGCGGGTCAAGGGCATGGGCCTTGCCAACAAGCAAGGCGAGCGCGGCGACCTTTACGCCCAGCTCAAGGTCGTCATGCCTAGCCAGTCGGATGCGGCCACGCGCGAACTCTGGACCAAGCTTTCCGAGAAAGCTGCGTTCAACCCGAGGACACAATGGAGTAGTTGATCATGAGCAGCACCCTGATCGTTCAACTGGACATGCGAACCCTCTGTCAGGAAGCCGACATCACGGCCGACTGCGTGATCGAAATCGTCGAGCACGGCATCGTTGAACCTTCGGGGCGAACGCCGGAGGATTGGTTGTTCGATGATCAGGCGCCGCTGCTGGCCAGGCGGGCGGTGAAGCTGCACCGGGACCTGGAGCTGGAATGGGAAGGGGTGGCCCTGGCGCTGGAGTTGCTCGATGAGGTGCAACAGTTGCGCAGTGAGAACAGCATGCTGCGCCAGCGTTTGGGCAGGTTCATACACCTCTGAACGCAGGATAGGTCGCGGGTAAACCCGCTCCGCGCGAACCCTGCGGATGCTGGTTTAGCCGCGAACAGACCGCATCGACTGCACCGTCAGGCGCTTGGCTTGGCGCCTGGGTTGAGCATCAACTGCATGAACGTCAGGTCCAGCCAGCGGCCGAACTTCACCCCTACCTGCGGCATCTGCCCGGTCACCACGAACCCCAGCCGCTCGTGCAGGCGGACCGACGCCGCATTGCCGCTCTCGATGGCGGCGACCATCACATGTTTTCCGCACGCCCGCGCCCGATCGATCAACGCGCTCATCAATAATGGCCCCAGGCCCTTGCCACGCTGGTCGCCCCGGATATAAACCGAGTGCTCGACCGTGTGGCGAAAGCCTTCGAAGGGGCGCCAGTCGCCGAACGAGGCATACCCCAACACGCCACTGTCATCCACCGCCACCAGGATCGGATAGCCCTGCTGTGCACGCGCCTCGAACCACGCCTGGCGGTTGCCCAGGTCGACTGGTGTCTCGTTCCAGATCGCCGTGGTGTTGCGCACGGCGTCGTTGTAGATCTCGAGGATGCCGGGTACGTCATTGGGCAGGGCATCGCGGATTTCAGCGGTCATGACAGCGGCTCGCAAGGATCGGTACTTGGGCCAGGACAGCTCAGCTGTCCTGGGTGTCCCGCACGGCGGTGCGCGGGTGTCGTTTGCTGCGCACCAGCTGGTAGGTGGCGGTGAGGATGAGGAACCACAGCGGCGTGAAGATCAGGGCCTTGCGGGTATCGTCCTCCAGGCTCAACAGCACCAGGATGAAGGCAAAGAACGTCAGGCATACATAGCACATCAGGCGTCCGCCGGGCATCTTGTACTTCGAGGCCTGGTGCAATGCGGGGCGGTGCTTCCGGTAGTTCAGGTACGACAGCAGGATCAGCGTCCAGACGAACATGAACAGCAATGCCGAGACCGTGGTGACCAGCGTGAACGCCTCGACCAGGTCGGGAATCACGTAGATCAGCGCAGCGCCCAGCAACAGGCAGGTGCAGGAGAAGTACAGGCCGTTGGCCGGCACGGCGCGCCGCGACAGCTTTTCGAATGCCTTGGGCGCATCGCCTTCCTGGGACAAACCATAGAGCATACGGCTGGTGGAGAACACGCCGCTGTTGGCCGAGGAGGCGGCCGAGGTGAGCACCACGAAGTTGATGATGCTTGCCGCAGCAGGCAGGCCAGCCAGGACGAACAGCTCGACGAACGGGCTCTTGCCTGGCACCACGTCGCGCCACGGGGTGACAGCCATGATCGCGATCAGCGCCAGCACGTAGAACACGATGATCCGCACCGGAATCGAGTTGATCGCCCGTGGCAGAGTGCGCTCGGGGTTCTTCGCCTCGGCGGCGGTGGTGCCCACCAGTTCGATGCCGACGAAGGCGAACACGGCGATCTG
>NZ_KV793303.1:59025-93989 GCF_001808425.1 Pseudomonas sp. HMSC08G10 | reverse complement strand
GCGAACACGGCGATCTGGAAGCCGGCGAAGAAGCCCATCAGGCCATGGGGGAACATCCCGCCGTCGTTCCACAGGTTGGCCAGTTGCGCGGTACGCCCAGCCGGCGATTCGAAGCCGGTGACGACCATATACAGGCCGGTGGCGACCAGGCCGACAATGGCCACGATCTTGATCATGGCGAACCAGAATTCGACCTCGCCGAACATCTTCACTGTGATCAGGTTCAGTGACAGCAGCACAGCTACGCAGATTAGCGCGGGTATCCACTGGGGTAGGTCGGGGAACCAGAACTGCGAGTAGGCGGCGATGGCGATCACATCGGCGATGCCGGTGATCACCCAGCAGAACCAGTAGGTCCAGCCGGTGAAGTAGCCCGCCCACGGGCCGAGCAGGTCGGCGGAGAAGTCGATGAACGACTTGTAGTTGAGGTTCGACAGCAGCAATTCGCCCATGGCACGCATGACGAAGAACAGCATGAAGCCGATGATCATGTAGACGAAGATGATCGACGGCCCGGCCAGGCTGATGGTCTTGCCCGAGCCCATGAACAGGCCCGTGCCGATGGCGCCACCGATGGCGATCAACTGGATGTGGCGGTTGGTCAGGTTGCGTTGCAGATGTGAATCGTCTGCGGAGGTTGATGAGGTCCGGGTCATGGGCTGCATTCCGTTGTGGGTCAGTCTTCTTGTGCAGAGCCAAGTAGGCTAACACGCGCATTCCAGTCCTGGGGCGCGGCAGATCGCCTCGATTTTTGTGTCGCAGTGGGGTGCCTGTGCCGCCCCTTTTCGCGGGTAAACCCGCGCGCACAGAGGATCACTGAAATCTGTCGAAGCGGGTTTACCCGCGAAAGAGGCGGCACAGACAACGCAGTCTTCAAGCCCCGGCCAGGATCCGTCGGCGCACCACCAGGCTGTCGACCACCCACATCACCACCATCGAGGCGCCCACCAGCGGGAAGGCCACGCCCAGCACCAGCATGACCACGGTGGCGGTTTTCCAGCGGGGCAAGTCATGGCGCAGTGGCGGAACACCCAGCCCGCCTGCTGGCCGGCGCTTCCACCACATCACCAGCCCGCTCACCGAACCCAGCAGGATCATCAGGCACACCACCAGGATGATCGCCTGGTTCAGCGGGCCGAACATCTTGCCTTCATGCAGCATCACGCCCAGCTCGGTAGCACGGGCGACCGGGCTGTAGTCCTGCCAGCGCACGTCGGCCAGTACCTGGCCGGTGTACTGGTCCACATGCAAGGTGGCGTCGTTGCGCGGGTCATCAGCGAACACTGCGACGGTGAACACACCGCTTGCCGAGCTCGGTAGGGTGATGCTGTAGCCGGGCTCGACCTGGCGCGTGGTGGCCAGGTCCTCGACCTGCTGCAGGTTCACCTGCGGCGCCGCCGGTGCGTTGGACAGGTCGTGGTGGGCGCTATGTTCGGCATGGGCGCCGGAGACTGGCATCGGCGTGTTCTCCAGCGCCCAGGGCACGGTCTGGCGGTGGGCGTTGTTCAGCGCGCCGGCCCGTTGATCGGATTTGGGCACATCGTTCCACATGGCCGCCGGGAAGCGGTTCCACAGATCGGCATACTGCTTGCCCCACAGGCCGGTCCAGGTCATGCCGCTGAGCAGCATCAGCAACAACAGCAGCGAGCCCCAGAAGCCGCTGACTGCGTGCAGGTCGCGCCAGAACACCCGGCCACGGGCGGACAGGCGCGGCCACAGCACACCTGCGCTGCTGCGCCCACGTGGCCACCACAGGTACAGGCCGGACACCACCAGCACGATGCCCCAGCCGGCGGCCAGTTCCACCAGACGATCGCCCACGGTGCCGACCATCAATTCACCGTGCAGGGCCCGGGCCACGGCTTGCAGGTTGTCCTTGGCGTCCTGCTCGCCCAGCACCTTGGCGCTGTAGGGGTCGATGAACACGTTCAGCTCGCGCCCACCGTCGTGCACCACGAACTGGGCGCTACGCTCGGCATTGACCGGCGGCAGGTACTGGCCCACGTGGCCCTGTGGATAAGCCAGGCGCACCTGGGCCAGGAGGGTATCGGCGTCCTGGCGCTGGTGGCCGGCCTCGACCACCATCAGGTCGCGGTACAGCACTGGGTCGAGCTGTGGCTTGAACAGGTAGATGATCCCGGTGATCGCCAGCAGGATCATGAAAGGCGCGACGAACAGCCCGGCATAGAAATGCCAGCGCCACGCCAGGTTGTAGAAGGAAATGCGTTGTCCGCTCATGGAAACCTCCAGATGACCCGGTTTGGGCGCGGTGACTGCCGCGCCCTGTTTGTTGTTAGAAGCTGATGTCGACCTTGGTCCAGAAGGTCCTGCCTGGCTCGTTCACCGGCTGTGGGTCCGTGGCCGGATAGCCGAACCCGGCATTGCCGGCCAGGTTCAGGTGCTCGGCGTAGGTTTTGTCGAACAGGTTGTCGACGCCTGCGCTGAGCTTGAGGTTGCGGCTGACCTTGTAGGCGCCGTTGAGCGAGAACACCCCAAAACCTGCGCTTTTCTCGTAGTCCTTGCCGACCACGTTGCCCTGGTTCTCGGCGATGCGATTTTGCTCCGCGACCAGGCGCCACAAGGCCCCAACGCTCCACAGATCACGGCTGTAGGTCAGCCCCAGACGGCTTTCCAGCGGCGGCATCTGCGGCAGGGCCTTGTCGTCGCTGCTGTTCTTGCCCCAGGCGTAGGCCAAGGTGGCGTCGGCCTTCCAGTTCTCGGTCAGCCTGTAGGCCGCGCCAAGCTCGCCGCCCATGATGCGGGCGTCGATGTTCTGGGCTTGGGAGCTCATGCCTCGGTAGTCGAACAGGATGTAGTCGCGGATCTGCCCGACATAGCCGGAGGCCCAGGCTTCCAGGCGCACGTCCTGGTACTGGATGCCGAAATCCACCTGGGTGGTTTTTTCCGGCTCGATGCCATCGAAGGCATTGGCCGCGCCGGCTGGCGCCCGCTTGGGCGAGAACAGCTCCCAATAGTCGGGGAAGCGCTGGGCATGACCCAGGCCGACATACGTGGTTGCCGGAATCACCGCCAGGTCGTGCTCGTAGCGCACGAAGCCGCTGGGCAGGGTATCGGCGCGGGTATCGCCCTCGGTGGGGCTGCCTTGGCGAAAATCGCGGGCCGAGGCGCGGTCGAGGCGGGCGCCGGTGACCAGGCGGTCGTTTCCAGTGGCGTACCAGGTCAGCTCGCTGAACACGCCATAGTTGTGGAAGTCGGCGTCCTTGGTCCACGGCTGGCCTTTGTGTGCGTCGATGCCCATGCCACCGCGTTTGCGATGTTCGTTGGTCTGCGCATCGAGGCCGCTGACCAGTTGTACATCGGCCCAGCGCCAGGTGGCCTTGACGCGAGCGCCAAGGGTGCGGCGATCGACGTTGCTGACCATGGGCATGCCCATCATGCCGCTGCCGGAAGGCGTGCGCAGGCTGTAGTTGTCCATCACATGGTCGGCGTAGTTGTAGTAGACCTGTGCCTCGACCTTGTCGAGCACCTCGCCGAGGTTGGATTTTTCGAAGCGCAGGCCCAGGCTCTCGCGCTTGAACTGCGAGCCGTCCATGCCGCGTCCGGCATAGCGGGCTTCGCCGTCACCCTTGCCTGCGGTGAGCTCCAGCAGGGTATCGGCGTCCGGCGTCCAGCCCAGGGCTACATCGCCGTTCCATTTGTCCCAGCGCGATGGCACGGTATCGCCGTGACCGTCGTCGTAGTCATCCGAGCGCGACTGGTTGCCGACAAAGCGGGCATAGCCCTGGCTGTTGCCGGCAGCGGCATCGAGCACCTTGTCGAAGCGGCCGTTGGAGCCTCCCAGCAGGCTGGCATTGACCCGGCTGCCGAGTGCCCCGAAGGACTCGGGTTCACGGTCGAAGAGGATGGTGCCGGCGGAACCGCCAGGGCCCCAGATGACGCTTTGCGGGCCCTTGATCACGGTGAGGCGGTCGTAGGTTTCCGGCGAGATGTACGAGGTGGGCGCATCCATGCGGTTGGGGCAGGCGCCCAGCATCACGCCGCCGTTGGTGAGGATATTCAGGCGCGAGCCGAACATCCCACGCAGCACCGGATCGCCGTTGGTACCGCCGGAGCGGATCGCCGAAAAGCCGGGAATGGTCTTCAGATAGTCGGCGCCATCGCTGGCCGGCACCGGCTGGCGTGGGTCCTTGGGATTGGTGACCACGGTCAGCGGCGAGCTGGGGGCAATGGCGGTGATGACCGTCGGGCTCAGCTCGGCCATCTCGTGCGCATGGCCGTCATGGCCGGTTTCGGCGGCCAGGGCCAGGGGCGCGAGCACAGAGCCGCAGAGCACGGCGATCGTTCCCCGCAGGGAAAGAGCAAAAACAGGGGTACAGCCAGACATAGTGATTCCAGTCGATCAGTCAGGAAGGAGCGCGAAGCCTCCAGGCTTCGTGCGATAGCGTTGTGTTCAAGCGCTGATCGAGGCGGGTGGCGCGCGGCTGCGCGCGCCAGGGAAGACGGCCTGCCGGGCGTGGCCCTGGTGGGGCGGTGCGGGGAGTAGGGCGGGGGGAAGTACGACGCCGGCACTGAGCGGGCTGAGGGCCTGGGGCAGGGCCGGGCAGTTGAACAGCAGCGTGCAGTAGCCGCATTTTTCCCAGACCACATGCAACTGGCCGTCGTTGTGGCCATGGTGGTCGGCGCCGTGGTCATGCCCGGCCGCCATGGGCATGTCCATCGGCATGGACATGTTCATGCCGGCGTGGTGATCCATCGGCATCGACTGGGAAACCAGTGGGCCGATGAAGATCATCCACATGGCGAACAGGCTCAGCCAGCCACCACCCAGGCGCCTGCGATCAGGGCGGGTTAAGCGGGTGAACCGGTCGCGCGGCAGGCTCATGGCGAGCGTCTGTCAGCGGTCAGTGCGTATGGGCCTGGCCTTGCTGGTCGGCGGGCGGCTGCTTTTGCACGGCCACCTCGACGGTGATGTCGCCGGCCTTCTCGAAGTGCAGGGTCAGCGGGAAGCGCTTGCCGTCGATGAGCAGGCTGCGGTCCTTAGGCTGCATCAACATCACGTGATAGGCGCTGGGGGCGAAGGTCAGGTTTTGACCGGCCGGGACGGCCACGCTGGAGACCTGCTGCATTTTCATCAGGCCGTCTGCGGTCTTGGCGTGCTCGTGCAACTGGGCGTCGTCGGTGATGGGGCTGTCGACCGAAAGCAGGCGGTCGTTCTGCTGGCCGTTGTTATGGACAACGAAGTAGGCCGCGACGTTGGGGGCATTGGGCGGCAGCTCCAACGACCAGGGATGGGCGATGTGCAGGTCGCCGACGGTGTATTCGTGGGCGTTGGCGAAAGCGCCGGGCAGCAACAGGGCGGCCAGGACGAGGGCTTGCTTGAGCATGGTGAGTCTCCGATCTGTTCAGGTGCGGGCAGACAGCGTGGTCAACTCAGACGATCGGAGAGGCTCGGGGATTGAGCGCCGGCCATAGCTGGCGCGGTGTGGGGGTGTAGGCGGCAGGTGGCGCCAGATGGCTGCCGAGCAGCAATGGCGGGTTGTGCAACTGCCGCGGGTAGCCGGGCAGTGCCAGCAGTGGCGCGGCGCCTGAGCAGCACCAGCAGTTCATCAGGCTGGCGGTGTCATCGCTTTGCGGCCCCAGGTCGATCTTGGCCAACGCCTGGACATCGACCTTGCCTTTGTTCGCCATGCTCGAACAGAAAGCCCCCCACAGCAGCTGCTCGGCCGGACCTTTGGGCGCGGCGGAAGACAGCGGCATGGCCAGCAGGTTGAACAGCACTGCAAGGCAGGCTATCCAGGCAATGTGCCGACGTGGGGGCATGGGAGAGATCCGGTCAGGAATCAGGTGGCTATTGTAAGGGCGAGTATAGGTAAAAGTGCCGGGGTGCGGTGAAGTGCCGCAGGGGCAGCCTCCTGGAGACGGTACTGCGTGTCGCGTGGCAGAGCCCACCCCGACAAGGGGCACCGCCAAACCTGTGTGAGAGGGATTACCAGCACGGACGTCAGGCCGCGCTTTCACGTGCCATGCTGGGACCCGATTTTCATTGGACTAAGGCCTGATCGCAGCCATCAGATCAGCCACCTGATCGAAGACGCGATCCACTGCCGGCAACACCGGGCGCTTGAGTACCAGCACCGGTATGCCCCGTTCCCTGGCCACCTCCAGCTTGGGCTCGGTGGCTGCGCTGCCGCTGTTCTTGCTCACCAGCACATCGATCCGGCGCCGTTCGAACAGGGCGCGTTCGTCCACCAGGTTGAACGGTCCACGGGCGCCGATCACTTCGCAGCGCTCGTTGCCGGGGCAGGTTTCGAGGGCGCGTAGGGTCCAGAACTGGTGCGCGGGGATCTCATCGAGGTGTTGCAGGGGCTCGCGCCCCAGGGTGAACAGAGGGCGTTCGAAGGGGGTCAGGGCTTCGATCAGTCCGGCCCAATCAGCGACTTCGCGCCAGTCATCACCAGGCTGCGCCTGCCAGGCCGGGCGGCGCAGAGCCCAGCAGGGGATGCCCGCGTAGCGTGCGGCCTGGGCTGCGTTGTGGCTGATTTGCGCGGCGTAGGGGTGGGTCGCGTCGATCAACAGGCTGATCTGCGCCTCGCGCAGATAGACCGCCAGGCCGTCGGCGCCGCCATAACCGCCGACGCGCACCTGGCACGTCAGATCCTGCGGGATGCGGCCGATGCCGGCCAGGCTATAGATGTGCTCGGGCCCCAGTTGGCGGGCGATGGCCAAGGCTTCGGTGATGCCGCCGAGCAGCAGGATGCGCGGGCTCATTGCGCACCCGCCTTGCCGACGATGCCGCCTTGGCGGTCGATGGCGAACACCTCGACTTGCACCTGCGCGGGCACCACGCTGCGCGCGAAGGCCAGGGCGTGGGCGCACACCGCATCGCCGAGCGGGACGCCGGCCGCGTGGGCCAAGGCCAGGGCCTGCTGACTGGTGTTGGCCGCGATGATCGCTGCCTGTAGGGGGGCGTCGGCGCCGATGTCCGCCGCCCAGGCCGCCAACTGCGGCAGGTCGATGCTCGAGCTGCGGCTGTGCAGGTCCATGTGCCCGGCGGCCAGCTTGCTGATCTTGCCGAAGCCGCCGCACAGGGTCAGGCGGGGGACCGGGACCTTGCGCAAATGCTTGAGCACCGCGCCGACGAAGTCGCCCATCTCGATCAGGGCGATTTCCGGCAGGCCATAGACTTGGCGCATGGTGTCTTCGCTGGCATTGCCAGTACAGGCGGCGATGTGGGTATAGCCGTTGGTGTGGGCGACGTCGATGCCTTGTTGGATCGAGGCGATGTAGGCCGAGCAGGAGAAAGGCCGGACGATGCCGCTGGTGCCGAGAATCGACAACCCCCCGAGGATGCCCAGGCGTGGGTTCATGGTCTTGAGGGCGAGCTGTTCGCCGTCGCGCACGTTGACCGTCACTTCGAAGCCACCGCCATGGCCGCAGGCGTCGGCGAGCTGTTGCAGGTGCTCGCTGATCATCCGCCGTGGCACCGGGTTGATGGCAGGCTCGCCCACCGCCAGCACCAGGCCGGGACGGGTGACGGTGCCGACGCCCTGACCGGCGACGAAGCGCACGCCCGGCTGCTCGAGCAGCCGCACTTGGGTGTAGAGCAGTGCGCCGTGGGTCACGTCTGGATCGTCGCCGGCATCCTTGATCGTGCCGGCCTCGGCGCCGTTGTCGGTGCGGCGGCAGAACGCCAGGCGCAGGGTCACCTGCTTGCCCTTGGGCAGCGTGATACGCACGGCATCGTCGCATTCGCCGGTGAGCAGCAGGCGAGCCGCCGCCAGGCTGGTGGCGGTGGCGCAGCTGCCGGTGGTGAGGCCGCTGCGCAGGGGAGCGGCTTTTTCGCGGGTTTCTTCACGCATCGAGGGGCTTCACCACGTCGAGCAGGGTGATCGGCAGGGCCTGGCGCCAGGTATCGAACTTGCCCAACGGCTGGGCATGGGCCACGTGGATGCGGGTCAGTTCGCCGCCATGGGCTTCGCGGAAATTGGCCAGCGCCAGCTCGCTTTGCAGGGTCACGGCGTTGGCGACCAGGCGCCCGCCGGGGCGCAGGCGCTCCCAGCAAAAGGGCAGCATGCCCTCGCGGGTCACGCCGCCGCCGATGAAGATCGCATCGGGCCGCTCGAGATCGGCCAGGGCCTGGGGCGCTTTGCCACGGACCAGTTGCAGGCCCGGTACGCCCAGGGCGTCGCGGTTGTATTCGATATGGCCTTGGCGGCCTTCATCGGCCTCGATGGCCAGCGTGCGGCAGCTGGGATGGGCGCGCATCCACTCGATGCCGATCGAGCCACAGCCGGCACCGACATCCCACAGCAGCTCGCCCGGTTGTGGCGCGAGGCGTGCGAGGGTGATGGCGCGCACATCGCGCTTGGTCAGCTGGCCGTCGTGACGAAAGGCGCTGTCGGGCAAACCGGTGACAGGCGATAGTCGTGGGGTGTCGATGGCGGCCTGGCAGTCGATGGCGATCACGTTGAGGTCGGCTGTACGCGCATGGGGCCAATCCTCGGCGGTGCCGCGCAGATGGCGCTCCTCGGCGCCGCCCAGATGCTCCAGTACATGCAGGCGGCTCGGGCCGAAGCCGCGCTCGCACAGTTGTCGGGCGACGGCTGCCGGGCTTTGGCCATCATTGCTCAATACCAAAAGGCGCATGCCGCTGTAGAGATGCGCGTTGAGCGCGGCCAGGGGGCGGGCGACGACCGACACCACCTGCACCTCCTGCCGCGGCCAACCCAGGCGCGCGGCGGCCAGCGCGCAGGAGGACGGCATCGACAGCACATGAAGCTCTTCGGCCGGTACCTGGCGGGCAAGGCTTGCGCCCACGCCATAGAACATCGGATCGCCGCTGGCCAATACACACACGGGCTCGCCGCGCAGAGCCAGGACCGGCGCCAGTGAGAAGGGGCTTGGCCAGTGCGAGCGTTCGCCGACCACGCAGCGTGGCAACAGGGCCAATTGGCGCGGACTGCCGAAGATCCGCGAAGCGCTCAGCAGCGCACGCCGGGCTTGCTTGCCCAGGCCGCTGAAACCGTCTTCGCCGATGCCCACTACTGTCAGCCAGGGAGTCATGTGTCTCGTTCCGCCATCTTTGGGGCCGCTTGGCGCCCTTCGCGAGTGAGCCCGCACTCACAGAAGCCGCACAGCCCAAGGGGGGCGGATGATCCTGTGGGAGCGGGCTCACCCGCGAAGAGGGCGACGCGGTCCGGAATTTCTGCTCAATCGCAGTCGATGCTCGACCGTCGGCTTTTCATGCCGCCGGACAAAGCAGGCATAATACCGCGCCTTCTACACTCAAGCGCATTTTCAAGATTGCCGGACGCCCCCTTGAATCAGCCTCTCGTCCCTGCCGTGTCACCCCGCCCCTCGGCTTGCCCGGGGTTGTGGCGCATCGTCGCGGCCCGTGACGGTGGCATCTGCCGGATCAAACTCCCCGGCGGCCTGCTGCTGGCCGACCAGGCCGAGGCCGTGGCGACGGCGGCAGAGCGTTTCGCGGGCGGCGTGATCGAGGCGACCAATCGCGGCAATCTGCAGATCCGCGGCATCGGCGCGGACCACGCTGGCCTGATCGAGCATCTGTTGGCCGCCGGCCTCGGCCCGCGCGAAGCAGCAGGCGACGATGTGCGCAATGTGATGCAAAGCCCGCTGGCCGGGCTCGACCCTGACATGCTCATCGACACGCGCCCCTTGGCCGAGCAATTGCTGCACCTGCTGGAGACCACCCCGCGCTTGCATGGACTGTCGGCCAAGTTCGCTGTGCAGCTCGATGGCGGCGAGCGTCTGGCGATGCTCGAACACCCTCACGACCTGTGGCTTTCGGCAATGATGCTCGATGGCCGTCCCTGTTACGCCTTTGGCTTGGCCGGCTGCCCGGCCAGTGGCCAGGTCCTGGGCGCCGTGCCGGCCGAGCACGGGCTAAGGCTGGCTCATGCTGTGCTGGAGCGCTTCCTGGATCTGGCCAAGCCAGAACAGTCGCGGATGCGCCAGTTGCTCGAGGACTACCCCGCTGAGCGTTTCGTCGACAGCCTGGACCTGGATATTCGGCGCGATGGCGCAGTGCTGGGTTGGCGACGTGCGCCGGCCACTGGCGACTGGCTGGGGCCGCTGCCTCAACGCCAAGGCATGGCCTGGGGTGTCGCCCCGCCGTTGGGCCGACTGACTCCGGTCATGTTGCGCAGCCTCGCCAGGCTGGCCCGTGATGCCGGTGACGGCAGCCTGCGCGTGAGCCCCTGGCAGAGTCTCGTTCTGCCCAATGTCGACCTGGCGATGATCGACCGGGCCGAGTTGAACCGTCTTGGGCTGATCTGGGATGCCGGCCAGCCCTTGGCCCGCCTGACCGCCTGCACCGGTGCCGCCGGCTGTGCCAAGGCCCTGGCCGATACCAAGGCCGATGCCCTGATCATCGCTTCCTTGCTGCAAAAAGGTGGCCCCGGCAGTGTGCATGTTTCCGGCTGCCTGCGTTCCTGTGCCGTGGCTCATGTCGCCCCGGCCACCTTGCTGGCCCGCTCGCCGGGCCGTTATGACCTGTATTTGCGCGACGCGAACCAGCCGGGCTTCGGCAGGCTGCGTGCGCGCGACCTTTCCCCAGAAGAAGCAGGCGCCATGCTCGACCTGCCGACGGAGCACCTTGATGATTGACTACATCCGCGATGGTCAGGAGATCTATCGCAATTCCTTCCGGATCATCCGCGAGGAAGCCCGGCTCGAGCGGATCCCCGCCGACCTGGAGAAACTCGCCGTGCGGGTGATCCATGCCTGCGGCATGGTCGATGCCATCGATGGTTTGCAGTTTTCCGAAGGCGCCGGCACTGCAGGCCGCCAGGCCCTGGCCAACGGTGCGCCGATCCTGTGCGACGCGCACATGGTCGCCGAAGGCGTGACCCGCGCGCGCCTGCCGGCCAACAACGAGGTGATCTGCACCCTGCGCGACCCCAGCGTGCCCGACTTGGCCAAGAAGTTGGGCAACACCCGTTCGGCGGTGGCGCTGGAACTGTGGCGTCCGCATCTGGAAGGCAGCGTGGTAGTGATCGGCAATGCGCCGACCGCGTTGTTCTACCTGCTGGAGATGCTCGACGCTGGTGCGCCCAAGCCTGCGCTGATCCTTGGCTTCCCGGTCGGTTTCGTTGGCGCGGCGGAGTCCAAGACGATGCTGGCCGCCGACAGCCGTGGCGTGCCATTCGTGATCATGCAAGGCCGTCTGGGCGGTAGCGCGATGGCCGCCGCCGCGGTCAACGCCCTGGCCACGGAGGTGGAATGATGCAGCCACGTGGACGTCTGTTCGGCCTGGGCGTGGGCCCCGGTGACCCCGAGCTGATCACGGTCAAGGCCCTGCGCCTGCTGCGCGAGTCGCCTGTGGTCGCCTACTTCGTGGCCAAGGGCAAGCGCGGCAATGCCTTTGGCATCATCGAAGCGCACCTGCAGCCTGAGCAGACCTTGATGCCACTGGTGTACCCGGTGACCACCGAGGTGCTGCCCGAGCCGCTGTCCTATGAGCAGGTGATCAGCGACTTCTACGACGAGGCTGGCGTGCAGGTGGCCGAACACCTGGATGCCGGTCGCGACGTGGCGGTGATCTGCGAGGGCGACCCGTTCTTCTACGGTTCCTACATGTACCTGCACGACCGCCTGGCCCAGCGCTACGAGACCCAGGTGATCCCGGGCGTGTGCTCGATGCTCGGTGGCGCCTCGGTGTTGGGCGCGCCACTGGTGTATCGCAACCAGAGCCTTTCGGTGCTTTCCGGCGTGCTGCCCCATGAGGAGCTCAAGCGTCGCTTGGCCGATGCCGATGCGGCGGTGATCATGAAACTGGGGCGCAACTTCCCCAAGGTGCGCCAGGTGCTCGGCGAACTGGGCCTGGCTCAGCGCGCGCTGTATGTCGAGCGCGCGACCATGGCCAACCAAAAGATCGTCCCGCTCGATGACGTGGACCCGCAGTCCTCGCCGTACTTTTCCTTGATCGTCGTACCGGGTGAGAAATGGCAGGGATGAACATCGGCAAGGCACCCGCGATCGTCATCCTTGGCCCCGGCAGCCTGGCGACGGCGCAGCGCATCCAGCTGTGCTATCCACAGGCGAAGATCCTGGGCCTGGCGGGTCGGGTGGAGGGCGTGGACGCTCACTATGAACATTTCGGTGACACCCTGCGCGAGCTCTACCAGCAGGACACCCCGATCATCGCCCTGTGCGCTGCCGGCATCGTGATCCGCACCCTGGCCAGCCTGCTCACCGAGAAAGGCGCCGAGCCGCCGGTATTGGCCGTGGCCGAGGACGGCAGCGCTGTGGTGCCGCTGCTCGGCGGCCTGTCGGGGGTCAATGTCATGGCCCGGGCGATCGCCCAGGCGCTGGACGTGGCTGCGGCCATCACTACCAGCGGCGAGCTGCGCTTCGGCACTTGCCTGCTCAATCCCCCGGAGGGCTATGCCCTGGCGGACCTGGAGCAGGGCAAGCGTTTCGTCTCCGACCTGCTGGCGGGCGAGTCGGTGCGGGTCGAAGGCGATGCGCCCTGGCTCGACCAGGCGCAATTGCCGCAGCACGACCAGGCCCGGCGCATCATCCGCGTGGGATGCGAAGCGCGTCCGGCCAGCCGTGACGAGCTGCTTATCCATGCCCGCTCGGTGTTGGTGGCGGTCGACGGCGCGGCGCCTGATCTGGCAGAGCGCGTGCCTCAGGCGTTGGCCGAGGCAGGTATCGCCCAGGCCGCGTTAGCCTGCGTGTTGGCCGATGAGCACTACATGGCCGAGCCGGCCTTGCACGAGGCGGCCCAGGTGTTGGGTATCGCCCTGCGTTTCGCGCCAGCGACTGGGCGCCTGTCCGAGCAGGTCGAGCAGGCCGTGCCAGGGGCGCGCCTGATCGAGCAGGGCGATGTGGTGATCGCCGTGGCGCCAGCGCCGATCGAGCCGACCCAGGTCGGTCGCGGCCGTGGCCGCCTGGCAGTGATCGGTCTCGGCCCCGGCGCGGCCGACCTGATGGTGCCTGCGGTCAAGGCAGAGCTGGCGCGGGCGCAGGATGTGCTCGGCTACGAAACATACGTGCGCATGGCCGGCCCGTTCCGCGCCGACCAGGTGTTGCATTGCACCGACAACCGCGAAGAGATGCAGCGTGCACGACACGCCTTCGAGCTGGCAGCCGAAGGGCGTTCGGTGGTCGTGGTGTCCTCGGGTGATCCGGGCGTGTTCGCCATGGCGGCCGCTGTGCTCGAAGCCTTGCACGAATCCAGCGACCCCGCCTGGCACCGGGTGGATCTGCAGATCCTGCCCGGCGTTTCGGCATCGCTGGCCACCGCTGCCCAGGCCGGTGCGCCGCTGGGGCATGACTTCTGCGTCATGTCCCTGTCGGACAACCTCAAGCCCTGGTCGATCATCGAAAAGCGCCTGGACCTGGCCGCCCAGGCCGATCTGGTCCTGGCTTTCTACAACCCTATCTCCAAAGCCCGCCCCCACCAGTTGGGGCTGGCGCTGAGCGTCGTTCGCAAGCACCGCGAGGCGAGTACGCCCGTTGTGCTGGGCCGTGACATCGGGCGCCCGGGGCAGTCGCTACGGGTGGTCACCCTGGGCGAGCTGGTGCCGGCGATGGTGGACATGCGCACGATGGTACTGATCGGCTCCTCGACCACCTGTACCTTCCCACGCGCAAACGGCGGCGAATGGGTCTATACCCCGCGTTGGTACCCGCTTAAGCCCAACCTCCTGGAAGCATGACCTGCTGAACTGCTCATCCCTACAGGCATAGCCTTCGAGTCCTACCCGGTATCCGCCGGGTTCTGACTCAAGGATTTGCATGATGAACGACAAACTGATTACCGATACAAACTCCGCCGCTGTGGTGGAGCAATCGCTGATGACATTCGCTGCTGGGATGAGCCTGCAGAATCGCATCGATGTCATGAGCTCCTACCAGTTCGCATCGCTGGTCGCCTCCAAACTTTATGACAGCGAAGACCAGAGCGAGCAGTGGTACAAGCAGAACCTCAAGGTCATGGAAGACCTGGGCTGGCTGACAGTGCGCCGAACCTACGAGCGTGAACACTCCGGCGAGCAATCGCTCGTTCTGGGCGCTATCGCCTTCAAGGCGATGAAGGTTGTGGGCCAGGCTGTCTTTGGCGGCCCCGTCACTGAGGCGATTAGCAAGATCGCCGAGTCGGCGCTTGATGGGCTGGGAAAGTTCACCGAAGCCCAAGAACTCTTCAAGCGCAACTTCAAGGATAAAATGGCTGGCACTGTTGGCTTGACGGCTTGTCTCGAGACGGATGACGGGCGGCTGATGATGGTGCAAACCGCAGTCAGTACCAAAGGCATGGTACGGGATCTGGACACGATCGCGTTCGAGTGGAAAAACAACGCTGCCTACCACTACTCGGGTACCGCGTTTCTGACGTTCAACACCCAACACTACGCCCGCGTGCGCGAGCATGTGGAAAAGCGGCTGGGTGATCGCCGATTCGACAATGTACTGCAATACGATTTCTGACGCCCGGTACCTGCTTTGCGCGTAGCGTCTGTAGGTACTATGCGGGAAGCATGCCTTGTACGGCCCAACGAGGATATGCATCGTGAACAAGCATCGAGCTGCAGTGGCAGGTAGCAGCCTGGTCGCTTTCCTGCCAGGCATCACCTTGGCGCAGCGCCAAGCGGTTTTGTCGGCAGCGCTGATGGCGGAGCGGGTGACGCGTACCGACCATGACGAGGGGCTGGTGACCGACTGGTTCAGCCATTACCGCAGGCAACTGCAGTTTTATGGTTGGGACGCGGTATCGGCGCAGCAGGTTCATTGGCCTGAGCTCGAGCGCCCCGGCATAGTCAATGCCGCGCTGCGCCGTATAGAAGCCACGGCCGGTGAACGTTATTCGACCGCCGTGAAGCTGGCGATGAACGGTTTGGCCTTGAACGACTGGCCGCTGTTGAATTTTGAGCAGCGCACTCGTGAGCGCGGGGTGTTCCAACTACTACCCTGTGCTCCCGGGAAACCCGGATATGTTGATCTGGTGCTTTACCATGAGCGTTGTGAGACCGATACGCTGAGTACTGGATTTCTGTTTCGCAACCGGCAGGAAACCCGGGTTCAGGCCGAGCTCGTCCGTTTCAACACGCGCCTTTTCGATCAGCAGTTTCGTGAGTTGGTGGAAAGGCGCCTGGAGAAGATCGCCCGGCAGCAGATCCTTTCCTTCGAAATTTGAGGCCATGGGCCCATTCCGGTCAGGGCACCAGGTATCCCTTGATCCCGGTGAAGATGATCTGTGCGGCCAGGGCGCAGACGAACAGCCCCATCAGGCGGCTGACGATCTGCAGGCCTTGGTCGCCCAGGATCCGCTCGATGCGGTTCGACAGATACAGCACCAAGCCAACCGTGAAGCTCGCCAGCGCGATACTGACGATGGCCAGCAGCTTGTCGTCCCAGTGCGGTTGGCCAACGCCCATCACCAGCAACGCACCGATGGTGCCGGGGCCGACGGTAAGCGGGATGGTCAGCGGAACGATGGTCACGTCCTGCTGCACGTTGTCAGCCTGGACCGCTGCCTTGCCCTGGGCCATGCCCAGCGCCGAGATGAACAGCACGCTGCCGGCGCCGATACGGAAGGCGTCGGGGGTAATGCCGAATACGCCGAAGATCGCACGTCCGAACAGGTAGAGCACCACGCTGGCCACCAGCGCCGCGATGGCCACGCGCCAGGCAAGCTGCTTGCGCTCCTTGCTGGAGTAGCCGCGGGTCAGGCTGATGAAGCAGGACAGCACGAAGAATGGGCTGTAGAGCACGAGCATTTTCAGGTAGACGCTGAACAACTCATGGAGCATGGCGCAAATCCATGGCGGGGAGGGTGTGGGCAAGTGTATCAGGCGCAATGGCGGCGCGGCTTGCGAGGCTCTCATGCACGAAGCAGGCGGCGCGGTAAATGGCTGCGGCGCAGGCAACACAGCAGCGTTGTTCCTTCAGGGATCTCACGGAGTCTGCAAACGGTCCGAGGCCGCGGCCCGCTTGCTGGCCCAGAACTGGATCAGCTCGCGCAATTGCGATAGCTCCACCGGCTTGGCCATGTGCCCGTCCATGCCGGCCTGTCGCGCGCGGTCCTTGTGTTCGGTGAGGATATGCGCGGTCAATGCAACCACCGGCGTGCGCTCGCGTTGGTTGGCGGCTTCCCAGGCGCGTAGTTGCTCGGTGGCGGAGAAGCCATCGAGCACTGGCATCTCGCAGTCCATCAGCACCAGATCATAACGCTGCGCTTTCATGGCGCGCAGGGCTTCCTCGCCATTGCTGGCGGTATCTGGCTCAAGGTTGAGCTTGCCGAGCATGCCGCGGATGACCTTGGTGGAAATGCTGTTGTCCTCGGCGACCAGCACACGGAAGTCGCTGGGCAGGTCCAATGGCGGAGGTGGGCCGGGCAGTGTAGGGGCAGGCGGCTGCTCGCGACCGCGCAGGGCGAGCTCTTCGGCCAGCGTGGTCTTGAGGGTATAGCCGGCCACAGGCTTGGCCAGGATGCGTTTGACCCCGGCATTGCGGGCGATGATCTTGCTCGGCGCATTGCTGATGCCGGTGAGCATCACCACCAGGATGTCGTGGTTCAGGCTCGGATCTTCCTTGATTTTGGCCGCCAGCTGCATGCCGGTCATGCCGGGCATGTTCTGGTCAAGCAGCACGGCGTCGAAGTAGTCGCGCAGGTGTGCCTTGGTGCGCAGCAGGGCGAGCGCTTCCTTGCCCGAAGGCACGGCGCTGACGTTCATGCCCCAGGCACTGCACTGCTGCACCAGGACTTTGCGGCAGGTGTCGTTGTCGTCCACCACCAGCACGCGAGCGTCGCGCAGCGGGCCATCGAGGTCGGCCGGCGGCTGCTCCAGGCGCGAGGGGTCGAGCGGCAAGGTCAGCCAGAGGGTGTTGCCCATGCTGGTGCTGCTCTTGATGCCGAACTCGCCCTGCATCAGGCCGATCAGCTGTTTGGCGATGACCAGCCCCAGATGGCCGCCGAGCTTGTTGCTGGAAAGGAACTGATGGCTGTGCAACTGGGCTTGCAGCAAGGCTTCACGCTCGGCGGCGGGCATCGACTCGCCGCTGTCCTGCACGGCGATGCGCAGGCGTGGCAGGTCGCCGCGCTGGTCCAGGGCCACCACCAGCAGGATCTCGCCTTGCTCGGTGTTCTTCAGGGCGTTTTCCAGCAGGCTCGACAGCGCCTGGCGCAGTCGGGTCGGGTCTCCGCTGATGACTCGTGGCACCTGGGGCTGGGTGAAGCTGATCAGCTCGATGTTCTGCTGTTCGGCCTTGGCCCGGAAAATGTTCAGGCAATCCTCGATCAGGGCATTGAGGTCGAACTGCACATCATCCAGTTCGATCTGTCGGGATTCGAGCTTGGAGATGTCGAGGATTTCGTTGATCAGCGTGAGCAGTTCGTTGCCGGCACTGTGGATGGTCTGCACATAGTCGCGCTGCTTGACCGACAACGGCGTGCCCAGCAGCAATTCGGTCATGCCCAGCACCCCATTCATGGGGGTGCGGATCTCGTGGCTGATCTTGGCCAGGAACTCGGCCTTGGCGTTGATCTCGGCATCGCTGGCAGCCAATGCGCGGCTGGCGCGGAAGCGCTCCTCGCTGATGCGGCGCAGCCGTTCGCTGACCGACAGGTTCAGCAGCAAGCCGCTGGCCACGGTCAGCCCCATCAGGATGAACAGCAGCCATGGGGTCGAGGTGCGCGTCAGGCCCAGCAAGGCCGGCAGCAGCACCAGACCGCCCAGGTTGAATATCAGCATGGCCACGGCGAACAGTCGCGCAGGGCCGTAGCCCTTGTACCAGTGGTAGGCACTGACCAGCAGCATGGTCACGCTGCCGAGCGCGAGCAGGGCGTAGGTCATCAGGTTCAGTGGCAAGGTGTCCACGAACAGCAGCACCAGGCCGCTGACCGCGACGATCAGCATTTCTGCGTGCAGTAGCCGGTTGCAGCGGATCGAGCTGCAGGGGGTGAAGAAGTGCTGGGTGAAATACAGCCCGGCCAGCCCTGCCAGGACCAGGGTCAGGTAGGCGGCTGGGGTCTGGGCGCTGTGCCACAGCTGCCACCAGGGGCCGCTGAGGTTGAGCAGGATCAAGGCGCTGAGCAGCATCAGGCCGTGGTAGAGGGCCAGGATCAGCGTGGTGCTGGAACGGGTGTAGAGGAAGCGAATCAGGTTGTGCAGGATCAGCATCACCAGGCCGCCGAACAGCAGGCCGAACAGCAATGGGCGCGTCTGGTCGGCCGCGGCCCAGGCCGCAGGCTCCAGGCTGATGGCCGGACGCAACTGGTGTTCGGAGACCAGGCGCAGGTAGATGTCCAGCGTGCGCGGGCTGTTGGGCAGCGGCAACAGGTGATCGCTGCTGCGCAGGGTGGGGCTGGCATTACCGCCCTGACGACCATGGTGCAGTTGGCGAACGAGCTTGTCGCCATCCAGCGCGTAGAGGTCCAGGCGTGAGAGGTCGGGTGCGAAGACCCGCAGCAGTTGCTCCTGCTCCCCCGGCTCGAGCCGGTAGTGCAGCCACAGCGCCTGGTCGGCGGGGGCGGCATCGAGTTCGAACAGTTGCAGGGGGCTGAACTGGTTGCGGTAGCGGTCCGAGCGGATATCGCTCAGTTGCAGGTTGGCCTGTTCGTCGAGCAGAACGCTCCAGCCTCCACCTTGTTCGGCCGAGGCCGGGGGAAGGCAGAGCAGCGTCAGCAGGCTGACGATCAGGGCAATGGCAATCCGAAGCCGACGCAAGACGAGATCCCTTCCTAGCCGTTGTGCAGGATAACTATGCGCGGGGCGCCAAGACGAAGGCAAGGCCCCGGCGGGGCCTTGTCGACGAGCCGGAGGCCGTGAGCCAGGGGCGTCACGGCGATCCGTTGCAGCTTACTGGTGCTCGCCACGCTCGCGGGCGATCGCACGGTAGCCGATGTCGGTGCGGTAGAAGCTACCGTCCCAGTTGATTTGCTCGGCCAGGCGGTAAGCCTGTTGCTGGGCGGCCTCGACGGTGGCACCCATGGCAGTGGCGCAGAGCACACGGCCACCGGCGGTCACGACCTTGCCGTCCTTGAGCGCGGTGCCGGCGTGGAAAACCTTGCCCTCGAGCTTGGCGGCAGCGTCCAGGCCGTTGATCACGGCGCCTTTGGCGTAGTCGCCCGGATAGCCGCCGGCGGCCAGAACCACGCCCAGGCTCGGCTGCGGGTTCCACTGGGCCTCGACCTTGTCCAAGGCCTTGGCGAAAGCCGCCTCGACCAGCAGCACCAGACTCGACTCCAGGCGCAGCATGACCGGCTGGGTTTCCGGGTCGCCGAAGCGGCAGTTGAACTCGATGACCTTGGGGTTGCCCGCCTTGTCGATCATCAGGCCCGCATAGAGGAAGCCGGTGTAGACGTTGCCTTCCTCGGCCATGCCACGAACGGTCGGCCAGATCACCTGGTCCATCACACGCTGGTGCACATCGGCGGTGACGACCGGCGCCGGGGAGTAGGCACCCATGCCGCCGGTGTTCGGGCCAGTGTCCTTGTCGCCGACGCGCTTGTGGTCCTGGCTGGTGGCCATCGGCAGCACGTTGTGGCCGTCGACCATGACGATAAAGCTGGCTTCCTCGCCGTCGAGGAACTCCTCGATGACCACACGCGAACCGGCATCGCCAAAGGCATTGCCGGCGAGCATGTCACGCACGGCGGCTTCGGCTTCCTCGAGGGTCATGGCGACGATCACGCCCTTGCCCGCAGCCAGGCCGTCGGCCTTGATGACGATCGGCGCACCTTTTTCCTTGAGGTAGGCCAAGGCCGGCTCGATCTCGGTGAAGTTCTGGTAGTCGGCGGTCGGAATCTTGTGTCGGGCCAGGAAGTCCTTGGTGAAGGCCTTGGAGCCTTCCAGCTGGGCCGCGCCCTTGGTAGGGCCGAAGCAGTCCAGGCCACGGCTGCGGAACAGATCCACCACGCCGGCCACCAGCGGGGCCTCGGGGCCGACGATGGTCATCTGCACGTTCTGCTCGGCGAAGTCGGCCAGTTGCTCCAGGGCAGTGACGTCGATGGCGACGTTCTCGCACTTGGCCTCGATAGCGGTGCCGGCGTTGCCCGGGGCAACATAGACTTTCTCGACGCGTGGGTCCTGGGCGACTTTCCAGGCCAGGGCGTGCTCACGGCCGCCGCTGCCGATGATCAAAACTTTCATGTCAAAACCTCGAATTCTTTCGGACGGGAGGCAAAGCCTCACGCTGTACGAGGTCGCAATGAAGCAGGTAGATGCAAGGCGGGGTCGGTTCCGATGAGCGGAGTTGCCTTCTGGCAATGAGCATCAGCGGAACCGGCCCCAACGCAGCAGATGCCTGCCTCAGTGCGGCCGATTGCCGTAAATCAGTGGCGGAAGTGGCGCATGCCGGTGAATACCATTGCAATGCCAGCTTCATCGGCGGCAGCGATAACCTCGGCATCACGCATCGAACCACCTGGCTGGATCACGGCGGTGATACCCACTTTAGCCGCATTGTCGATGCCGTCACGGAACGGGAAGAAGGCGTCCGAGGCCATGACCGCGCCCTGAACCTGCAGGCCGGCGTGTTCGGCCTTGATGGCCGCGATGCGGGCGGAGTTGACGCGGCTCATCTGGCCGGCGCCCACGCCGATGGTCTGGCGCTGCTTGGCGTAGACGATGGCGTTGGACTTGACGAACTTGGCCACCTTCCAGGCGAAGACCAGGTCGTGGATTTCCTGCTCGGTCGGGGCGCGCTTGGTCACGACCTTCAGGTCGTCGGCACCGATCATGCCGATGTCGCGGCTCTGTACCAGCAGGCCACCGTTGACGCGTTTGAAGTCCCAACCAGCGGCGCGCTCGGCTGGCCACTCGCCGCACTCCAGCAGACGCACGTTCTGCTTGGCCGCCACGACTTCGCGGGCAGCCTGGGAGATTTTCGGCGCGATGATCACTTCGACGAACTGGCGATCGACGATGGCCTTGGCGGTTTCGCCGTCCAGTTCGCGGTTGAAGGCGATGATGCCGCCGAACGCCGACTCGGTGTCGGTGGCGTAGGCCAGGTCATAGGCCTTGCGGATGCCGCCTTCGTTCTCCGGTACCACGGCCACGCCGCACGGGTTGGCGTGCTTGACGATGACGCAGGCCGGCTTGACGAAGCTCTTCACGCACTCGAGCGCCGCATCGGTGTCGGCCACGTTGTTGAACGACAGCTCTTTGCCCTGCAGCTGGATAGCGGTGGAGATGCTGGCTTCGCCCTTCTTGGCCTCGACGTAGAACGCCGCGCTCTGGTGCGGGTTCTCGCCGTAGCGCATTTCCTGGGCCTTGACGAACTGGCTGTTGAAGGTGCGCGGGAACTCGCTGCGGCCTTCGGTGGACAGGGTGTCCTTGGCCTGGTCGATGGTGCCCATGTAGTTGGCGATCATGCCGTCGTAGGCGGCAGTGTGCTCGAAGGCCTTGAGCATCAGGTCGAAGCGCTGGGCGTAGGTCAGGCCACCGGCCTTGAGGTTGTCCAGGACGCTGGCGTAGTCGCTTGCGTTGACCACGATGGCGACGTCCTTGTGGTTCTTCGCCGCGGAACGGACCATGGTCGGGCCGCCGATGTCGATGTTCTCGATGGCGGTCGGCAGGTCGCAGCCTGGCTTGGCGATGGTCGCCTCGAACGGATACAGGTTGACGGCGACCAGGTCGATCGGCTTGATGCCGTGCTCGTTCATGATGGCGTCGTCGATGCCGCGGCGGCCCAGGATGCCGCCGTGGATCTTCGGATGCAGGGTCTTGACCCGGCCATCCATCATTTCAGCGAAGCCGGTGTAGTCGGCCACTTCCACCGCGTTCACGCCGTTGTCCTTGAGCAGCTTGTAGGTGCCGCCGGTGGACAGGATCTCGACGCCCAGCTGTTGCAGTTCACGGGCGAATTCGAGGATGCCGGTCTTGTCGGAGACGCTGATCAGGGCGCGGCGGATCGGCAGGCGGGTAGTCTGGTCGGTCATTTCGGATTCCATAACGCGGTGGTTTCAGCAAAAAAGGCGCCTCTTGGGAGAGCCGCCTTTTCTGATTGGGATTCGGATTACAACAGATCGTACTGCTTGAGTTTCTTGCGCAAGGTGCCACGGTTGAGCCCGAGCATCTCGCTGGCCTTGGTCTGGTTGCCCTTGACGTAGTTCATCACGCTTTCGAGCAGCGGTGCCTCGACTTCCGACAGCACCAGGTTGTAGACGTCCGTGACGGTCGCGCCTTCCAGGTGGGCGAAGTAGTTGTGCAGCGCCTTCTCCACGCTGTCGCGAAGGGTCTGGCCCTCTTCGCTCGGCGTATTGAGGTGCTGTTTCAGGTTGGCGTTGTCGCTCACGGGCGTTGTTCCACTCACTAATGTCTCGGTCATCATCGTCATGCGGCCACCCCTTGTCCGTCCTCTGTCTCAAGGCTCTCTCGACGTTCGCAAAAGAACGCGCGAACGTTGGCGCACTGCGCTTGTGTGTCTTCCAGCGCGTTGAACCGGGCGCGAAACTCCTTGGCGCCAGGTCGTGTTGCCAGGTACCAGCCCACATGCTTGCGGGCGATACGCACGCCCATCACATCGCCATAGAAGGCATGCAGTGCAGCCAGGTGCTCCAGCAGAATGTGTTCCACTTCATCCAGCGCCGGGGCAGGCAGGTGCTCGCCCGTGCGCAGGTAATGCTCGATCTCGCGGAAAATCCACGGCCGCCCCTGGGCGGCACGGCCGATCAGCAGGCCGTCGACGCCGGTGGCATCCAGCACCGCCCGGGCCTTTTCCGGCGACGTGATGTCGCCGTTGGCAAAAACCGGGATCGACACCGCCTGCTTGATCGCCGCGATGGTGTCGTACTCGGCTTCGCCGGTATACAGATCGGCGCGTGTACGGCCATGGACCGCAAGCGCCTGGATGCCGGCCTGTTCGGCGATCTTCGCCACGGTCAGGCCGTTCTTGTTCGCCCGGTCCCAGCCGGTGCGGATCTTCAGGGTCACCGGTACGTCCACCGCGCCGACCACGGCGTGGAGGATTTCGCTGACCAAGGCTTCATCTCTCAATAAAGCAGAGCCTGCCGCCTTGTTGCAGACTTTTTTTGCCGGACACCCCATGTTGATATCGATGATCTGCGCGCCGGCCTCGACATTGGCCTGGGCCGCCGCGGCCAGCATCTGCGCATCGCCACCGGCGATCTGCACCGAGCGAGGCTCGGGATCGCCTTCATGGATGCGGCGCAGGCGCGATTTGCGGCTGTTCCACAGGCTCATGTCGCTGGTCACCATCTCCGAAACCACCATGCCGGCGCCCAAGCGTTGGCAAAGTGTACGGAAAGGCTGGTCCGTCACCCCGGCCATGGGGGCGAGGATCAGGTTGTTTCGCAGTGTGTAAGGGCCGATGCGTACCGCCGACATAGGTGTTCCCTGTTGTGGGGCCGAATCATGGGAGTCCGAAAAAGGGTTGGCATGATACCCGCTCTCGATGACTGGATAAAGATGAATCTGGATAAAATCTGAACAGCTGCGGGCTTATAACGAGACGCTTCTAGCTGCAAGGTTCAAGCCGCAAGCTTCAGGCCAATCGTTGATTGACCTGCGTTTTTCTTGTGGCTTGAACCTTGCTAATGAGCGCTGCTTTTCATTCCGGCGAGCGGAAGCTCAGGCTGTAGTTCACCGCCTTCGGGCCGGGATCAAGGATGTCCAAGGCGATATGGATGGGGGTCTGGCTGGGCATCTCGCCGCGCCCGGCCAGCTCGCCCGACAGGTACTCGCTGGGCTTGAAGCGACGGCTGGCGATCAACTGGCCGTTGAGGTCGGCAAAGCGCAGCTCCAGCAGTGGGAAAGGTTGGGCGAACGGCGCGCGGTTGTAGATGATCGCATCGACGATCAGGGCTCCCTTGAAGTCCGGGTGGCTGCGCACCACCAGGTTGCTGCTCTTGATGCGGGAGATGTCGACGCGGGTCGGCACTGTGCAGCCGAGCATCGGGCACAGCTGCTGGAACCAGGGACGGTACTGGTCCTGGCGGGCCATTTCATCGAAGTGGTAGGCGATGTACTGGAAGGCCAGCAGCCCTGCGGCCAGCAGGGTCAACAGGCTCCACAGCAGGCGTTTGAACCAGTTTGGCTTGGCCTTTTGCCAGTCGAGCTGCAACGGGTCGTCCACCACATGCACCAGCGGCTCCTTGCGGGAAGGACGTTCGGCCTTGGCGGCCAGCATCGGCTCCGGCCGCTCATCATGCAGATCGTCTGGCTCGTCGTCATCACGTGCGGACAGGCGCAGGCTGCCGGGTTCGTCGTCGTCGCGGGCAGAGAGGCCTTTCTCAGGGATGTCGTCGTGGATCGAGAGTGGTGCCAGCGGCGCGTCGGCAAGGACGTCGCGCGGCGCGTCCTGGGTGAGTGGGCGAGGCTCGTCGTCGTCCAGGTCCAGGCCGCCCAAGGTCGGCTCGGTGCGTTCGCCGGGTGCCGGCTCGAGGTCCAGATCGAGGGTTTCCTGTTCGACCAGCACGGGGGCCGGCGCTTCGGCGGAAGGCGGCTCCGGCACATGATCGGTGGCGGTGCCGAAGGGCTCGTGCGCGTGCTCATCGTGGCGATGGTCATCGCGGCGGGCCTGCAAGGCCTCTTCACGTGATGGCGCCTGGCGCTCCTGGTGGGGTTCGCGACGCTCGAGACGGGCCAGTTCCTGGTCCAGGTCCAAATCATCCAGCGCTTGTGCGGTGACCGCCCAATCGTCCTGTTGCGGGCTCGGTGCCGGCTGCGCAGGCACGTCCTGAGGCGGCAGGGCCGGCTCAGGTTGCGCGACCGGGGCTGGCGCAGGTGCTGGTGGCGGGCTAGCCGCCTCAGGTGTGTCGGCGCTCCGGTTCTGCTCCAGCAACTGCTTGGCAGCGTTGAACACCTGCAGGCAGTGGCCGCAGCGCACCACGCCGCGCGCCATGCTCAATTGCTGGTAGGTGACGCGAAAGCTGGTCTGGCAATGAGGGCACTGGGTGACGAAACTGTCGGTCATGCGGCAATCCGGGCTATGCAGGTGGTTAAGTCTAGGTGGGCCTAGCGGCGGCGACCACTGATACGTACCCAGCCGTCGCGCACGACGATTGGGTCCAGATCGAAGTCGGCAGCATAGGCAGCGGCTACTTCGTCGCCTTGCTCGGCAAGGATGCCGGACAAGGCCAGCAGGCCACCGGGGCGAACCAGGCCGGACAGTTGCGGGGCCAGCGAGACCAGCGGGCCGGCCAGGATGTTGGCGACCAGTACGTCGGCTTGCATGGCGGGCATCTGCTCGGGCAGGTACAGGGCCAGTCGCTCGTCGGCGATGCCATTGCGCTGGGCGTTGTCACGCGAGGCTTCGATGGCTTGCACGTCGATGTCGGTGCCGATCGCCTCGCGGGCGCCCAGCAGCAGGGCGGCGATGGCGAGAATCCCTGAACCGCAGCCAAAGTCCAGGACCTGGGTGCCTTCGAGCTGCTGGCCGTCGAGCCACTCCAGGCACAGGGCGGTGGTCGGGTGGGTGCCGGTGCCAAAGGCCAGGCCCGGGTCCAGGAGCAGGTTGACCGCGTCTTTTTCCGGGGCCTCGTGCCAGCTTGGCACGATCCACAGGCGCTGGCCGAAGCGCATGGGCTGGAAGTTGTCCATCCAGCTGCGCTCCCAGTCCTGGTCTTCGATCACTTCGGCGTGGTGCTCGGGCAGCTCGGCGCCGGTGAGCAGGCGCAGGTGGGCGAACACCGCTTCGGGCTCAGCGTCAGCCTCGAACAGGGCCAGCAGGTGAGTGTGCGACCAGAGCGGAGTGGTGTTGAGGTCCGGTTCGAAGATGGGCTGATCTTCGGCGTCCATGAAAGTCACCGAGACGGCGCCGACTTCGAGCAGGGCGTCTTCGTAGGTTTCGGCTTGGTCTGGGCTGATGGCCAGGCGAACTTGCAGCCAGGGCATGGCGGGCACCTTTGGTAAATCGACAGGGGCAGCCCAGGGCTGCGCGTAGCCTGGCAGTTTACTTGAGTGCGTGGGGTTTGTGCATTCCGTGCATTGGCGGTTTCCGGCGCGGGTAGTTGCTTGCTACCGCATGTCGGTCGGTGTCCAGACCAATCCTTGGTGGCTTCTCAATCAGGATTGATCGTCATGAGTGCATCCGTTTCGCCACCTGTCTCCACGACCAGCTCGCCTATCCTTGAGCGCCTCATTGTTTGGGCCGAGCATTTCCAGCGACGACTGAACGATCAGTCAACCTTCTTCGAGGTCGCTGAGAACAATCTTCTGGTGGAGTTGAAAACCCATTACAGCGACGCTATCGATCCGCGTTTGCCGCACGACCTGCTCGATGCGGCGCTGCAACATCGGATCGATCAGAGGCCGCTGGTATTCGATGCGCAGTTGCACGCGCCTTATCGTCCGGATGGGCGTGTCGTTCAGGAAATACCCGAGACGCGCCGGGATGTCATGGTCCAGCTCGTGGAAAGCGCAAGCACCCGGCTTCTGGATAATTACCAGGATTACCTGACCCGTTACTGGCAGGTGGCGCCCCAAGGGCTTGTGCAGCGGCAAGCGTATCTCGTCCGTGTTGCCGAGCGAGTGGAAGCGCATTGTCAGAGCATCAAGGCCACACTGGAGTCGGCAGCGCTTCTCGACATGTCGGTGGAGAGGCTGCGTGCGCAGCTCGGTGAGCACGAACACCAGTGGCATGAGCAGTTGGCGTTATCAAGCTTGGCCACCGAAACCGAGCGTGAAGCGGTCGATGGCGTGACCAAATCCCACTCTCCACATTGGTACAAATTGCTGGATGAAAGCCAGCGCTCTTGTCTGGAGAAGGCTTGGGAGGACTGGCAGGATGCGCAGGACCAAGCGGGTCGCGCACTGGGCGATGTGCGTTCGCTGCAGCGCCACGCCAGTCGCTGTGCGCAAGACTATCTGGACGAGCATTTTGACGCACCGCTGCTCGCTGACCGGATTACATTCAAGCGGCGAAGGCGAGGCGCCTCACTGCAGGACGGGGAATCGCTGAGCTTGACGGAGCTGGTGGCGGAAGGGGCGCTGAATATCGACCAGCTATATGAGCTCAGTGATATCACCAACACCTCGCTATTGTGCCCGCCACCGAGCGCAGCGCAGATTCGCGAGTTGGCGGCCAGCGTCGATGCCAAGGCAACCTACCTGCCAGCGCTGACCAAGCGCCACGAAGCAGCCGAGGTCAAGCAGGCGCTGTTCGATGCCTATGATTTCGGCCTGAAGTACAGCGCGCAACGCGCCGTGTATGCAGGGCATCTGCAGAACGCTCATCATGCCCGGTTGTCATCCCTGCGGCAGGGCAATCAGGCTGAGTGGGAGGTCAGTGCCATCGAGCTGTTCGACGGCATGGTTTGCAGTGACCTGTTGGTGTTCTTTCGTAGCCAAGAAGGCGTTTTGGACAGCCTGTTCTTGTATGCGCCAGCAAAGCCGGACGGACAGGAGTGGATCGAGCTCAGCTCCCTTCGCATGCTCAGCACCGAGATTGGCGGCTGGATGAAAGAGGCGGCTGGCCAAGACTACCTGCTGTCGCAATTACCCGTGGGGCAGCGCGACAGTGCTGCCGTGGAAATGGGGAAAATTCAGTCACTGCCCGCTGCGTGGGATCTGACCCGCGATCTTCGCAGTGCAGACCGAGGTTATCGGGCTTGTATCGAACAAGGCGTTCGGGCACGCATGAAGATGCGCGAGCATGAAGTGCAGGCCAGCGAGTCGCCACGTTGGTACAGCGTGCTGGGCATCGAGGAGCGTCGGGTGATCAACCTGCTTTGCAACGAGGCCCGTGGCGCCGAGCAGGCATTCATCGAAGCGCTGAAAGACTATGAGAGTTTTCAGGACTTTGCCCGACGTACGGTGGGCGAAGCCATCAAGCCGTATCTGGTAAAGCAGGGCATCACCGATCCGGTGGCACCGGAATCGATCGTCTTCGACTTGAGCACGACATTGGCCGATGGGACGACACGTTCTGTCAATCTGCTCGACGTGGTCTGCTATGGCTATGACGACAATTCGGGTATCGACCACCCGAAGCGAGGCGTGCGCTCGCTTGTCGGTCAGGACCTATCTGCGCTGCGAAGCGCCGACCTTGCCCGATACGCGCGTGGTGCCTATGTGGGAGAAAAGTACATTGCTCATGTGCGTGAGCGCTTCCTGCTGGCCGGTTCGGTGGAGTATGCGAACTACCAGCAGCTGTTCGGCAGCGCCCTGCTGAGCGGCATGGATCGTGACTTGCGAGTTGCGCATGGTCGCGCAGAGATCGATCTTGAGACCTACGAGGCGCTGACGCGTCTGGTCACTGAACTGGGACGCACGCTAAGAAAAGAGAAGGCAAGCGGGTCTTCCGAACAAGTGGCCGATCACGATGGGATTTTTAGGCTGACCATCGAGGGGCACGTCATCCTGGGGTGCTATGTGTTCCGCCACATCCAGGAGGGGACAGCCCAGGACTGGCTGTATGCGCCGGCGGAGCCGAACGGTCGTTTGTTCAGCCGATACAGCACACTGGGGCATGAAATGTCAGGGGTGGCAAACGATTACCTGATTGCGCGGGCGCCTCTGGCGGGCAGGCGCAAGGTCGAACAACGCCTGATTGCCCTGGCTTCGGGCAGTGCCTCCCGAGATTCACTGCGCGGCCTTCAGCACGTCATCACCATCGCTGCTGAATACGAGGCCTATATCGAACATGCGCTGGCGGATGTCGATGAGGTGACGAGCAGCCACTTCGAGGTGATTCGCACGCAAGTCGCCAAGGGGTTGTTGTACGCGCTGGTGCCGCTTTCTCTCGTCTCGCCGCCGTTCGCAGCGTTGCTGGGCGCCTATTTTGTCGCGGCGCCGCTGCGCTCGGCGATTATCGCCCACACGCGCAAGGACACCGCGCATGCCCTGCAACAGTGGTTGCTCGCCTCTTGGGGTTTGCTGGGGCTGATGATCGTGCTGCCAGGGTTTTCGCTCAGAGCGGTCAGGTCGTTGCTGGACGAAACACGGCACATGCTGGCGATCAAGCAAGTGTCCTCTGCCAGCTGCAGGCGCGCTCCTTCGATGCGTTTGGACAAGCGGTGGGCGGTCAAGGGTGAGCCGGCGAACCTTCAGGAAGTCACCGAGGCGGGCATTTGGCAAGGCACCTACCGCAGCGGCGCATCAAGCGAGGCGCCTGGGGTCCGGCACTTCGTCCGCCACCAGGGGCGGTACTTCCAGGTCGAGAGGGACGTGGAACATGGCACGCTGCGCGTGATCAAGGCCAACCGGCCCGACAGTCTTCACCGGGAGGCTATCGTCCGCAGTGCAGATGGTCGCTGGGTGGCCAATAGCACAGGCCTGCGCGGGGGCAACACCGTGCATGACTTAGGGCGGATCACCGACGTGCGGCAAGTCGCCCAGGGTACGAGCCCTGATCCGCTTCGCGGAGCGCTGCAGGGCGAAGCGGTGGTCGGGCGGCTGTCGGCCAGCAGCGCGGACAACTACCTGTTCACGCTCAATGTGCAGAGCTGCGTGGCCGTTTCGCTGTACAACCCGGCAACCAAATGGGGCGCGGTCATCCACTTCGACCATAACATCCGCGGGCTCATCGAACGCGCGATCCGGGACGTTCTGTCTCGCATCCAGAGTGCCGGAGCAGGGGAGGTGCGTGCCGTGATGGCGGGTGGGGATTGGTTGGGAGGGACGAGCATCGGCGAACCGATCCGGTCAGTGCTCAGGCGCCAGGGGATATCCGCACAGTGGGACCATTGGTCGTACTCTTCATGCTTTGGCAAGACCTATGGCATGACATTGGACTTGGGCACTGGTGTGACCCAGGTCTATACCACCTCCGGCGACTTGGTAGCAGGCTTGTACGATCCGATTCTGCGTGGAGCCCGCGCGGGGGCCGCGGGTATCAGCGGCAGGGCTGGCCGAGTGCTAGCGCGAGTCAGGGCCGAACCGTTGTACCAGTTGCGCAGCGGCCAGGTCAGCGATGGCGCGGGTCGGGTCTACAGGGCCAGCGAGTACGAGAACAACGCCATCGCGATTCATCTGGTGTCCTGACCGCCAAATAAAAACCCCGGCACTGGGCCGGGGTTTCTTGCATCACGCTAACGCGATCACTCCTGGTTGGCCAGTTTGTGCTCGAGGTAGTGGATGTTGACGCCGCCTTTGCAGAAACCTTCATCACGCACCAGGTCGCGGTGCAGTGGGATGTTGGTCTTGATGCCGTCGACGACGATCTCGTCCAGGGCATTGCGCATGCGAGCCATGGCCTCGTCGCGGTCCTTGCCGTAGGTGATCAGCTTGCCGATCAGCGAGTCGTAGTTCGGCGGAACCGAGTAACCGCTGTACAGGTGCGAATCGACGCGAACGCCGTTGCCGCCTGGAGCGTGGAAGTGCTTGACCTTGCCTGGGCTCGGAATGAACTTCTTCGGATCCTCGGCGTTGATACGGCACTCCAGCGCGTGACCACGGATGACCACGTCTTCCTGACGGATCGACAGTTTGTTGCCAGCGGCGATGCTGAGCATCTCCTTGACGATGTCGATGCCGGTGACCATTTCCGAAACCGGGTGCTCGACCTGGACGCGGGTGTTCATCTCGATGAAGTAGAAACGGCCGTTCTCGTACAGGAACTCGAAGGTACCAGCACCGCGGTAGCCGATCTCGATGCACGCGTCGACGCAACGCTTGAAGACTTCCTGACGGGCCTTCTCGTCGATGCCTGGCGCTGGTGCTTCTTCCAGGACTTTCTGGTGACGGCGCTGCAGCGAGCAGTCGCGATCGCCCAGGTGGATGGCGTTGCCCTGGCCGTCGGACAGGACCTGGACTTCCACATGACGTGGGTTGGTCAGGAACTTCTCCAGGTAGACCATCGGGTTGCCGAAGGCGGCACCGGCTTCGGTACGGGTCAGCTTGGCCGAGGCGATCAGGTCCTCTTCCTTGTGCACCACGCGCATGCCGCGACCACCACCGCCACCGGCGGCCTTGATGATCACCGGGTAGCCGACGTCGCGGGCGATCGCCAGGGCGACCTCTTCGTCTTCCGGTAGCGGGCCGTCAGAGCCCGGCACGGTCGGTACGCCGGACTTGATCATCGCGTCCTTGGCCGAAACCTTGTCGCCCATCAGGCGAATGGTGTCGGCTTTAGGGCCGATAAAGGCGAAACCGGATTTCTCCACCTGCTCGGCGAAGTCGGCGTTTTCCGCCAGGAAGCCGTAACCCGGGTGGATGGCGGTGGCGCCTGTCACTTCGGCAGCGGCGATGATCGCCGGGATGTGCAGGTAGGAATCCTTGGACGATGCAGGACCGATGCAGACCGACTCGTCTGCCAGGCCCAGGTGCATCAGTTCGCGGTCGGCCGTGGAGTGAACAGCGACGGTCTTGATACCCAGCTCTTTGCAGGCACGCAGGATCCGCAGGGCGATTTCCCCGCGGTTGGCGATCAGGACTTTTTCGAGCTTCCCAGACATCGTTGGCTCTCCGCGGTTCAAACGATGGTGAACAGCGGCTGGTCGAACTCAACCGGCTGACCGTCTTCCACCAGGATGGCGTCGATGACACCGCCGATCTCGGCTTCGATGTGGTTCATCATCTTCATGGCTTCGACGATGCACAGGGTGTCGCCTTTCTTCACGGTCTGACCGACTTCAGCGAAGTTGGCCGAGGTCGGCGAAGGCTTGCGGTAGAAGGTACCGACCATTGGCGAGCGAATCACGGTGCCTTTGAGGGCTGGAGCGGCAGCGGCGGCTTCGGCGGCCGGGGCAGCGGCAGCGACTGGCGCGGCAGCGGCGACAGGGGCAGCGGCCGGAGCCGGGGCGGCGAAGTACTGGGCACCGGCCGGGGTCTTGCTGTGACGGCTGATGCGAACGGACTCTTCGCCTTCCTTGATCTCCAGTTCGTCGATGCCAGACTCTTCCAGCAGTTCGATCAGCTTCTTGACTTTACGGATATCCATTAATCATCAACTCCCAAGGTTCGGTCGGGGACTTAATTTTAAAAACGTGTCTAAAACGTTTCTCTAGAGCCCTGGCCCCGAAGGGCCAAAGCCTTGTGTCATCAGGGCTGTGCGTTGGCAGCCAGGTATTCCAGCGCGGACTCCAGGGCCAACCGATAACCGGTGGCGCCCAGACCGCAGATCACCCCTACGGCGACATCGGAAAAGTAGGAGTGATGACGGAACGGTTCACGCTTGTGCACGTTGGAGAGGTGCACTTCGATGAATGGGATGCTCACAGCCAGCAATGCGTCACGTAATGCGACGCTGGTGTGGGTGAAAGCAGCCGGATTGATCAGGATGAAGTCCACGCCTTCGTTGCGCGCGGCATGGATACGGTCGATCAATTCGTACTCGGCATTGCTCTGCAGGTATTGCAGGTGGTGGCCAGCGGCGCGGGCGCGCTGCTCCAGGTCCTGGTTGATCTGGGCCAGGGTCACGGCACCGTAGTGGCCTGGTTCGCGGGTACCGAGCAGGTTCAGGTTGGGGCCGTGCAGCACCAGTAGGGTTGCCATCTGCGATTCCTTGGGTTTTGTAGGGCAATACGACATGAGCGCGGCGACTATGCCGCAAGAGGGCGTCGGGTGTCCAGTTCCCTGCAATAGCCAACACGTTGTCCGAGGTTCGCGCAAAGTATGTGACCAGATCATTAAGTCTGGTCACATACTTTGCTGAAGTTGCCCGGTCCGGAGAAGTTATAGACCCAGTTTGCCGCGCACGCGCGTCAGAATTGCCGCAAATTCGCCGGCGTTTATCTCGCCAATGACCCGATCAGCGGAAAGTTCGCTGCCGTTCGCTGCAAAAAACAGCAGCGCAGGCGGGCCGAACAGCTGGTAGCGGTCGAGCAGGGTGCGTTGCTCTGCGTTGCTTTCGGTGATGTCGAAACGCAACAACTTGAACGCGCCCAATTGTGATCGGACCTGTGGTGCGCTCAGTACTTCGTGTTCGATCACCTTGCAGCTGATGCACCAGTCGGCGTACCAGTCCAGCAGTACCGGTTTGCCGGCGGCCTTGGCGTCGGCGAGCGCTGCATCCAGTGCGGCGGGCGTGGTGATGGTCTGCCAGGCGTCGGTCTTGCTGGCCCGGCTGGCGTCGAGGCTGGCTACTGCCGGGGGCGGCAAGGGGCGCAAGGGGTCGCCTTGACCGCTCAGGGCGCCATACCAGCAGGCCAAGGCGTAGACCAGCAGGGCCAGGCCGAGCAATTGGGCCAGGCGTTGACGCGGGGTCTTGACCACGAACTCCAGGGCGCCGAGGAACAGCGCCACGCCCGCGGCGAGCAGACCGACCAGCAGCAACGTCGCAGGCCCTGGCAGCACGCGGCTGAGCAGGCCGATGGCCAGGCCCAGCAGGAGAACCCCGACGGCATTCTTGACGGTGTTCAGCCACGGGCCGCTCTTGGGCAGCCACGCTGCCCCTCCGGTGGCCACCAGCAGCAGCGGCGCGCCCATTCCCAGGCCCAGGGCGAAGAGTTTCAGCGCCCCGCCCAATGCATCGCCGCTCGCGCTGATGTACAGCAGGGCTCCGGCCAGCGGCGCCGACACGCAGGGGGAGACCAGTAGGCTGGACAGCACGCCAAGCACGGCCGCACCGAGCAGCGAGCCGCCTTTGGTGCGGTTGGCCATGCTGTCCAGGCGGCTGCTTAGCGCCTGCGGGAGCTTGATTTCGAACAAGCCGAACATGGCCAGGGCAAACAGCACGAAGAACAGCGCGAATGGCACCAGCACCCACGCCGACTGCAGGCGTGCCTGCAGGTTCAGGCTGGCGCCGAACATGCCCATCAGCGCCCCGAGCACGGCAAAGGACACGGCCATCGGGAGCACATAGGCCAGCGACAGGCTCAGCCCACGCCAGCCACCCACCTGCCCGCGCAGCACCACACCGGACAGGATCGGCAGCATCGGTAGCACGCAGGGGGTGAAGGTCAGGCCTATGCCAGCGAGGAAGAACAGCAGCAGTGACTGCCAGCCCCAGCCTTGCTCGGCGCCACCTGCGCCGGTCTCGGGTTTCCCGCCGGTGCCGTCGATGCTCAGCCGTTCGGTTTCCGGCGGATAGCACAGGCCTTTGTCGGCGCAGCCCTGGTAGCCCACCAGCAAGGTGAAGGGACGTGGATCGGTGCGTGGCAACTGGATGTCGACCACGCCGTGGTAGACCTCGACATCGCCAAAGAACTCGTCGTGCTTGGCTTCGCCCTTGGGAATATCGGCCGGGCCCAGGGCGATGTCGGCGGGCTCTGTACGGAATTTGAAACGATGGCGGTAAAGGTAATAGCCGTCGGTGGCGACGAAGCGTAGCTTGACGGTCTGGGCGTCGGCCTGGACCAGGCTGAGCTTGAAGGCTTCGTGGACAGGCAGGAAGTCGGCGCTGTTGCTCAGGGAGGCGGCGCCGAGAGTGGCGCTGGGGCGGTTGTCGAGCAGGCCCGCGGCGAAGGCAGGGCTGGCCAGCAGCAGGAACAGCAGGAAAAACAGGCGGCGCATGGCGGTCTCGCTAGGTGAAACGTGGGCGCATCATAGCGGACTTGCCCGCGATTGGGGCCTGGTTGGCCGGCAGCGCGACACATGGCCGCTGGATTTCAGGTTGTCAGTACCGACGCATTCGCGGGTAAACCCGCTCCCACAGGGCTCACCGCGATCCTTGTGAGCGCGGGTTTATCCGCGAATGCCTTCGCTCAGGCGCCGAGGCGCTCAGAGGCGAAACGCCCGCACCGCCGTGTTCAGCTCGCCGCCAAGCTGGAGCAACTGCTCGCCCTGCTCACGCCCTTCACCAATGCGCTGCAGGTTGTCCTCGCCCAGTGCGTGAATCCGTTCGCTGTGATCGCGAATCTCACTTACCGCGCCCGTCTGCTGGGCGGTTACCTCGGCGATGCGTACCGCCGTGTCGGCAATCGTGCGGATGGCACCGACGATTTCATCGAGAGCGCCATCGGCAGCCTGGGCCTGGCTGGCGGTGGCTTCGGCGTGTTCGAGCTGGGTGCGCATGCCGTTCACCGATTCACGGGCGGCTTGTTGCAGGCGGTCGATCAAACCTTGGATTTCACCCGTAGCTCCCGTGGTGCGCTGGGCCAGCGAGCGCACCTCGTCGGCGACTACAGCGAAGCCACGGCCCATCTCGCCGGCCCGTGCAGCTTCGATGGCGGCATTGAGCGCCAGCAGGTT